>NZ_JAGGPC010000003.1:0-149180 GCF_018614005.1 Streptomyces sp. ISL-99
TCGCCGCGCGGCCGACCCAACGGGGTGGCTGATGCGCTCGCGCCGCCTGGTGCGCGACTACGAGACCCAGCCCGCCAGCAGCGAGGCGTTCATCCACTTCTCGGCGAGCATGCTCATGGCCCGCCGCCTGGCCCGCACCACCACAGGCATGGCGGTCAACTCCCCGCAGCAGGCACCAACGACGCTCGCGGCATGAACCGGCCCGACGGCGACGCCATCAGCCACTCCCGCTCGACCAGCCGTTTTGCCCTTGACCGCACTCCCTCGATCTTCGCCGGCACCAGCTCCAGCTCCAGCCGGGCCGCCAGTTCCTTCGCCGACACCCCCTCACCGTCGCCCGGTTCGGCCTGAAGCAACTCAACGATCCGCCGGTACTCCGGCGCGAGCGCCTGAACGGTCATCCCCTCCCGGCATCGCACTACCGTCGCCCCGGTGACGGCGCCTTGACCACGTGGGCCGCAGGTGCCGGATCCCTCACCTCCAGGCGGGGCGGATCTGCCACATCGTCGCCAGTGGCCAGGGCCTCGGCCAGCTCCGCACGCGCAATCGCCCGGCGTTCCAACACCGCCTCGGCCACACCGAGTTCAGCCAGGATCCGATCCGCCTCCGCCTGGAGCTCCTCCACCCGCACCCGGGCAGCGGTTTCCCGCTCCTCAAGCAACCCCATCACCGATGCCACCGGACACCTCCGCATCGTCGCGGCCGAACAGAACGTCCAACCCCTCCCACGACGACACCGAAACCGTGCCCGACCAGCGGAAACTCAGCGGTCACATCCGGAAAGACAACGGCTTCTCAGGTCTTCCGACGCGCGTCGGCAGTTCGGAGTGGGGCGGCCGCCAGGGCCGCCCCTGCAGGCCGCACCAGGCAAGGGGCTGCAGTGAAGCATCTGTGGAGTTCATCGCAATGAGCGATCAGCCTGCGGCTGGTTCGGCGTCGGTCGCGTTCTGCCAATTCTGTTCCATGCCGGAGAGGCAGACGGGGCATCTGTGGCCCTTCTCAGCGAGCCCATCATTGTGTGATCGGGGCCTGTGCCGTCGTGTGCTCCTCCCCTGTGAGCTTCGGCATGCCATCCGCGAAATGAGCGGCGACGTCGGGGAGGAGGAGGTCTTCGAGGTTGCCGTGGCCGCTGGTGGCCACTAGGTAGCCGACCCAGACGTCGTTGATGATGCTGCGAGCCAGCAGCCGTGGCAGCAGGCGTCCAGGCGAGTGCCTCGTCGCAGGCGTAGCGCGGGAGGTTCTGCGCGGGAGCGGGCTGGACGGTGCGGCGGGCGAAAAGGCGGCGCAGCAGTTTCACGGTCGGTCCCCTCAGTCGCGGATGTGCTGTCTGCCTTCAGCCTTCGCCTGCGTCCTCACCGCCTCGCTTACCAAACCTCTTGGCGCACGGTCTCGTTCGGCTCACATTTCGAGAGCCGACGGTGGTGAACCTTCCATGGCTGGTCAGCGCATCTGGTGCGCACTGGCGGGTGGTTCCCTCACTGCGCACCACAGAGCCTCCGCCAACTTGAAGTCGCAGGTCAAAGGGCTGGCGTGACCGGTTCTCGGGGTGCTCACGCTGGTCGTGGGCGGCAGTCTGCGGAGTAGACCATCTGTCAGCGGTTGACTTCGAGGTTCGTCAGGACGAGCAGGGCGCGCAGAAGGTGGGTGGCGCGGGCGGGGTCGGTGCGGAGTTTGGTGAGGATCCGCCAGTTCTTGAGGTGGGCGAATCCGTGTTCGACCGGTGCGCGTCCGGTGGCGAGGACTCGGTTGGCGGTCTTCTGGCCTGGGGTGAGCTTGTACGCGCGGCTGGCGGTGAAGCCGGTGACGACCACGGGGTCACGTACGTCGTTGTCCAGGCCGCGGAAGCCGAGGTCCGCGAGGGCGCCAAGACCGGCGGCGCGCAGGCGGGCCAGGATGTGATCGTGGCGGGCGGCGGTGATGTCTACTTCGCAGACTGCAGCCCACGACCAGCGTGAGCATCCCGAGAACCGGTCACGCCAGCCCTTTGACCTGCGACTTCAAGTTGGCGGAGGCTCACCGAACGCGGCGGCATGCTCCTCGATGTACGAGGCCGGGGCCGGTGGTACGCGCTCACTGGATCCGGCGCACTCTGGTGGCGCCACCTGGCCGAGGGCGCTACAGCGGACGAGGCTGCCGACGCCGTCGCGGCCCACTTCGGATGCGACCCCGAGCGTGTACGCGCCGACATGCGGAATCTCGCGCGACAACTGCAGGACCGCCACCTTCTACGTGTCCACAACGGCGGGAGGTGGCACCGGTGAGCATCCCTATGGCCATACCCGCGCAAATCGAACGCCCACCGCTGCGGGATCGCTTCATGGCCGTCGCCACGCTCGCCTTGGCCACGATGCTGGTCGAAGCCGCCCCGCTACGCACCACCCTCACCGTTGCCCGAGTCGCCAAGCGATGCACCCGACGTCGCGCCAGCGTGTCAGAGGCCGTGAGCACGGTCGCCGCACGCGACTGGGCCAGCCGGTTCTTTCCCAGCCGCGCCGCCTGCCTGGAGGTGTCCCTGGCCGCCTTCCTCGACTCGGCATTGCACGGCCGGTCCGTCGACTGGTGCATAGGCTGCCGCTTCGACCCATGCGAGTCGCACGCCTGGATCGAGGCGTGCGGCCGACCAGTCGGAGAGCCGAACGCCCCGGACCGCCCCTTCCACGTCACTCTCCGCATCTGAGGCAAGGAGCAGTCGATGCCCGAACCCACCCACCCCGCTCTCGACCAAGCAATCAGCACCGTGCCGAGCACGCAGTTCCATGGCGTCGACGGGCAGGCCGTACGCCCCTGCACCCCGGCCGCAGTCACCCACCGCCACCTTCGAATGCTCGATGTCCACCCCGGCGCGAACGTCATGGACATCGGCATCGGCTCCGGCCTCTCCGCCGCGCTCCTTGCCCGACTGGCCGGAGCAGAAGGGCGCGTCACCGCCATCGAGATCGAGCCCGACATCGCCAAGCGCGCCGAAGCCCTCTACGCCGAACACGGGCACCGGGTCACCGTCGCCGTGGGTGACGGCCTCCTCGGTTACCCGCCCAGCGCCCCGTACGACCGCATCCTCGTCGGCACCACCCCGCCGGCCATCCCCGACGCTTGGCTCCAGCAACTGAAGCCCGGCGGAACGCTCCTCTGCGGCGCACGCCTCGCCGATCTGCCGGGGGCTTACGCGATCGCCCGCGTCACCGTCGACGATCACCACCAGCCACACACAGTCGAGATCCACCACGGCGGATACACGCCCATGATCGCGGCCTTCCCCCTGAAGACCACTTGCCGCGCCGTCGACCCGCAGCAGCCGGAACGCGCGCTCACTATCCTCGGAGAGTACGAGTTGGGCGTCGCGGCGTCGCTCCTCTCCTCTCTGACCGAGACGCCTCGCATCGCGCCGACCTCAGCACCAGGCACCGACTACTTCCATCTGAAGAACTGGCTGATTGCCATCGCCCCCGACGGCCTGCTCGAAGCGACCCTTGACCAAGGCACTGGCATCGGCATCGGATTCCTGGCCCCGGACGGTGCCGCACACGCCGCGGTCATCACCGACGCCCACGTCATCGCCAACCAGGCAGAGTCCCCGGCACTCGAAGCCCTCGGCGCCCTTGTCCGCCACTGGTGGGAGACCGGCGCTCCCCGAACGCACGAACTGCGCGCGCGCCTCATCCGTGAAGGCGAGTCCTGGCACGCCCGTATCGCGCCCGCCGTTACCTCATTCCCACGCCCCTGAACAACGCGGAGGCCGCGCCCCGGCGAACCTCGCCGGGGCGCGGCCTCACGTGCGTATACCCACCTGCGTACAACTACAGGCGGTGTCAGGCCAGTTCGTGGATCCAGCCGTGGGTGTCTTCCGCCGTGCCCGTCTGGATGGCGAGCAGCGCCTTGCGGAGCTCCATCGTGACCTTGCCCGGCTGCCCGTCGCCCTGGACCCATTCCGCGCCCTCGGACTTCACCGAGCCGACCGGCGTGATCGCCGCCGCCGTACCGCACGCGAAGACCTCGGTGAGGGTGCCGTTCTCGGTGTCGCGCTTCCAGTCCTCCGTGGAGATCCGGCCCTCCGCCGACTCGTAGCCGAGATCACGGGCCAGCTGGAGCAGCGAGTCGCGGGTGATGCCGGCGAGGAGTGAGCCGGTGAGCTCCGGGGTGACGATGCGGTCGCCGTACACGAAGTACAGGTTCATGCCGCCCATCTCCTCGACCCACTTGTGCTCCAGCGCGTCCAGCCAGACCACCTGGTCGCAGCCCTTCTCCGCCGCCTCGGCGAAGGCGAGGAGCGACGCCGCGTAGTTGCCGCCGGTCTTCGCGAAGCCCATGCCGCCGGGGACGGCGCGGACGTAGTTCTCGGACAGCCAGACCGAGACCGGCTTCACACCCCCGGGGAAGTACGCCCCGGCGGGCGACGCGATGACGATGAAGAGGTACTCGTTGGCCGGCTTCACACCGAGCCCGACCTCGTTGGCGATCATGAACGGGCGCAGGTACAGGGAGTCCTCGCCGCCGTGCGCCGGAACCCATGCCTTGTCCTGCTGGACCAGCGCGTCGCACGCCGCGATGAACGTCTCGACCGGAAGCTCCGGCATCGCGAGCCGGCGCGCGGAGACCTGGAAGCGCCTGGCGTTCGCGTCGGGGCGGAAGGTGGTGACCGAGCCGTCGGGTCGGCGGAAGGCCTTCAGGCCCTCGAAGATCTCCTGCGCGTAGTGCAGGGTCATGTTGGCCGGGTCGATCGACAGCGGCGCGTACGGCACGAGCTGCGCGTCGTGCCAGCCACGGCCTTCGGTCCACCGGATGGTCACCATGTGGTCGGTGAAGTGGCGGCCGAATCCGGGGTTGGCCAGGATCGCCTCGCGCTCCGCGTCGGACAGCGGGTGCGAGGAGGGCTTGAGCTCGATCGTGGGCGTCGTCATGAGTGCGTGTCCTTCACCGGTTGTGTGTGGTGGACCGCGCTCACGCCTAGCAGGACGTCCGAGCTTCCCCTCATACCGCGGCCCCACGTTCGATTATCGCCTGTGGGAGTGCGTGCATGAAACGGCGTGTAGTGCGGCCCAGGATTGATGGTCCCACCCGGCCGCGGCAAAGCACAGCCGCCGGGTGTCTGTGACCCGGCGGCTGTGGGAGGAGTCCGTCGGGTCAGCCCGCTACGCGTACCGCGAGCGCGTCGCCGATCTCGTCCGTCGTACGGACCGTGCTGCCGTCGCGCTCCGCGAGGTCGGCGGAGACGGCCGCCTCGATACGGCCGGCCTCGGCCTCGTAGCCGAGGTGCCGCAGGAGGAGGGCGACGGAGAGGATCGTGGCCGTCGGGTCGGCCTTGCCCTGGCCCGCGATGTCGGGCGCGGAGCCGTGGACGGGCTCGAACATGGACGGGAAGGCACCCGTCGGGTTGATGTTGCCGGAGGCCGCCAGGCCGATACCGCCGGTCACGGCGGCGGCGAGGTCGGTGAGGATGTCGCCGAAGAGGTTGTCGGTGACGATGACGTCGAAGCGCTCCGGCTGGGTGACGAAGAAGATCGTCGCGGCGTCGACGTGCAGGTAGTCGGTGGTGACCTCGGGGTACTCCTGGCCGACCTTGTCGAAGATGTTCTTCCACATGTGGCCGGCGTACACGAGGACGTTGTTCTTGTGGACCAGCGTCAGCTTCTTGCGCGGGCGGGCGCCCGCCCGCTCGTACGCGTCGCGGACGACACGCTCGACGCCGTACGCCGTGTTCAGGCTGACCTCGGTCGCGACCTCGTGCTCCGTACCGGTGCGGATGGAGCCGCCATTGCCGGTGTACGGGCCTTCGGTGCCCTCGCGGACGACGATGAAGTCGATCTCGGGGCGGCCGGCCAGCGGCGTCGCGGTGCCCGGGAACAGCTTCGACGGGCGCAGGTTGATGAAGTGGTCGAAGGCGAAGCGGAGCTTGAGGAGCAGGCCCCGCTCCAGGACGCCGGACGGCACGGACGGGTCGCCGATCGCGCCGAGCAGGATGGCGTCGTGCTGCTTGAGGGAGTCGAGCTCCGCGTCCGGGAGGGTCTCTCCGGTGCGGTGCCAGCGCTGGGCGCCGAGGTCGTACTCCTTGGTCTGCAGCTTCACGTCCTGGGGGAGGACGGCGTTGAGGACCTTGAGCCCTTGGGCCACGACCTCCTGGCCGATACCGTCACCAGGGATCACTGCGAGATTGAGGCTGCGAGACATGTCGGCACCCTACTCCCGCGTCCCATCCCCTGACACCGACCGTCCGCCATTCGGACTCAAAATCTCGACAGACTCTGTTCACCCTTAGTACTGGCCATAGTTGGTTGTTACTGGGAAGTTTTTCCCATGGCCGACACCCCCCGCACCGGTATCCCCGAGCAGATCGCGCGCCGCATGACCATGCCGGAGCAGCACGAGTATCTGCGTACGAAACTCTCCCGTAGGCGCGTGATCGCGTCGTCCGCCGCCACCGTGGGCGGCGCAGCCCTGCTCGGCGGCGCGAGCCCGGCGTACGCCGGCTTCCCCGCCCTGCTGCCCTCCTCGGTCACCGCGCGGGTGGACGGCTCGCTGGTGGCGCCGTTCGGCCGCCATCTCGCCTTCGGCACCGACCCGAAGACGCAGATGCGGATCTCGTGGCAGGTGCCTTTCGCCGTGAAGGGGCCGTACGTGCGGGTGGGGCTGAAGCCGTGGGAGCTGAGCCGGAAGATCGAGGCGGAGGTGCGGGCTCTGCACACGCCGTCGCTGTCGCGGAAGCTGCCCGCGGTCGACCAGTTCTACCTGCACGTGGGGCTCGACGAGCTGAAGCCCGGGACGACGTACTACTACGGCGTCGGACACGACGGATTCGACCCGGCCGACGCCTCGCGCCTGTCGACGATCGGCTCGTTCCGTACGGCGCCCGAGCGGCCGGAGACGTTCGTCTTCACGGCCTTCGGCGACCAGGGGGTCAGCTACGACGCCCTCGCCAACGACCAGTTGATCCTCGGTCAGAACCCGTCCTTCCACCTGCACGCGGGCGACATCTGCTACGCGGACAGCAGCGGACAGGGCAAGGAGTCGGACACGTACGACGCGCGCGTGTGGGACCAGTTCCTGGCGCAGACCGAGAGTGTGGCGTCGCGCGTGCCGTGGATGGTGACGACCGGCAACCACGACATGGAGGCCTGGTACTCCCCCAACGGCTACGGCGGCCAGTCCGCCCGCTGGTCGCTGCCGGAAAACGGCCCCGACGCGAAGAACGCCCCCGGCATCTACTCCTTCACGTACGGCAATGTCGGCGTCGTGGCGCTGGACGCGAACGACGTGTCGCACGAGATACCCGCCAACAAGGGCTACACGGACGGCGCGCAGAGCGCCTGGCTAGACAAGCGGCTGGGCGAGCTGCGGCGGCAGGCCGGCATCGACTTCATCGTGGTCTTCTTCCACCACTGCGTGTACTCGACGTCCACGCACGCCTCGGACGGGGGCGTGCGCGACGCGTGGCTCGCGCTCTTCACCAAGCACCAGGTCGACCTGGTGATCAACGGGCACAACCACGTGTACGAGCGCACGGATGCCATCAAGGGCGGCGAGGTCGGCAAGCCGGTCCCCGTCGGTGCCTCGACCGATCCGACGCGGGACGGGATCGTGTACGTCACGGCGGGCGGCGCGGGCAAGGACCTGTACGGGTTCGGGCCCGGCGTGAAGGACAGCTACGAGGGCAACGTCCACGACCACGACCACATCGTCAGCTTCCACTGGACGAAGCTGCGGCTGCCGGACCCCGACACGGTGGAGTGGTCACGGGTGCGGTACACCGGCTTCTCGTTCCTCGCGGTGGAGGCCGAGGCCGGTACGTCGCCGAGCCTGAAGGTCTCCGCGCTCGCCGGATCGGGCGAGCGCGTCGACTACTTCGAGATCCGGCGCAGCCGTTAGGCAGCGGCGAGGGGGCGCGGCCCGCGGATCAGTGGCCGGTCGCGCCGCCGTTGTCGCGGCGGTCCAGCGCACGCTGGAGGGCTGCGGCGGCCTGCTTGCGGTCGGTGTCGTTCGAGCGTGGGGTGTGGCGGACGCGGCGGACGGCGGTCTCGGCCATGGTGATCGACTCCTTGAGATCAGAATGATTTCAGGGCGCCGGAATGGGCGGGGAGCAGGTGCCGCAGGGGTTACCTGCATGGGGCACGGGCTCACGACCGCCGTTCGCTGATGGAGCGAGACGTTCGGCTCTATCACGCTAAGCGAGGCCGGACTGTCTGTCTCCACAATTACTCGGACTTCCTACTATCTGAGACGCGATCATGGCCACGCCTCCGCGAGCGCGTGGCCGTTCGTCGTCATCACCGGCGCAGGGGCGTGCGCCGGGGCCGCTAGAGCACGTCGCCGCCGCGCCAGTCGAAGAACAGGGTGTCGGAGGCGTCGGGGAGCCCCTCCACGGGGCGCAGATACGTCGTCCCCTCGTCGTCGGGCAGGCGGACGGTGCCGGAGGGGCCGAGCGCGGCGATCCGTCCGGGCCACACCACCCACCCACGCCCCGAGTAGAGCGCCGCTCCGTCGTCGGACGCCGAGAGCGCCCCGAGGACGTACGCCCGGTCGATCACCCGCTCCAGCGCCTCCATCACCAGGCCGCCGAGCCCCTCCCTGCGGCGGTCCTCCCTTACGGCCACCCCTTCGACGTAACCGGTGCGCAGCGACCTGCCGCGGTGTAAGACCCGGCGCTGGATGACGCTGCCGTGGGCGGCGAGGCGGCCGTGCTCGTCGTGGACGAGGGCGTGTATGCCGCCGAGGGTGTGGTCCCAGTCGTCCGCACCGAAGTCGCCGCCGAAGGCGGCGTCCAGGAGGGCGCGGATCTCGTGGAGGGTGGCGGGGCCGAGGTCGGCGGTGTGTGCGGTACGGATCCGATTCATGCACCGCACTCTGTCAGGGCCGCCACCCCCGGCGGAGGGGTGGCGGCCCGGCGCGCTCAGTACACGTTCACGCCGTACACCGACAGGGCTTCCTTGACCGGCTGGTGGATGGCGGAGCCATTGGTGCCCGTACAGCCGGAGCTGCCCGAGTGGATGCCGAGCGCGACGCTGCCGGCGAAGTGCGCGCCGCCGCTGTCGCCGCCGGCCGAGCAGGCGGTGGTGCGGACCATGCCGTAGACGGGGCCGTCGCCGTAGTTGACGGTGACGTTGACGGCGGTGACGGTGCCGCTGGTCACCTTGGTCGTGGAGCCGCTCTTCCTGATGGCCTGGCCCACGACGGCGTTCGCGGCGGACGCGATGTCCTGGTAACTGCCGTTGTAGAGGTTGACGTTGCCCGCGGGCGCCGAGCCGTCCGTGTAACGGACGATGCCGTAGTCGTTGGTGGGGAAGCTGGTTCCCTCCCGGACGCCGATCACCGGACCGCCGGACGTGGCCGACCAGTTGGCGACGTCGTTCGTGCAGTGGCCTGCCGTCACGAAGTAACGCGTCGTGCCCTTGGAGACGTTGAACGCGGCCGAGCAGCGGTACCCGCCGCCGTAGATCGCGTCGCCGCCCGCCACCTCGCGCTTGAAGGTCCCCGGTACGCGCGAGATGCGCACCGCCCCGTCCTGCGCGTCCGCGACCTTCCTCAGCCGGGCCAGCTCCCGTGCGGACACGGACCGGTCGGCCTCGACGCTGACCTGATTGGTCCTCGGGTCGATGCCCCACGACGTACCGGTGATCTTCGCTCCGGACTCCAGCGCCGCCATGGCCGCCTCCAGCCGCGCGGCACCGCGCTCCACACGCTTCGCGACGGCGCCCGCCGCGCGGACCTGCTCTGCGGCGCGGTCGCTGGTGACGGTGACGGTGAGGTCGCCGGTGCGGCGGTCGATGTAGCTGCCGGCGGTGTCGTCGCCGAGGCGCTGGGCGAGCTCGGAGTCGAGGCGGTACGTCGCCGGGCCCGCGGCGGCGGCTTCGGCGGTGGTCCCGGCGCCGGCGGGGGCCGCGCCGAGGCCGAGCGCGCCGACGGCTATCAAGGCGGTCAGGGATGTGCGCGCACGGAGCATGCGTCTCATGGGGGGGTCTCCTCGGTCAGGTCTCCGTGGGGAACAGAGACATCGCCGAGGAATTTGACATGCCCATTGCCAATCCACAAGGGCGCGTCGACGCCACGTCACATGCCCGCACCGGTTCCGGCGCCCGCTTCGGGGCACACGCTCTCAGACGAAGGAGGCGAGAACATGGGCACAGCGGCACTCGGCAGAAGAGGCAAACTCAGGGCACGGCAGGCTTCGAACAGCTCGGCCATGGAGGCCGCCGCGCGCTGGGGATTCGTGGCACGCGGGGTGCTCTACCTGCTGGTCGGCGGACTGGCGCTGCGCATCGCGTTCGGCGACGGCGGCCAGGAGGCGGACCGCGGGGGCGCGCTCACGGAGGTGGCCGCGCAGCCGCTCGGTTCGTTCCTGCTCTGGGCCCTGGGCATCGCCTTGGTGGGCATGGCGCTGTGGCGGCTTTCCGAAGCCTTCTTCGGCGCGGCCGGACCCGACGGCGACAAGCCCCGCAAGCGCCTGTTCTCCCTGGCGCGTTTTCTCTTCTACGGCTTCGTGGCGTACAGCGTGCTGTCGTTCGCCGCGGGCACGGGCGGCAGCGGCAGCGGATCGAGCGACAAGCAGTCGGAGGACGTGACGGCCAGGGCCATGGAACTCCCCGGCGGCCAGTGGATCGTAGGCATCGGCGGCCTGGCCATCGCGGTCACCGGCCTGTGGATCGCGAGCCGCGCCGCCCTGCGCAAGTACCACAAACACCTCAAGATGAGCGCGCTGCACGGCCGTACCCGCCAGGCCGTCGACGTCACCGGCGTGGCGGGCGGTGTCGCGCGCGGCGCCGTCTTCGCCGTCCTCGGCGGCTTCGCGGTCAAGGCCGCGGTCGACTACGAACCGGACAAGGCGAAGGGCATCGACGACACCCTCCGCTCGTTCGCCGACACGCCGGCGGGCCCGTGGCTGCTGGTCCTGATAGCCGTTGGCCTGGCCATGTTCGGCCTCTTCTCGTTCGCGATGGCCCGCTGGCGCAAGATCTGACCTCCGGGGCGGCACACCAAACCGCCCCCGTCCGGCGTGGGGGCCGGGACGGGGGCGGGGTCTCGCGGGGCGCGCGACCGGAGGCCGCGCGCCGCGGTGCTGTCAGCCCTGGTGCGGGTAGGTGTAGTCGGTCGGCGGGACCAGGGTCTCCTTGATGGCCCGGGTCAGGGTCCAGCGCTGGAGGTTCTGGGGGGCGCCGGCCTTGTCGTTCGTACCCGAAGCGCGGCCGCCGCCGAAGGGCTGCTGGCCGACGACGGCGCCGGTCGACTTGTCGTTGATGTAGAAGTTGCCCGCGGCGTAGCGCAGCTTGTCCATCGTGTACGCCGCCGCCGCGCGGTCACGGGAGATGACGGCGCCGGTCAGGGCGTAGTCGGACGCCGACTCCATCTGCTCCAGCATGGCGTCGTACTTCTCGTCCTCGTAGACGTGGACGGCGAGGATCGGGCCGAAGTACTCGGTCGTGAAGACCTCGCTCGAAGGGTCCGTGCACGCGATGACCGTCGGGCGGACGAAGTAGCCGACCGAGTCGTCGTACGTACCGCCCGCGACGATCGTGCACGTCGGGTCGGCGGCGGCGCGGTCGATCGCGGCCTTGTTCTTGGCGAAGGAACGCTCGTCGATGACGGCGCCGATGAAGTTCGACAGGTCGGTGACGTCGCCCATGGCGATGGCGTCGACCTCCGCCGCGAACTCCTCCTTGAAGCCGTCGTTCCAGATCGAGGCCGGGACGTACGCACGCGAGGACGCCGAGCACTTCTGGCCCTGGAACTCGAAGGAGCCACGGGTCAGCGCGGTCTTCAGGACGGCGCGGTCGGCGCTCGGGTGCGCGACGACGAAGTCCTTGCCGCCCGTCTCGCCGACGAGACGCGGGTACGTGCGGTACTTCTCGATGTTGTTGCCGACCGTCTTCCACAGGTACTGGAAGGTCTTGGTCGAGCCGGTGAAGTGGATTCCGGCCAGGTCGCGGTGGTTGAGGGCGACCTCGGAGACCTCGATGCCGTCACCGGTGACCAGGTTGATGACGCCCTTGGGCAGACCGGCCTCCTCGAGCAGCTGCATCAGCAGCACGGCGGCGTGCGTCTGCGTCGGGGACGGCTTCCAGACCACGACGTTGCCCATCAGGGCGGGAGCGGTCGGCAGGTTGCCCGCGATGGCCGTGAAGTTGAAGGGCGTGATCGCGTAGACGAAGCCCTCCAGCGGACGGTGGTCCAGCCGGTTCCACACGCCCGGGGAGTTCGCCGGCGGCTGCTCGGCGAGCAGGTCACGGGCGTACTTGACGTTGAAGCGCCAGAAGTCGACGAGTTCGCACGGGGTGTCGATCTCGGCCTGCTGGACGGTCTTCGACTGGCCGAGCATGGTCGAGGCGGCGAGCGTCTCGCGCCACGGGCCCGACAGCAGCTCGGCGGCGCGCAGGATGATCGCCGCGCGGTCGTCGAAGGACATGGCGCGCCAGGCCGGAGCGGCGGCCAGTGCGGCGTCGATCGCGTCCTGCGCGTCCTGCTTGGTCGCGTGGGCGGCGGTGCCGAGTACGGCCCGGTGGTTGTGCGGCTGTACGACGTCGAAACGCTCGCCACCGCCCATCCGCTTCTCGCCGTTGATCGTCATCGGGAGGTCGCGGGGGTTCTCGGCCAGCTCCTTGAGCTTGGCTTCGAGGCGCTCACGCTCCGGCGAACCGGGCGCGTAGGTGTGCACCGGCTCGTTGACCGGCGCGGGGACCTGGGTCACAGCGTCCATGAGTTCGTGACTCCTTCGTCTTCGTGAGGGGTGAGTCAGTTCTTGGTGATCATCGAGCGGACGAAGAACAGCAGGTTGGCCGGCTTCTCCGCGAGGCGTCGCATGAAGTAGCCGTACCAGTCGGTGCCGTACGCGGTGTACACACGCATCCGGTGGCCCTCTGCCGCGAGCCGCACGTGCTCTTCGCTGCGGATCCCGTACAGCATCTGGAATTCGTACTCATCCAGTTTGCGCCCTGCGCGCCGGGCGAGCTCCTGGCTGATGGCAATCAGTCGCGGGTCGTGGGACCCGATCATCGGGTAGCCGTCCCCCGCCATCAGGATCTTGAGGCTCCGGACGTACGCCTTGTCGATCTCGGCCTTGTCCTGGAACGCGACGCCGGCGGGCTCCTTGTAGGCGCCCTTGACGATACGGACACGGCTGCCGGCCCCGGACAGACGGCGCGCGTCGTCCTCGGTGCGGAACAGGTACGCCTGGATCACACAGCCGGTCTGCGGGAAGTCCTTCCGCAGTTCCTCGTGGATGGCGAACATCGAGTCGAGCGTGGTGTGGTCCTCGGCGTCCAGCGTGACCGTGGTGCCGATCGCGGCAGCGGCCTCGACGACCGGCCGGACGTTGGCGAGCGCCAGCTCGTGGCCGCCCTCCAGCGCCTGGCCGAACATCGACAGCTTCACCGACATCTCGGCCCGCTCGCCCAGGCCCAGGCCCTTGAGGTGCTCGACCAGGTCCAGGTACGCGTCACGCGCGGCGAAGGCCTGCTCGCGGGTGGTGATGTCCTCGCCCACGACGTCCAGGGTTACTTCCAGCCCCTTGCCGGCGGCGTCCTGGACGATCGGGATGACCTGCTCGACCGTCTCACCGGCGATGAACCGGCCGACGACCTGTTTGGTGCCCGGCGCAGCCGACACGAAGCGGCGCATTCTGTCGCTGCGCGAAGCGGCGAGGATCACGGGACCCAGCACGGGGCACCTCCACGGAAAAGGCTTGAAGGGGGCCGCGACCAGGGAAAATCGGCACGGCACGGATAACCACCGTGAAATCTAAGGATCGCTCGCACGGCGAGCCATCGACACCTGTCACGCATCCGTGTCCCGTATCTCATACAGATGTCTGAAGGGATGCGAGAATGGGAAACGTGAAAGGCGATTACCAGGACCTGGTCGACGAGATCTCGGCGTTGCTCGGCGCCCCCGCGACGCTGGAGGACCGCGATTTTCGCCTGATCGCGTTCGGCGCGCACGACAGCGGCAGCGGTTTCGACGAAACCACCCTGGACCCCGTCCGTACGCGCTCCATCCTCACCCGCCGCTCGACGGCCGAGGTGCGCGCCTGGTTCGAGAAGTTCGGCATCGCGACCGCGGAAGCGCCGGTGTACATCCCCGCCGACCCCGCCGCGGGCGTGCTGCGCGGCCGGCTCTGCCTGCCGGTACGGCATCGGGGCATCGTCCACGGTTACGTGTGGCTGCTCGCCGGGGAGGGCGGTCCGCCCGGGCCCGTCCCCGCCTCGGCGATGGCGGTCTGCGCCAGGATCGGTGAGCTGCTCGCCGACGAAGCCCGCGCCCGCGCCGACCTCGGCCCCCACCTGCTGACCCTGCTGACCTCGGACTCCCCCGACAGCCGCTCCGCCGCGCTGGACTCGCTGGGTGCGGCGCTGGGCGACTCGGGACCGTACGCCCTGCTGTGCGTCGCCCCCTGGACGGATCCCGCGCCGGGTGTACGTACGGTCCCCGGGGCGGCCGCGCTGTGCCTCCTGCCGGTGCCGGGCCCGGCCGGGCCGCGCCTCGCCGCCCTGATCAGGATCCGTACGCAGACCGACCTCTCCCCCGCTCACCAGGCAGCCGCCAACCTGCTCACCTCAGCCGGCCCGGTCGTCGGCATCGGCAACCCCGTACGGGCACTGGACGACCTGCCGGGCGCATGGCGCGAGGCTTCCGCCGCCGCGCGGGCGGCCCTGGCCCGCCCCCACCTCGGCCCGGTCGCCCAGTGGTCGGGCATCGGTCCGTACCGCCTGCTGGCCGCACTCCCCGACAGCGGGCCCGGCCACCCGGTGGACCCCGCCGTACGCCCCCTCCTCGAACCCGCGCACGCCGAACTGGCCCGCACGGCGGAGGCTTTCCTGGACTGCGCCGGCCAGGCGGGCCGCACCGCGAGCGCCCTGAACATCCACCGCCAGACGCTCTACTACCGCCTGTCCCGCGTGGAACAGCTCACCGGTCTCGACCTCCACAACGGCGAGGACCGGCTGCTGCTCCACATGTCCCTCAAGGCCGCCCGTCTGTGACGTCGTGTAGGTTCCGCATTTTGATGGACACTGCCCATACGAAATGGACAGCGATTGGGCATTTTCGCCATTCCGTGGGCACTGACTGCGATCAGTAACTACGTTCGCTCCTATGGTCGTTCAGATTCCAATGCGATCCGGCAAGAAGAGTGCGCCGACCACGGCGTCGATCCGGTACGACGACACGTCGGTGCGCAAGGTCCCTTTCTCGGATCTGCGGTTGGCGGATTTCACCTGGTCGGTGCCCTGGCGGAGTTTTCGCTCCGTGCACGGCCAGACGCACTACTCGGGGCGATACGCATCAACGACGATGGCTGGGCCCGTCGTCTACGAGAGCCGGCTGGAGTTAGCCCGGCTGCTCCTGGCCGACATGGATCCTGCGGTACGTGAGATTTACGCCCAGCCATGTCATCTGACGGCCCGGGTCCGGGATCGCGTTCGTCGGCATGTTCCGGACTTTCTGCTGGTCATGGCGTCAGGGACAGTACGCGTGGTCAACGTCAAGCCAGCCGACCGGCTTGCCGATCCGAAGATTGTGGAGGCATTGGCCTGGCCCGGAGAGTTGATCGAGCGGCATGGCTGGGAGTACGAGATCTGGTCCGGGGCGGATCGCGTGCTCTTGGAGAATGTCCGCTTCCTGGCGGCATACCGCCGACCTGGGGTGGTCCCCGAGGCCGATATCGAGCGGGCCTGGCAGACGGTGCGGGACGGAGACCAGCTTGCGGACGCTGAGCGTCGTCTGGCAGCCGGGCGCCCCGACTACGAGGCACGACCGCCTTTGCTGGCCCTGGTGTGGTCAGGACGGCTGACCACCGATCTGTCTCGTCCGCTGAGTGGCGACTGGGTACTGCGGAGGTCCGCGTGAACACCTGGACTACACCGCTTCGGACAGGCCTGTCGCTGACCTATGACGGCGAGCAGTTCACCATCGCGGAGATCGAAGGCCGCCGTATTCTCCTGCAGCAGATCTCGGCGGAAGGCCGTCCCACGTGGCGGCAGATCGATCTGTCGGTGCTGATGGCCCATCCCTCCACCGAGTTCCTGGTGGAAGCGCCACCTGCACAGCCGGCGGTCACAGCGACGCTGGGTGAGCTCAGCACCGCGGAGGACGATGCGCTCACCACCCGGTTCCGGCATGTCCAGGAGGTGCGATCCAGCTACCGGTTGGGCTCTGCTGAGATGGCATTGGAGGGTGAACCGCGACCTGACTACGCGCCGGGAGTGCCCTTGATGCACCGGTACGAGGCAAAGGCTGCGGAACTCGGCGTCAGCGTGACCACGGTGCGCCGGTGGGTGGCACTGGTGGAGGAGTCGGGGCCAGCGGGCCTGGTGAGCAAGCGCCAGCACACAAGCGTGCTGGACCGCGTGGATCCGCGCTGGTTGGAGATGGCGCGCTCGGTGATCGGGAGCCTGAAGAAGTCCAGCCGGCCCGTTCGTGGTCTGGTGCTGATGGAGATCGAAGAGCGTGTGGTCAAGGAGTACGGCCCCGGTGTGGTGAGCATTCCGAAGCAGACGAACGGGTACGCACTGCTGAAGGAGCTCAGCCGGGGGACGAACGCGTTCGATGGCAGCACGAAGGGGAAGCGGTCAATTGCGAACCGTCCGCAGGGGGTCTTCGGCAGACTGCGTGCGACGCGGCCGGGTGAGTACATCGTGTTGGACACCAACAGTCTGGATGTCTTCGCGATGGAGCCGGTGACGTGCCGGTGGGTGCAGTGCGAGCTCACGGTCGCGATGGACCTCTACAGCAAGGTGATCACCGGGTTGCGTCTGACGCCGGTATCGACGAAGTCGACCGACGTGGCCGGTGTCCTGTTCGAGACGATCCGACCGCGGGAGGTGTCGTCTGCCGGAACGGGCGAGCCGCTTCCGTACTGCGGGGTTCCTTCCACGGTGGTGTTCGACGCGGAGAAGCTGGTGGACGCGCACGGCCAGCCGCTGCTGCCCGCAGTCGCGGCGGAGACGATCATCTACGACCACGGCAAGATCTACGTCTCGAACCACATCGCGAGCGTGAGCGCGAAGCTCGACATCTCCCTGCAGCCGGCTCGCCCCTATACGCCGACCGACAAGCCGGTGGAGCGGTGGTTCAAAACGTTGAACCAGGGGCTACTGGCGGCACTTCCCGGCTACAAGGGGCCGGACGTGCACAGCCGGGGAGAGAAGGTGGAGGACGAGGCGTACTTCTTCCTGGACGAGCTTGAGATGATCATCCGCGAGTGGATCACTTTGATCTATCACAGGCGGCACCACCGAGGGCTGACGGTCCCGGAGATCCCGGGTCTGAAGCTGAGCCCGTTGGAGATGTTCGAGCACGGGGTGAACCGGGCGGGGCCCTTGCGCATCCCGTCCAGGCCGGGCCTCGCGTTCGAGTTCCTGGAAGAGGAGTGGTGCCCCATCCACCACTACGGGGTGGAGATCAACGGGCTCCGTTACAACGGCGACGGGCTCGACGCCTACCGCAATCAGATCAGCCCGCACCGCGGCGAGCACGCCGGCAAATGGCCCGTCGCCGTGGATCGCGCCGACATCAGAAAGATCTACTTCCAGGATCCGAAGCAGCCTCACCTGTGGCACACCCTGGGCTGGGAGCACGCCCCGGCCCTGAACGGGCCGGCTAGCCTGGAAGCGTTGAAGTACGCACGCCGGATCGCGGCCAAGACGCATCGTTTCCCGGACACCAAGCGCGCCTTGATCGAGTTGCTGGAACGCTGGGGTGCCGGGCTGACCGAGGATCGGTCCGAGCGGCGCATGGCGGTGCGCTTGTCGCAGGACCGTCTGCGGCTGGTCGGCGAAGGCGGCCCCGAAGACGACGAGATCGCCGAACTCCCCTCCGTGCGCCGTCTGGCAGCGCTCAGTTCGCCGGACGCGGGAGCGGGCCACCAGGCAGCACCGGATTTGCAGGTGATTGCGTCTGCGGATGAGGACCTGGGCGGGGACGATGACGAGGACGAGGAATGCGAGGCAGCCCCGGCAGACGAGGAGACCGCGGGCCTGGTCGATGAGGATGAGTACTACGCCGACATCTGGGAGAGCCGTTGAGTGCGGCCGAGCGCCTCGCGCCGTTCGAAGGCGACGACCGCCAGTACTCGCCCACCCGGCTTCCAGGCTGGCTGCAGGAGGTCAACGGCCCGGACCGCATCAAGCCCAAGCAACTCACCCGGGCCCAACTCGCCAACCTCTCGCCGCGGGATCTGTTGGTGCACAACGACGGGCGGGAGGTCTGGCACGCCAACATCGGCCCGATCGACACGCCCCAACTCCTCGCCCTGCACGATGAGCTTGCGGAAATCGTGGAGTCGAACCGGCACGACGGCGACAAAACCAAGCCGGCCGCGCTGGTGGACGCCTATCCAGGGCTGGGGAAGAGTACGGCCGTGCGGGCTTACGGCTGCGGCCTCTACCGCAAGCAGGTCGCCCTGCGAGGGGAGACCACGCCCAGCGGGGACCGCAGGGTCCCGGTGATCTACATCGCTTTGAGCGGCAACACGCAGATCCGCGGACTGAATGCCTCGATCTGCCGCTTCTACGGCCTGCCGGTCACCGGGGACGCCGACACTCTGGCCGAGCGGGCCGTCGATGCGGTGCTGAGCATGAAGACCACCGCGATCATCGTGGATGATGTCCACTTCCTGGCGGGTTCGAGAACCAACTCGGCCAGGATGGCCAACCAGTTGAAGTATCTGTCGAACGTCTTCCCGGTCACTTTGATCTATGTGGGTGTCGGAGTCCAGCACCGCGGCATCCTCAAGGAAGGCATGGGCCACGGAGACTCTCTCTTCGCCCAGTTCGGGCGCCGCACCACCCCGCTGACCCTGCGGCCTTTCGATGTCGAAAGCGAGCAGGGCCGTCTGGAGTGGAGGACGCTGCTGAAGACGATCGAACAGCAACTGGTCCTCGCGGAGAAGTTCCCCGGCATGCTGGCCGAGGATCTTTCGGACTACCTCTACGCCCGCTCGACCGGGCACTTCGCCTCGCTGATGTCGCTGATCAACCGCGGCTGTCTGCGGGCGATCCGCCGCGGTCACGAGCGCCTTGACGAAGACCTGATGAACGGGGTCAAGAACGACGCGGCGGCGGAGGAGGCCCGCCTGGAACTCGATGCCGCGATCAAGGCAGGGCTTTTGACCACGCGGCCCGGTCTGCGCTCACCGTCCCTGAAGCGGCCGGCGTGACACTCTGGACTCCCGACCGCATCCCCCTCGTGGTCCGCCAGTGGCCGGCGAGGCCTTGGAGAGCTGGATCGGCGCCTACGCCCGGCGCCTACGCGTCACCGACAGCGTCTTCCTCGAAGCCGCCGGGATGCCCGGCGCCCGCACGTCACACCTCGCGCTACGGCTCACCGCCGACGAAGCGGCTGCCTTGGAGCGGGCCACCGGCGTCGAACGGCAGGCACTCACCAGCATGACGCTCGAACCTTACGACGGACTGGCAGTGGCGATCCTGCCCGACCGGCGCAAGCTGAGCAGACCACCGGCCTGGAGATTCAGCGGAAGCCGAGCCCGCTACTGTCCTGGGTGCCTGGGCGATAACGCCGGCCGCGGGCCGGTCTTCTGGCGCCTCCCGTGGGCTTTCGCCTGCACCACCCACCACACACTGCTGCTGGACTTCTGTCCCGACTGCCATCAGCCCCCGCACCCCTGGAAGGCAAGACGGCTCGGCCCCCGCGCAACAGGCGCCTGCACGCGGGCCCACAGCAGTCTCGGCCTCAGAGCGGCCTGCGGAGCTGACCTTACGCAGGCCCTGGCCACCCCGCTGCCCGCCTCGGGATTCGTACTGGCCGCCCAGCAGCACATCACCACCCTGCTGAACGGCGAACCGGCCGCACGGCCGACCGCGCTGGCCGAGGTCAAGCAGCTCTACGCCCTGGCCTGGCGCATTCTGCGAGGTCTGCACACCATCGCGGACCGGGCGCCGGAAGTCGTACACACCGTGGTGGCCGAATGCGGCGGAGAGCTACCGCAACTGACCAGCGAGGACGTCGGGCACGACGCCCACAACGCCGCCGTCGGCACCGCACTGGCCCGCATCGCCCTCCACCCCGGCCATGCCGACCACGAGGCACTCTTCGAGTGGATCCTCGAAGCCGACCGCTCACTGCTGAAAGCCTCGAAGAACAACATCGGCGCGATGGCCGGCCGATGGACCTGGAGCGGTCCCGAGCTGGTCGGGCGCGTGCTGGCCAAGCTCGACCCCCGCGCCACCTTGCACGCCCGACTTCGTTATGCCAGTGCCAGCCCCCGACCACGCTGGCCGGACCTCCCCGCCGACGCCATCACCCGCCGGGCGGCCATGATCCCTGCGATGCTCTGGCCCGGATGGACGATGCGCCTGCTCCCACGGCCCAAGAACAGCAAAGACCCCCGCGCGGGCACGTTCCGCCGCGGCTGCAGCAGCTTCCTCCTGCTTCCCGGCGGACCGCCCCAGCTGAACTTCGAACGTGTCGGCCCGCTCCTGGGCAACCAGGAGATCAACACCGACCGCGACAGCATCGAACGACGCCTCTACCTCGATCACGATCTGACCCCACTGGCATCCACACTGGCCCAACTCGCCCGCGCCTTGGACCAGCACGGCTCCCCTATCGACTACGCCAGACGGCGAGCCACCTTCACCAGCGCCACAGTCACCCTCGATCTCGATGCATATACATGGCTATGCGCCCAGCAGGGCTGGAATCCCGGTCAGCAGCATCGCGTCCTCCTCATGCGTGCGTATCTCCTGATGCTGCTGACCGGCGAGGTTCATCCCCCGCCCGAAGGGGCGTCCTACCGATTCGCATGGCACTGCTCGGAGTTCCGGTTCCATGCGCCCCGCGCCCTCCGCTCGTTCCTCCGCCGGCAGGCCAAGGACAACCTCACCCACCACAAGATCATCGAACCCGTCACCTGGGAACCACCCGATGCCTGGGTGACCGCCGTCCGATGGCCCGGCCTCTCCCCCGCAGACATCGTCGAGGACGAGTTCCGCGACCTGCTCGCAACGTCCGGCACCGTCCGCGAGACCGCCGGTGCCCTCGGCCTGGCCACAGAACACGTCCGCCTCTACTGCGACCTCACGGCGACCGGCGCAGCCACCCCCAGCGACGTGATCGGCAAGCACCTCAGCGCACGGACCGTGAGAACGGCCAAGACCCGCGAAGGCATTCTCGCCCCGGACCGACTCCACGACCTCTACGTAAACCAGAAACTGGAACTCACGCACATCGCCAACCTGGCGTCCTGCAGCCCCGACACAGTCCGCCGGCTCCTCCGGCAAGACGGCATCCCACTCCGCCCCCGGCCACGACGAATTCCGGACCGCCCTGACATCACCCGCGAATGGCTCCACCACGAGTACGTCGAACGCCAACGCGACATCGCCAACCTCGCCCGCGAACGCCGCGTCACCCACTACCACCTCACCAGAATGGCCAAAGCCTGGGGCATCACGATCCGCCCCGCTGGAGGGCAGTGCTACAACGCCGTCGGACACCTGCACCTTCACCGCCCCTTGTCCGAGGACATGCGCAAAGTAGTCATGAACTCGCAAGCCCTCAACCGGCTGCGAGCCATCACCCAGATCTCCGGCCACCCCAGCTTCGCCGCCGCGGCCCGAAGCGACGGCGCCGGGACCGACAGCGCACTCCGCCAACGAGTCATCGGTGTCGAAGAGGCAGTTGGCTTCCAGATCATCGACCGCTCCGTCAGACCCCTCGCCGCCACCGAACGCGGACAGGAGTTCCTCCGCGAAGCTGCCGAAATTCTCCGCATCGCCGACGCAGCCCGTCTTCACCAAGAGTGATCAGCCGTCGGATCGGCAACGTACCGCGCGCCATGGTCACCTATGGCAACCTGGCCATCAGCGCCTTGAAACTCGTCGGCGTGACCAACATCGCCGCCGCAGCGCCCGCGACGCTCACCGACCGCTCGCACTACTCGGACTCACGTGATAACAAACCGGAGGTCACGCGACTACGCCGAAACCCTGGGCGACGAATCTCCGCATTCAGAACTCGACCTTGAGTGAGAGGGAGACCATCCTCGTTCTTTCGAACTGCACCTTGAATGTGTTACTCATGCTCATCTCAGCCTTGGCCTGCTGGTGCCCGAGCGTAGCCTCAAGACCGGCGGCGGTCTTGTAGAACAGATCAAAATCACGGTTCAGCTCGCTGAGGAGATTGACCACGAGCGAAAGGCTCGTGCTCACGTTGTACGCTCCATCTCGCTGCTCGATGAAGATCCGCAGATCTTCGACGTCGCTCGGATCGTATCCTTCCAGGACGCTCAGGGCTCCCGCGATCGAAGGCGCGTGGCCGGGCCAGTTCCCCTCTGCCTCGATGGTCACCTTCAGATCGTGCCGTAGCTGGGCAGCGAGGTGGAGCGAACTCTGCTCCTCGATTGACAGGCTCGCCTTCGGCAGCTTCTTATGCACCTCCCCCGCCCGTTCGGCCCGCGCCTGAGCGGTGTACTCATTGCCGACGCTGAAGCTTCCGGAATCCGCTCGGGACTCTATGACGTACAGCGACTTGGCGCCGAGCTCCTTGCATACCTTGAGTGCAAGCCGACATTTCCGCAGTGCCGTCCCCTGAATCGCGTTGTCCACCGCCGCATATCGGTAGCCGGAATCACGATCGCGCACATACGCCTGATCGGGATACAGGACGGTCTCCCGTAGTTCAGGGAACTGCTTCCATCGGCCGAACAGCGGTACCGGGACGATCGTGATTCGATGGTCGCGGAGCCTCTCCGGATCGTCGTCAGAGATGCGGACGAAGTCCTCCCGGGAGACGGTCATCAGCCGATCGGCCAGTTCCTCCGGAATGCGCATTTTCGCCAAGGCCGCCTTTTCTTCTGTTCGTGTCATTCTCGTCTTGGCCGCCGCGAACAGGGTTCCCCCTTTTCCCTTCAGCGCCTGCGTCGCCTCCTTGGCCCTCGATTGGGCACCCCATTCCAGAACAGAGCGGAACTTCTCGCGGTCCACAGTGATCCGGCCGTCCCGCAGTACTTCGGCTATCCGCTCGGTGACGGCGGCCTCCCAATCCGCGCCGGAGCCGAGGCCCTTGACGACCATGACGGCACCCTGTGACCCACCGTTGTCATGACCGAGCCCGACCGTTGTCTGGATCAACAGCGAGTCACCAAGACGGATTGCCAGCCCCGGCTCGCCGCGGCGGTGCTTTCCTTTCCTGCTTAGCCCACTGATCAGGCGGATCGCCCGTCGCTTCTCCTCGGGTCTCTGGCGCTCCCCGTCGAGCCAGACGAAGGGCGGCTCGCCGCTCTCGTATTCGGCGTAGACCAGCCGCAGATGGACGCTCACAGCATTGCCTGAATGACTTCGCCCGCCAGGAGTTCGGCGGATTCCAAAGTAGCGAGGCTCCCGGCCACCACCCTGGTCTCCTCACGCATGTTAAGCATGCTGATCAGGTCGCTGAGCTGCCCGCGCACACGAGTCAGGTAAGCGGCCGAACCCAACAGGTCGTACCGGGAGTCCTTATCGGTGAAAGTGACGACGAAAATGACCCTTTCGACCTTGGTGATGTATCTCTTGATGCGGGCGACGTCTGCGGTCAGCCGCTCATATGGAACGGACGCTCCGGGAGCCTCCTCGTCCGCTTCGAGGTGGGGCGCCTTGATGAGGTAGAGGATGTATTGGGCCGCCTTTACGCCGTTCTGAGAGGCGTCGAGGATCTCGTCCATGCCACTGAAGTCCTTGACGTTCCTGAACTTGAGCGGCTTGTCGATCCAGAGAATCTTCTTCCCCGTGTCCAACCGGATCTTTCCGATGAATTCTCCCGCTGGATGGGTCCGGTGCACCGGCGCGTCCCACCTGCCCTGCCAGGTGTTCAACAGGGTGGTCTTGCCGCTCATCCCTTCACCGAGCAGGATGATCTTTGCTGGGCGCTTGAGTCGGTGGACGGTGATAGCCGTCCCGATCGCTCCGCCCGCCAGCACAACAGCGCCGACGATCAGTGGCAGTGGCAAGGCGCGCTCCTTGCGTGGATGAGGGAGCGCAGAGCAGCCTCGTGCGCTGACCAACCGATAACCAATGCAAGCAAACGGGAAACGATCACCACAAGGGATCCCAGAAAATTCCGATGTACTTGACAAACGGCGAACTTGTGATCGGTTGCCCCAGAGGCCATGAAGGGCAGAGCTTTGGTGAAGTAGCAAGGTATCTGATTCATGCCATTCATCATGTTGAGGTTGTGTTGACGCTTCAGTTGAAGCGCTGCCCTCATGACCATCCTCTCATTTTCCGAAAGTGCCCCCGCTTGGTCCACGGTAAACAACTTACGCTTCTCGAACGGAACCTCTGCTAGAGACATGAGCCTCCCCCATTCCTCATTGGCCGCCATTGGCTGGCGGAGCGTGCTATGCGGCCAGAACACCAAAGATAACGACGAGAACCACGCCGAAGGCGAAGAAAGCCATCTGCATAGCTGCTGGCAGCCGAATGTTCGGTGAGTAGATTGACCTTGTGCTGTCGCCCTCACTAAGGGTGCCAGCGAGGGCCAGGAGTGTAGCGACTCCGGCCAGCACGGAGATGGCGTGGGCCAGCCAGGCCATCTGAAGCCACAGCAAATCCGAGGGCGCGGCCCTGGTGGTAATGTCCTTGGCCAGGCTAATCGTGATAGTGACGACTGCGGTCGTCAGCGTCAGAACGTGCTTACTCGTTTCCGACGCCGCTGTGAGGGCTTGCTTCCGCCGCTCCACTGCCGCTGCATCGTCGTCTGCAGCCATGGCGGCCTTCTTTCTGGATCAGCAGAATGGCCATAGGGGGCAGGTGTTCCTCTTGACCAGGGTGAACACGGCCATGCTGACGTCAGCCAGACTGCGACGCCGCGTCTCGGTGGCCAGGCCCGCGGTGAAGCCCTCAAGGTTGTTGATGGCTTGCGGTAGCCCGGCTTCGGGGTTTGGATCCGCCATCAGTTCGTCGAGGCCCCCCTCAAGAAACTGGACGTACGCTGGCTGAGTCTCCCCTCCGATCGGGACACCAGCCAGCCCGCGCTCCCCTGCGGCGGTGAACTCCCGAGCCGCTCGCTCTCTCAGCTGCCCGGCCGTGCGCCGATTGTCGGGCCGGCCTCCCGGTCTTGGGTTGCCTTCAGACTGTCGTCGACGTTGGTTGCCGCTCACAACTCCCCCTGTGCTACACGTCGGCGTACCGTCATCAGCTGCGGGACTTCTCGAATCGAGCCACGTGACAGAGCCCCCAGCCGACAGCACACCGTGACGCTATTCGTTGAGGTGGCGAATTGTCAGCGGCGCATTGAGGACGGGATATTCGCTCCAGGCGTACGCCCCCGGGCGCGCATCCTAGGGTGGGCTCCCCCTATCGGGGCCTGTCCTTCGGGAGGTCGGGGGCTGCCATAGCAGCCGAGCCGCATGAGAGGCACGGCTTTGTCAAAGCACAGCTGGCTCGCGAACGAGCCGGCCGTCTCCCTGCATAGCCGGTCAACCCGGTTATCGAAGCCAGGGATCCCCAAGACCATGCCTACCTCACAGGCCGTCACCGGCTTGACCGAGAAGGAACCGCCGATTGCTCACGTTCCGCCGCGGCCACCAGTGCTCACTACGCCCGGATTCCGGCGTTTCTGCAGGAGCCAGTGCTCACGAAGTCGCGGACCCTACACGTCGGCGCCGCCCGATGGGCGTCTCGATCACGAGTTGACTCATTACGGGCCCTGTACGCGTCAAGCAGCACCGGCGGGCGGCCACGGAGGAACCGGCTCTGCACAGCGCCGCCCCTCGCGCGGCACGGCGACCCGCCCGCCGACCTGCGGCCCTCCCCTCGACCACGTCGCCGCCGCGCCCGGCGACCGTGACTTCCGCCGCGCAAGGGGGCGTACGACCAGAAAGCCTCTGGAGGCTCACCGGCCGCGTCACTAGCGTTTGCGTCGCTCCGGACAGCCTGGAGCGACGTGAGCGAAGGGAACGCACTTCCTATGCGCATGAGAACCAAGCTCGCCGTCACCACCACAGCGGGAGCGATGGCAGTTCTGGGCCTGGCCGGCCCGACCTCCGCGTCGACCACGCTCGAATCCAAGATCGCGTCCGAGGTGAAACAGGCCGGGCTGAGCAAGAGCGAGGTTGCGGGACTCCAGAAGCAGATCGACAAGCAGCTCGCCGCCACGCCCGGTGGCAAGCAGATCGGCGTCAACCAGGTCGCCTGGCGCGGCGGCAAGGCCGTCATGACGTTCCCGTTACCGGGTGAGAAGCAGGCCCGCGCCGTCAACGAGCCCGTCGGCACCCTCGGATCGCCGAACTGCAGCTACGCCTGGACGTGTCTCTACGAGCACCAGAGCTTCGAAGGCCGCCGGCTGACCTGGTCGGACTGCAACTTCGAGAACCTCGCCAACTGGGGCTTCAACGACAAGACGACGTCCTGGCACAACAACCAGACGCGGGGCACCCAGACCACTGTCTACAACTGGTCGGGCAGTTCCTGGGTCCGCCTGTGGACGTCCACCGCCCCGTCGTCCAGTTCCTACGTCGGCAGCGCCAACAACGACAAGGCAGACGGCCTGTGGGTGTGCTGACGACTGGCGGCTGAGCGCCCCTCCGGTCTCGCGCTGCCCTTCCTTCGCCCCCCTGGCAGGGACATACGGACCGGACAGCACCGTGCCCGGGACGCGGACGTCTCGTACACCTTCTTCGTACGAGACATCCGTGCGTCCCGGGCACGGGCGGGAAAACGAGCCGGGTCAGTCGGCCAGGTTCACGAAGCGGGCCGAGGCCGCGCCGATCTCGTCGGCGATCTCGGAGAGGACCGCCGGCGGAACCGTGTCGTCCACGGAGAGAACGGCCAGCGCCTCGCCGCCCTGGTCCGCGCGCGAGACCTGCATGCCCGCGATGTTGAGGCCACCCTCACCGAGGATGCGGCCGACCGTACCGACGACACCGGGACGGTCCTGGTAGCGCAGGACGACCATGTGGTCGGCCAGCGTCAGGTCGATGTCGTGCTCGCCGATCCCGACGATCTTCTGGAGGTGCTTGGGGCCCGACAGCGTGCCGGAGACCGAGACCTCCTCGCCGCCGGAGAGCGTGCCGCGCACGGTCACGACGTTCTTGTGGTCCGGGGACTCCGAGCTCGTCGTGAGGCGGACCTCCACGCCGCGCTCCTGCGCGAAGAGCGGCGCGTTGACGTAACTCACAGTCTCGTCGACGACGTCCTCGAACACACCCTTCAGGGCGGACAGTTCGAGCACCTTGACGTCGTACTGCGTGATCTCGCCGTACACCTCGACGTCGAGACGCACCGCGACCTCGCCCGCGAGCGCGGTGAACATCCGGCCGAGCTTCTCGGCGAGCGGCAGACCGGGGCGTACGTCCTCGGCGATGACACCGCCCTGGACGTTGACCGCGTCCGGCACGAGCTCACCGGCGAGCGCGAGGCGCACGGACTTGGCGACCGCGATGCCCGCCTTCTCCTGCGCCTCGTCGGTCGAGGCGCCGAGGTGCGGCGTGCAGACGACCTGGTCGAGCTCGAACAGCGGGGAGTCGGTGCAGGGCTCCTTCGTGTACACGTCGAGGCCCGCGCCGGCGACCCGGCCCTCCTTGAGGGCGGAGTACAGCGCCTCCTCGTCAACGATGCCACCACGGGCGGCGTTGACGATCCGGACCTCGGGCTTGACCTTGTGCAGCGCCTCGTCGCCGATGAGGCCGAGCGTCTCGGGGGTCTTGGGGAGGTGCACGGTGATGAAGTCGGACACCGCGAGCAGCTCGTCGAGCGAGAGCAGCTTGACGCCCATCTGGGCGGCGCGCGCGGGCTGCACGTAGGGGTCGTACGCGACGATCTTCATGCCGAAGGCCGACATGCGCTGCGCGACCAGGACACCGATGCGGCCGAGGCCGACGACGCCCAGGGTCTTCTCGCTCAGCTCGACGCCCGTGTACTTGGAGCGCTTCCACTCGCCGTTCTTCAGGGCGGTGTTGGCCTGCGGGATGTTGCGCGCGGTGGCGACGAGCAGGCCGCAGGCGAGCTCGGCGGCGGTGACGATGTTGGACGTCGGCGCGTTGACGACCATGACGCCGGCCTTGGTGGCGGCGGAGACGTCGACGTTGTCGAGGCCGACACCGGCACGGGCGACGACGCGGAGCTTCTTCGCCGCGGCGATGGCCTCGGCGTCGACCTTGGTGGCGGAGCGGACGAGAATCGCGTCCACGTCGGCGATGGCCGGCAGGAGCTCTGGCCGGTCGGCGCCGTTGCAGTGCCGGATTTCGAAGTCCGGGCCCAGGGCGTCGACTGTGGCGGGCGACAGCTCTTCAGCGATGAGTACGACAGGTTTCGAGCTCACGTGAGTCCTCACTGGTCCTTTGCGGACGGCCGTCCCGACGGCCGCAGGCGGTGGAGGGGCTAGCCGCGTGGAAGACGCACGACGCTGTGGGCCTGACGCGTTATGTAAGAAGCAGTCTAGTGGCGCTGGGTAGGTGGTCTTCCGCCTCAACGGAAGGATCACCCGTCCGTGGCTGGACGTTCTGTCCAGTTGTGCGCGAAGGGCCGCGGCGATACGCCGCGGCCCCTCGTTCGAGACTTACGCCTCGTCGTTGTCGACCCAGCTCATGAGCTTGCGGAGCTCCTTGCCGGTGGTCTCCAGCAGGTGCTCGGAGTCCTGCGTCTTGTACTCGTTGTACTTCTTCAGACCGCCGTGGTACTCGTCCATCCAGTTCTTGGCGAACGTGCCGTCCTGGATCTCGGCGAGGACCTTCTTCATCTCGGCCTTGGTCTGGTCCGTGATGATGCGCGGGCCGGTGACGTAGTCGCCCCACTCGGCGGTCTCGGAGACCGACCAGCGCATCTTCTCCAGGCCGCCCTCGTACATGAGGTCCACGATCAGCTTCAGCTCGTGGAGGCACTCGAAGTACGCGATCTCCGGCTGGTAGCCGGCCTCGACCAGGGTCTCGAAGCCCGCCTTCACGAGCGCCGACGCACCGCCGCAGAGCACGGCCTGCTCACCGAACAGGTCGGTCTCGGTCTCCTCGGTGAAGGTCGTCTTGATGACGCCCGCGCGGGTGCCGCCGATGGCCTTGGCGTACGAGAGGGCCAGTGCGAAGGCGTTGCTGGTCGCGTCCTGCTCGACGGCGGCGATCGCCGGAACGCCGCGGCCTTCCTCGTACTGGCGGCGGACCAGGTGGCCCGGGCCCTTGGGGGCGACGAGCGCGACGTCGACGCCGGCCGGGGCCTTGATGAAGCCGAAGCGGACGTTGAAGCCGTGGGCGAAGAACAGCGCGTCGCCGTCCTTCAGGTTGTCCTTGACGGACTCCTCGTAGACCTGGGCCTGGATCGGGTCCGGGATCAGGATCATGATGACGTCGGCCTCTTCGGCGGCCTGCGCCGGAGTGACCACGCGCAGGCCCTGCTCCTCGGCCTTCGCCTTGGACTTGGAGCCCTCGTGCAGACCGACGCGGACGTCGACACCCGAGTCACGGAGCGACAGCGCGTGGGCGTGGCCCTGGCTGCCGTAGCCGATCACCGCGACCTTGCGGCCCTGGATGATGGACAGGTCGGCATCGTCGTCGTAGAACAGCTCGGCCACTGGGATTCTCCTTGTGTGCTGGTTGTGCGTCCCACCGTACGGCGGGGGGCGGAATGAAGGATTTCGGGTCTCGCTATGCGAACAGCGGGACGGAAGCTTGGAGCTTGGTCAGGCCGAGCGGTCGAGGGCCCGCAGGCTGCGGTCGGTGATCGACCGGGAGCCGCGCCCTATGGCGATCGTCCCGGACTGGACGAGCTCCTTGATGCCGAACTGCTCCAGCATCTTGAGCATCGCTTCGAGCTTGTCGGCGCCGCCGGTGGCCTCGATGGTCACGGCCTCCGGGGAGACGTCGACGGTCTTGGCGCGGAAGAGCTGGACGATCTCGACGATCTGCGAGCGCGTCTCGTTGTCGGCGCGCACCTTCACGAGGACGAGCTCGCGCTGGATCGCGGCGCTGGGCTCGAGTTCGACGATCTTCAGGACGTTGACGAGCTTGTTGAGCTGCTTCGTCACCTGTTCGAGCGGCAGGGCCTCGATCACGTTGACCACGATGGTGATGCGTGAGATCTCGGGGTGCTCGGTGGTGCCCACCGCGAGGGAGTCGATGTTGAACCCGCGGCGGGAGAACAGGGCCGTGATCCGGGCGAGGACGCCCGGCTTGTTCTCGACCAGGACGGAGAGGGTGTGCTTGGACATGGGCTTCAATTCTCTCTCTCGTCTGCTCAGTCGTCTTCGTTGTCGCCGAAGTCGGGGCGCACCCCGCGGGCGGCCATGACCTCGTCGTTGGAGGTGCCGGCGGCCACCATCGGCCAGACCATGGCGTCCTCGTGCACGATGAAGTCGACCACGACCGGGCGGTCGTTGATGGCATTGGCCTCGGCGATGACCTTGTCGAGATCGGCCGGGTCCTCACAGCGGATCGCGTGGCAGCCCATGGCTTCGGACAGCTTCACGAAGTCCGGGATGCGGGTGCCCGCGCTCGGCTGCTTGCCGTCGGCGTCCGGGCCGCTGTGCAGCACGGTGTTGGAGTAGCGCTGGTTGTAGAAGAGGGTCTGCCACTGGCGGACCATCCCGAGCGCGCCGTTGTTGATGACGGCGACCTTGATCGGGATGTTGTTGAGCGCGCAGGTGGTCAGTTCCTGGTTGGTCATCTGGAAGCAGCCGTCGCCGTCGATGGCCCAGACCGTACGGTCCGGCATGCCGGCCTTGGCGCCCATGGCGGCCGGGACGGCGTACCCCATCGTCCCCGCGCCGCCGGAGTTCAGCCAGGTGGCGGGCTGCTCGTACTGGATGAAGTGCGAGGCCCACATCTGGTGCTGGCCGACGCCCGCGGCGTAGATGGTGCCCTCGGGGGCGAGCTGGCCGATGCGCTGGATGACCTGCTGCGGGGACAGCTGGCCGTTCTCCGGCAGGTCGTAGCCGAGCGGGTAGGTGTCGCGCCAGCGGTTGAGGTCGTTCCACCAGGCCGCGTAGTCGCCGGTGTTGCCCTCGGTGTGCTCGGCCTGGACGGCCTGGACGAGGTCGGCGATGACCTCGCGGGCGTCACCGACGATCGGCACGTCCGCGGCGCGGTTCTTGCCGATCTCGGCCGGGTCGATGTCGGCGTGGACGATCTTGGCGTACGGGGCGAAGCTGTCCAGCTTGCCGGTGACGCGGTCGTCGAAGCGGGCTCCGAGGGCGACGATCAGGTCGGCCCGCTGCAGCGCGGTGACGGCGGTGACCGCACCGTGCATGCCCGGCATTCCCACGTGCAGCGGGTGGCTGTCGGGGAAGGAGCCCAGCGCCATCAGGGTGGTGGTGACGGGGGCGCCGGTGAGCTCGGCGAGGACCTTCAGCTCGGCGGTGGCGTTGGCCTTCATGACGCCGCCGCCGACGTACAGGACGGGTCGCTTGGCCTGGACGATCAGCTTGGCGGCCTCGCGGATCTGCTTGGCGTGCGGCTTGGTGACCGGGCGGTAGCCGGGCAGGTCGTGCGTGGGCGGCCAGCTGAAGGTGGTCTTCGCCTGGAGGGCGTCCTTGGCGATGTCGACCAGGACGGGGCCCGGGCGTCCGGTCGAGGCGATGTGGAACGCCTCGGCGATGGTGCGCGGGATGTCCTCGGCCTTGGTGACGAGGAAGTTGTGCTTGGTGATCGGCATGGTGATGCCGACGATGTCCGCCTCCTGGAAGGCGTCGGTGCCGATCGCCTTGGAGGCGACCTGACCGGTGATCGCGACCATGGGGACGGAGTCCATGTGGGCGTCGGCGATCGGCGTGACCAGGTTCGTGGCGCCGGGCCCCGAAGTGGCCATGCACACGCCGACCTTGCCGGTGGCCTGCGCGTAACCGGTCGCGGCGTGGCCGGCGCCCTGCTCGTGGCGGACCAGGACGTGGCGGACCTTCGTGGAGTCCATCAGCGGGTCGTACGCCGGCAGGATGGCGCCGCCGGGAATGCCGAATACCGTGTCGGCCCCCACTTCCTCGAGGGAGCGGATGAGCGACTGGGCGCCCGTCACGTGCTCGACAGTGGTGGCGTGGTGTCCGCCGTTGCGGGGCCGCGGCTGCGGATGGTGGGCCCCGGAGGCCTGCTCGGTCATCGGCATTCTCTTCTCGAAGCTGAGGGATTTACGAGGGTTTGGGAAGTGCCAGTGCAACAAAAAACCCCCCGTGCCGTGAGGCAAGCGAGGGGAGCGCGCCGGTGCGGTCTGCAGAGCTGCATGTGCGTGCTCTGCTTCAGCCGACGCGCTTTCCAAGTACGAGAATTCGGGTGCGCATGGCACTGACCCTCCCTCCGGCGGCCAGTGCCTGTCAAGTAGGTGGGACGGGCGTCTCACTATTTGAGCGCATCGGAGGGCGTGTGATCGTTTCGCTTCCGTTCGTGCCCACATGGCGCACGGGAAGTGATCCACCCGATCCGCCCGCCAGGACGGGCAGGGCCGCCGCCCCGCCCGGCACCGGGAACTCACCGCGCACCAGTGCCCGCCGCAGCCGGTACTCGTCGAGCGGTCCGGAGAACGCCATCCCCTGCCCATGCGTACACCCCATGGCGCGCAGGGCGGTCACCTGTTCCGGCACGTCCACGCCGTCGGCCACGGACTGCATCCCGAGGTCGCACGCGATCCGCAGCAGCCCACTGGTGATCTTGTGCAGCCGGGCGGACTCGACGACGCCCTCGACCAGGCCGCGGTCCAGTTTCAGTACGTCGATGGGGAGCCGACGCAGCGCGTTGATGGCGGCGTAACCGCTGCCGAACCCGTCCAGCGCGATCCGCACCCCGAGCCTGCGCAGCGCCACCAGGCGCCGCTCGAGCTCATCGAAGGAGATCCGCGGGTCGCTGTCGGCCAGCTCGATGATGAGCGAGCCCGAGGGCAGGCCGTGCCGGGTGAGCAGGGCCTCGATGGAGCCGAGCGGCAAGCTCTTGTCCACCAGCCTGCGAGCCGAGAGCCGGACCGTCACGGGCACCTCGTGGCCCGCCCGGTTGCGCTCCGCCGCCTGCTCGACCGCCTGCTCGAGGAGCCAGCGCCCCAGCTCGGCCGTGCGGGCACCCTCCTGAGCCTCGCCGGTCTCGGCCACCCGCAGGAACTCGGCGGGCGTGAAGAGGATGCCCTGGGTGGACCGCCAGCGGGCCTGGGCGGCGACGGAGGCCACCTCGCCGGTGGTCAGGCTCACCACCGGCTGGTGGAGCAGCGCGAACTCGCCGTCGTGGAGGGCGGTGCGCAGCCGGGTGGCCAGTTCGCCCCTGCGGACCACCTCGGCCTGCATCTGCGGCGCGTACAGCTCGACCCGGTCCTTGCCGGCCGCCTTCGCCCGGTACATGGCGAGGTCGGCGTTGCGCATGAGGTCGGTGGGGCTGATGCCGGGCTCGGCGAAGGCGACGCCGATGGACGCGGCGACGCGCACCTCGTTGCCGTCGATCCGGTACGGCTGGGAGAGCGTGAGGCGCAGCCGGTCGGCGATCTCGTGGACCTGGCTTTCGCGGGCGGCCTGGTCCCGGGAGCCCTCGCCGACGATCAGTGCGGCGAACTCGTCGCCACCGAGCCGGGCCGCGGTGTCACCCGCCCGTACGGATTCCTGGAGGCGGCGGGCCGCCTGGATGAGCAGCTCGTCGCCGGCCTGATGGCCGATGGTGTCGTTCACCGCCTTGAAGCCGTCGAGGTCGATGAAGAGCACGGCCGTGCCGGGATCGCCGACGCGGCGGCCGCTGAGGGCCTGGCGGACGCGCGCGGTGAACAGGGCGCGGTTGGGCAGGTCGGTGAGCGGGTCGTGTTCGGCGTTGTGCTGGAGCTGTGCCTGGAGGCGGACTCTTTCCGTCACGTCCCGGCAGTTGAAGATCAGGCCGCCCTGGTGCCGGTTGACGGTCGACTCGACATTGAGCCACTCCCCCGTGCCCGACTTGAAGCGGCACTCGATGCGGGTCGTCGGCTCCTCGGCGGGAGGCGCGGCCAGAAAGCGGCGTACTTCGTGGACGACTCTGCCCAGGTCCTCCGCATGGATCAGCGAGGCGAGCTCGGACCCGATGAGATCCTCGGCGTCACGTCCGTAGACGCCGGACGCGGCCGGGCTGACGTAACGCAGTATGCCGGTGGGGGCGGCGATCATGATGACGTCGCTCGATCCCTGCACCAGGGAGCGGAAGTGGTTCTCCTTCTGCGCCAGTTCCTGGGTGAGGGAGATGTTGTCGACGAGCATGATGCCCTGGCGTACGACCAGTGCGAGCACGACCGTGCAGCCGGTGAGGACCACTACCCGGTCCACGCGGCGGCCCTCGATGACGTTGTAGAGGATGCCGAGCGTGCAGACGGCGGCGGCGAGGTACGGCGTGAGGGCCGCCAGTGAGCCGCCGATGGGACGGCTGCCCGCCGCATGGCGCGTGCCCGCGCTGTGGGTGCCCCGGTTGTACGGCGCGCCCTCCCCCCACTGCTCCGCGCGGCGCGCGCCCCAGGGCGCGTAGGCGAGGAGCAGCGAGCCGGCGAACCAGCCCGCGTCGAGGAGCTGGCCCGAGCGGTAGCTCTCGCGCAGCAGGGGCGAGGTGAACAGGGCGTCGCACAGCACGGTCGTGGCGAGGGCCGCGATCGCGGTGTTGATCGCCGTGCGGTTGGCGTTGGAGCGCCGGAAGTGCAGCGCGAGCACCATGCTGACCAGCGCGATGTCGAGCAGCGGGTACGCGAGGGAGAGCGCGGCGTGGGCCGTGCTCTCGGCCTGGAAGTGCGCGGTGTGCGCGAGAGCGAGGCTCCAGGAGAGCGTGAGCAGCGAGCCGCCGATGAGCCAGGAGTCGAGCGCGAGGCAGACCCAGCCGGCGCGCGTGACGGGGCGCTTGGCGAGGACCAGCAGGCCGACGATGGCGGGCGGGCCGAAGCAGAGGAAGAAGAGGTCGGCCAGGGACGGCGAGGGAACCTCGCGGTCCAGCACCACTTCGTACCAGCCCCACACGGCGTTCCCGCAGGCCGCCATCGCGGAGGAGACCCCGAACAGCAGCCAGGCGGGTCGAAAGCGGCTCTCACGCGCGCGTGCGTAGACGAAACAGGAGACCGCCGCGACCAGAGCGGCGGCGGCGAGGCCGAAGTCGCCCATGATCAGTGCGACTTCGGCAGAGCCCCAGCCGAGGGCCGAGCCGACGGCGTAGGCGCCGCAGACCAGGGTGAGGACGAGCTGCGAGAGCAGGCTCGCCCCGCTGCCGGGCACCTGCTGCCGGGCGAGGAGCGCGCCGGGGGCGCTCACCGGACCGCCCCGCCGCATGGCACTCCGGGCACCGGAGGAGCGAGGAGCGGTCGCGGATCCGGTGTGACCGCCGGATCGCAGGAGGGTGGTCGCCGATCGCCTTGCCGCGTCGGATCCTTGGTCCATTCGCCGTACATCGCCCGTCGCCCCCTCACAGTCCGGTCGCTCCCCAGCGCCGTGATAATGCGCGGCGCAGCCCCTTGGTCCGGACGATACACCAATTCAGTCACTCAGGGACATACTCCCTCTACTCTCCGTGACCAGCAGGGATGTCTTCGGCACGCCGCGCATTCGGGTGGCTTCGGAGTGTGTTCGCGGCGTCTTTCCCCGGGCCTTTCAGGACGTGGTGAGGACGATGTTGTGCAGCGGTTCCCCGGCGGCGAGGCGGGTGAGCTGGCCGGCCATCAGGCGCTTGGCGCGCGGCATGAAGGCCGAAGTACTGCCGCCCACGTGGGGGCTGATGAGGAGGCCGGGCGCCTGCCACAAGGGGTGGCCTGCGGGAAGGGGCTCCGGGTCGGTGACGTCGAGGGCGGCACGGAGCCGGCCCGATTCGAGCTCGGCGAGGAGTGCCTTGGTGTCGACGACAGGGCCGCGCGAGACGTTCACCAGCAGCGCCCCGTCCTTCATCCGCGACAGGAAGCCGGCGTTCACCAGGCCCTGCGTCGCCTCCGTGAGCGGCGTGGAGAGGATCACGACATCGGCGGAGGGCAGCAGTCCGGGCAGGTCGGCCAGTGGATGCACCGGACCGCGCTCCGTTGTACGGGCAGAGCGCGCGACGCGCGCCACCCGCGCACACTCGAACGGCGTGAGCCGGTCCTCGATGGCCGCGCCGATCGAGCCGTACCCGACGATGAGGACGGACCTGTCGGCGAGCGCGGGATAGAAACCGGCCCGCCATTCCTCCTTGTCCTGGCCGTGTACGAAGCCGGGGATGCCCCGCAGCGAGGCGAGGACCAGTGCGAGGGTCAGCTCGGCGGTGCTGGCCTCGTGGACGCCTCGGGCGTTGCACAGCTGGACGCCGGCGGGCAGGTCCCCGAGGCCGGGCTCGACGTGGTCGATGCCTGCGGAGAGCGTCTGGACCGCGCGTACGGACGTCATCGCGGCGAGCGGGCGCACCGCGATCTCGGTGCCCTTCATGTACGGGACGACATAGAAGGCACAGTCGGCGGGATCGGCGGGAAAGTCCTGGCCACCGTCCCAGAAGCGGTAGATGAACCCCTCGGGAAGGCCCTGTATCTCGGCGGCGGGGACGGGGAGCCATACATCTGAAGTCATGGTCAGGAGGCTATGCGAAGGGGCGTGTGACGCAGAGGTTAGTTTTGGGAGCGGCAGAGGGAGGGGTACGGGGAGTTGGAGCGCAGGACAATCGGTGCGGCAGCGCTCGAAGTGGGCGCGATCGGCCTCGGATGCATGCCGATGAGCTGGGCGTACACCGGCTCGCAGCAGCGCGGGGACCGGTCGGTGCGTACCGTGCACGCGGCGCTCGACGCGGGGTGCAGCCTGCTCGACACGGCGGACATGTACGGGCCCTTCACCAACGAGCTGCTGCTGGGGCGGGTGCTCAGGGAGCGGCGTGCCGACGCGTTCGTCTCGACCAAGTGCGGGCTGCTCGTCGGTGATCAGCACATCGTCGCCAATGGGCGCCCGGGGTACGTACGGCGGGCCTGCGACGCTTCTTTGCGGCGGCTGCAGACCGATGTGATCGACCTCTACCAGTTGCACCGGCCGGATCCGGAGGTGCCGGTCGAGGAGACCTGGGGCGCGATGGCGGATCTGGTGCGGGCGGGGAAGGTGCGGGCTCTCGGGGTGTGCGCGGTGGGGGCGCGGGCGTCGCGGCGTCCGGGGGCGCGGATGCACGACGGAACGATTCATCAGCTGGAGCGGGTGCAGCAGGTCTTCCCGGTGAGCGCGGTGGAGGCCGAGCTTTCGGTGTGGTCGCCGGAGGCACTGGCGGCGCTGTTGCCGTGGTGCGAGGCGCGGGGCGTCGGTTTTCTGGCCGCCATGCCGCTGGGCAACGGCTTTCTGACGGGGACGCTCAAGCCGGGGCAGGGCTTCGAGCCGGACGACGTACGGGCCAGGCATCCGCGTTTCACGGCGGAGATGATGGCGGCGAACCAGCCGGTGGTGGCCGGGCTGCGGCGGGTCGCCGAGCGCCACGGCGCCACTCCGGCGCAGGTGGCGCTGGCCTGGGTGCTGGGGCGCGGCCGGCATGTGGTGCCGGTGCCGGGGACCAAGCGCGAGCGGTGGGCGGTACAGAACGCGAGGGCGGCGGCGCTGCGGCTGACGGCGGAGGACCTGGCGGAGATCGCGGAGCTGCCGCCGGCGCGCGGCTCCTGGGACTGACCGCCCCGCTCACCGGCCTGCCAGCAAAGACCCGATCACCGGGCCGGTCAAGAAGGGAACCCGCGGCACACCAGCGGCGGCTCCCTTCCCCCGGGGGCAACCCCCGGACCCCCGGCCGCAAAGACCCGATCACCGGGCCGGTCGAGAAGGGAACCTGCGGCGCACCAGCGGTGTATGAAGAGTGAGAGCCGCTGCCGGTGAAGACTGCCGGCCGTCGAAGGGATGCGTACCGTGCAACGTCCTGCTGTGACAGCTGTGTTGGCTGCCGCCGTTCTCCTGCTCACCGCGGGGTGTTCCGGCGCGGACGGGAACGCGCCGGCTCCGACGGCCACGGGCGGCGCGAGTGCGTCGCCCTCGGGGGACGCGTCCCGGCCCGGGTCCGGGTCCCGTGCCGAGCCGCCGCCCGCGAAGGGGTCGGTCAAGGTGGTGAGCACCCTCACCGAGGACCTCAAGTCGCCCTGGGGACTCGCTGCGCTGCCCGACGGCGATCTGCTGGTCTCCTCACGCGACGAGGGGACGATCACCCGCGTCGACGGCGAGAGCGGCAAAAAGACAGAGATCGGCACCGTGGCGGGGGTCGCCCCGGCCGGGGAGGGCGGCCTCATGGGCCTGGCCGTCTCGCCCTCCTTCGCCTCGGACCACCTGGTCTACGCGTACTTCACCACCGAGTCCGACAACCGCATCGCCCGCATGCTGTACGACGAGAAGAAGCCCGCCGGGCAGCAACTGGGCGCGCCGGACACCATCTTGAGAGGCATCCCGAAGGGCACGGTCCACAACGGCGGGCGGATCGCCTTCGGCCCGGACAAGATGCTCTACGCCGGGACGGGCGAGACGGGTGACACCGGCCTGGCCCAGGACAAGAAGTCACTGGGCGGCAAGATCCTGCGGATGACCCCGGACGGCGAGCCGGTGCACGGCAACCCGGAGGCGGACTCGGTCGTCTACTCGTACGGGCACCGCAACGTCCAGGGCCTGGCCTGGGACAGCGAGAAGCGGCTGTGGGCGGCCGAGTTCGGCCAGAACACCTGGGACGAGCTCAATCAGATCCGCCCCGGCCAGAACTACGGGTGGCCCGAGGTCGAGGGCAAGGGCGGCGAGGAGGGGTTCGTCGACCCGGTCGCCCAGTGGAAGACGTCCGAGGCCTCACCGAGCGGGATCGCGTACGCCGAGGGCTCAATCTGGATGGCGGGCCTGCGCGGTGAACGGCTGTGGCGGATTCCGCTGAACGGTACGGAGCCGGTGGCGGACCCGGAGTCGTTCCTGGCGGAGGAGCACGGCCGGCTGCGCACGGTGGTGGCGGCCGGCGGCGACAAGCTGTGGCTGGTCACCAGCGAGACGGACACCCGCGGCACGCCGGAGCCGGGCGACGACCGCATCCTGAACCTGGAGGTGAAGTAACCGGCCCGGACCAATGACACGCCCGTGCCGGGACGGCGGCGCCCGTGGTGGGGGCAGGGGGTGCACGCCGCTGGGTGGGGTCAGCCGGGCGTCAGGGGGTGGTCCTGGGTGTCGGTGAAGAGGCGCAGCCGGTGGGCCACGGCGGCGGCCTCGCCACGGCCGGAGACGCCGAGCTTGGCCAGGATGTTGGAGACGTGGACGCTCGCCGTCTTGGGTGAGATGTAGAGCTCCTCGGCGATCTGCCGGTTGCTGCGGCCGGCCGCGACCAGCCGCAGTACGTCCTGTTCGCGCGGGGTCAGTCCCAGCGACGCGGCCGGGCTCGCGGTGAGTACCGGCGCTTTGGGCTCCCGGTTCAGCGCGAGGCGGGCGCGCTGGGCGAGCAGTGCGACGCTCTCGGCCAGCGGGCGGGCGCCCAGGTGTTCCGCGGCGGCCCGGGCCAGCCGGAGCAGCTCGGCGGCCCGCTCGCGCTCGTCGGCGTTCACTTCGCGCGGGCTCGCCGCACCGGCCTGCGGGGCGGCGGCAGCCCCGGCGTCGCAGCCGCCGGTGTGGGTGGAGGCTGCGAGCAGTGCCTCCGCCCAGCGCAGGCGCGCGCGGGCCAGGTCGTACGGGCGCTCCAGCGTCTCGAACGCCGTGACGACGCCGGCCCAGTCGTCGGGGGTGGCAAGGCCCTCGGCCCGGCGCAGTTCGGCTCTCACCCAGCGCTCGTACGCCTGCCAGAGCGGCGCCGGGGTAGCCAGCCGCTTCGCCCGGTTCCGGATCAGCTCCAGGGCCTCGGCGCGGCCCGTCCCGGCGGCCGGCAGGCCACGTGCGTCCGCCTCGGCGGCGGCGGCTTCGGCCAGCAGCGCCCAGGCGTAACGGTGTGTGCCGAGAGGGAAGCCGGCCGCGGCGGCCCGCGCGAATCCGGCGCGGACGTCCAGGATGCGGCCTCGCGCGGCGGCGAGGGTGAGCTCGATCCGGTGCCTGGGGAGGTCGTGCTGGGGCATCGGGTCGTGGGTGCCGAAGTAGGCGTGGGCGGCTGCCAGCCGCTCCTCGGCGGCGGTCAGTTCGCCGCGGGCGCGTGCCACGTCGGCCTGTATCCAGGCGGCGGCGCCGCGCGGCTTCGCGCTCGGCGCGGAGGCCCGTTCGATGTCCACGGCGTGCCCGACGGCCTCGCTCCAGTGCCCCAGGGAGACGAGCGCCTCGGCGAGATTTCCGCGCACCCAGGCTTCGACGTCGGCGAGGCCGTACTTCCGGGAGAAGGCGACGCCTTCCTCGGCGATCTTCACCGCCTCCCGGGAGCGCCCCAGGGATTCCAGAGCCGAGGGGAGGTTCACGTAGATGCGGCCCGCCACGCTGGCCATGCCCTGTGCGACCGCCTGTTCCTTGACGGCGTACAGCGTGGCGAGGCCGCCCTCGACGTCGCCCGCGTCGACGGTCAGGCCCCCCAGGGTGGTCAGCGCGGAGAGTTCGGTGTCCCGGGCTCCGACCATGCGCGCGTACTCCACGGCCTGTTCGGCGGCGACCAGGGTGTCCGGGCCCGGCTCGTGCAGCATGCCCCAGCCCGCGACGTACGACAGGACCTCGGCATGGACGGCCGACGGCGGCAGTCCGCGCACGAGTTCGCGGGCGCGGGCGAGTTCGGCCCAGCCGTCGCCCCGTCCCAGGCTCGATATCAGCTTGCAGCGCTGCACCCAGAACCAGGCTTCGCGCTGGGCGTCCCCCTCGCCCTCCAGGAGCCGCAGCGCCTTCTTGGCGATCTTGAGGGCCCGTTCGCGCTCGCCGCCGAACCGGCCGGCGACGGTGGCCTCCGCCATGAGGTCGAGGTAGCGCAGCGGCGTCGTCGCGGCGTCGCAGCCGCAGGGCGGGTAGACCTCGGCGTAGTCCAGGGGGCGCAGCACCGCGCGGATCTCGGCGGGGGCGTCATCCCACAGCTCCATCGCCCGTTCCAGCAGGCTCAGCTGATCGGCGTACGCGTGGCGGCCGCGCGCCTCGACGGAGGCCTTCAGCACGGCGGGAAGCGCCTTGGCGGCGTCGTGCGCGGCGTACCAGTAGCTGGCGAGACGGGTGGCGTACTCGTCGGCCCGTACGAGCGAGGGGTCGGCCTCCAGCGCTTCGGCGTACCGCCGGTTGAGGCGGGAGCGCTCGCCGGGGAGCAGATCGTCGCTGAGCGCCTCGCGCACCAGGGAGTGCCGGAAGCGGTACCCGTCACCGTCCGGCGTCGCGAGCAGCAGGTTGGCGCCAACGGCGGCCCGCAGGGCCTCGATCAGATCGTCCTCGGGGAGCCGCGCGACGGCGAGCAGCAGCCGGTATTCGACGGTTGAGCCGCCCTCGGCGACGATCCTGGCGACCTTCTGGGCGTCGTCGGGCAGCGCCTCGACCCGCACCAGCAGGATGTCGCGCAGGGAGTCGCTCAGGCCGGTGGCGCAGCCGGTCCCGATGCAGGAGGCCAGTTCCTCGACGAAGAACGCGTTGCCGTCGGAGCGTGTGAACACCTCTTCGGCCAGGGCCGCTTCGGGTTCGGCGGCGAGGATTCCGGTCAGCTGGCGGTGCACTTCCAAACGGTTGAAGCGGGACAGTTCGATGCGCCGGACCGTGCGCAGCCGGTCGAGTTCGGCGAGGAGGGGCCGCAACGGGTGGCGGCGGTGGATGTCGTCCGCGCGGTAGGTGCCGATGACGACAAGGCGTCCGCGCCGCAGCGTGCGGAAGAGGTACGCGAGGAGGTGGCGGGTGGAGGTGTCGGCCCAGTGCAGGTCCTCCAGGGCGAGCACGACCGTACGGTCGGCGGTGATGCGCTCCAGAAGGCGGACGGTGAGCTCGAAGAGGCGCGTCATGCCGTCTTCGCTGTGCTGGTCGCGGGAGGTCTCGCCGAGTTCGGGCAACAGCCGGGCCAGTTCGCCCTCCTGGCCCTCGGCCGCGGCGGCGACCTCGTCGGGCATTCTGCGCCGCAGGGCGCGCAGCGCGGTGGAGAACGGCGCGAACGGCAACCCGTCGGCGCCGATCTCGACGCAGCCGCCCACCACGACGACGGCGTCGGCCCGGCAGGCGGCGGCGAAGAACTCCTCGACGAGGCGGGTCTTGCCGACCCCTGCCTCACCACCCACGAGCAACGCCTGCGGCTCGCCCGCGGTGGCGCGGGCGAGCGCATCGGTGAGCTGGGCCAGCTCGCCGGCGCGGCCGACGAACACGGGGCTGACAGACCTGGTCTCCACATCGCTGAGCATCGCACAGGGGTCCGACATCGCGGGACGGGCCAGGAAACCCGTAACGGCCACGACGCTCATCTCGCGTCCTTCGCCGCGCCGTCAGGCCGCCGTCACGCGGCCCGTGCGAGCCGGTTGCGCAGCGAACTCACCGGCCCCTCGGATGCGTTCTGCCCGGACGTGCGGGCGGCCCGGCGGTCGGTCCTGCGGGCGGCGCGGCGGTCCTTGGCGGCCTGCCGTGCGAGGCGTTCGGTGGCGGCCACGCGCATCAGCTCGGCCGCGTGCTGCTGCTGGATCTCGTGCTCGAACATGGTGTGCTCCTCAAGGAGTCGAGTCGTTCGTCGAGTTCGCTTTTCGCGATGCCTCAACTCTCGTTTCCCAGGGCGCCCCGGCACATCGGGAGAGTGCCGCATCTTGGCAGCACGAAGGGCCTTAGGGACGTACACGCGAAGGTGCGTACGTCCCTAAGGCCCCTGGTGTGGCTGCCTTACTGGCCTGCTCCGGCGCCCGTTCCCGCGGTGGGCGGCGTAGGCATCGAGGCGAAGAGGTCGAAGTACATGCCGGCGGAGACAAGCAGCCCGAGGGCGCCGAGGGCGATGCCGGCCCAGGCGAAGGAGCGGACCCAGCCGGACTGGTGGCCGGCGGCGAAGGCCGGGCGGGCCAGCACCACGGCGGCGACGACGAGCGCGAGCAGCGCGAAGCCGCCGTTGACGAGGGCGGTCAGGTGCCACGGGTCGCCGTACATCGTGCTGATCTGTTCGGCGGGGCCGGCGGTCTGCTCCATCCCGAGCTGCCCGACGATCCTCTGGCGCTCGGCGACGACATCGCTGACCCAGGTCCCGGTGAGGGCGGCGAGGCCGAGCACCGTGGAGACCACGGCGGCGGCGCCCGCGCCGACGCCGGGGGAAGAGGCGCGCGGGGCCTGGTCGGCGGCCTCGGAGCCGTCAACCGTGACGTCCTGGTCAGCGGCCTCGGCCTTCTTGGTCTCTTCCGTCTCTCCTGCTGCGATCTCGTCGGCTGATGTGTCGGCTGCTTTGTCGGACTGAGTACGGGCTGTGGCTGTCATACGCCGCACGCTAGGTGTGGTTTCTGAGAGCTTTCTTAACGCCCCTTGCGCCACTCGTGCGCCAGCACGGACCAGACCTCGATGTCGTGCCGTACGCCCCGGTACGGATGGCTTTCGCGCAGTACGCCGTCCCGCGTCATCCCCAGCCGCTTCGCCACATTGATGCTCGCCGTGTTCGCGGACGCCGCGCGCCACTCCACGCGGTGCATCCCGCGCTCGTCCACCGCCCAGTCGATCAGCGCCCGCATGGCGCGCGTGACGAGGCCGCGGCCCGCCGCCCCTTCTTCCAGCCAGCAGCCGGCCTCGCAGTTGCCCGAAGCGGCGTCGAAGGTCCGGAAGAGGACCCCGCCGACCAGCGTGCCTTCGAGCCAGATGCCGTAGAGGTGTCCGGTGTCCGCGGCCCGCTTCTCGGCGTACGACTGGAGGAAGGCCCGCGCCGCACCGAGGTCCTTGGCGGCCGCCGCGAGCCCGATGTACTGGTCGATGTACTCGCGCCCGCGGTCGATGTGGGCGAGATACTCCTCGGCCCGCCAGGGCTCCAGAGGGCGCAGCACCGCGCCGTCGTCGCCGCCCAGCTGTATCTCGAACATCCCGCTCCTCGCCGGTTATGGCACGAGCTGCGGAGGCTCCTCGGAGTCGCCCGTGCGCTGGGCATCGATCTTGTCATGTGCCGTAAGGCATTCGGCGGGTTCGATGCTGATGCGCGGCAGCCACCGGTCGAGCCGGCGCGGCAGCCACCAGTTCGCGCCGCCGAGCATGTGCATCAGAGCGGGGACCAGGAGCGTACGGAGCACGAACGCGTCCAGGGCGACGGCCGCCGCGAGCGCGATGCCGAACATCGCGATCACCCGGTCGCCGCTGAGGACGAAGGCCAGGAAGACCGAAATCATGATCACGGCCGCGGAGTTGATCACTCGGCTGGTCTCGGCCAGGCCGACCCGCACCGCCCGCCGGTTGTCGCCGGTCTCCAGCCACTCCTCGTACATCCGGCTGACGAGGAAGACCTGGTAGTCCATCGAGAGCCCGAAGAGCACCGACACCATGATCACCGGCAGGAACGGCTCGATCGGTCCCGCGCTGCCGAGCCCGAGCAGTTCGCTGCCCCAGCCCCACTGGAAGACGGCCACGACGACTCCGAAGGAGGAGGCGACGGCGAGCACGTTCATCAGCGCTGCCTTCAGCGGGATGCCGACGCTGCGGAAGGCGAGCAGCAGCAGGGCGCAGCCGAGCGCGATCACGATGCCGACGAAGAGCGGCAGCTTGCCCACTATGACATCGGCGAAGTCGTCGTAGCTCGCGGTGATCCCGCCGACGTACACCTCCAGCGACGTCCCCTGCTCGGCCTGCGGCAGGATGTTGTCGCGCAGCCGGTCGACGAGGTCGCTGGTGTCCTTCGACTGCGGTGACGACTGCGGTACGACGGTGAGTGCGGCCGTTTCGCCGTCGCCGCTGTACGCCACCGGGCCGACGAACGCGACACCGTCGGCGCCGCGCACGGTGCCGGCGAGGGCGCCCATGGCGGCGCGGTCGTCCGCGCCGTGGACCTCGGCGACGAGGGTCAGCGGGCCGTTGCTGCCGGGGCCGAAGCCTTCGGCGATCAGGTCGTACGCCGAGCGGGTCGTCGAGGACACCGGGTTGTTGCCCTGGTCGGACGTGCCCAGGTGCAGCCCGAGGGTGGGCAGTGCGAGGACCACCATGACGACGGCGGCGACGGCACCGAGCAGCTTGGGGTGGCGCTCGACGAAGGCGGACCAGTGGGCGGCGAACCCGGTGGGCAGCGCGGGCTGCGGGCCGTGCTTGCTCAGCTGCCTGCGTTCGCGGCGGCTGAGCGCCCTCATGCCGATGAGGGAGAGCAGGGCGGGCAGCAGGGTCACCGAGGCGGCGACGGTGAGGATGACGGTCAGCGACGCGGCGATCGCGACGCCGTTGAGGAAGGACAGGCGCAGTATCAGCATGCCCAGCAGGGCGATGCAGACCGTGGCGCCCGCGAAGACGACCGCGCGGCCGGTGGTGGCGACCGCGTTCGCCGCCGAGTCGGCGACGGACAGGCCGCGGCGCAGCCCCTCGCGGTGCCGGGTGACGATGAACAGGGCGTAGTCGATGCCGACGCCGAGCCCGACCAGCATGCCCAGCATCGGCGCGAAGTCCGCGACCGTCATGACGTGGCCGAGCAGGATGGTGCCCGCGTACGCCGTGCCGACGCTGACCAGGGCGGTCGCGATGGGCAGCAGGCTGGCCGCGAGCGAGCCGAAGGCGACGAAGAGGACGACGGCCGCGACCACGACCCCGACGAGCTCGCTGAGGTGGGAGTCGGGAGCCTCGGTGAGTGCTACCGCGTTGCCGCCGAGCTCCACCTGGATCTCGGCGGTCTCCGCGGCCTTCGCGGTGTCGACGAGAGCCTTTGCCTGCCGCTGGAGGACGTCGTCGGCCTGCGTGTCGAAGGTGACGGTGGCGTAGGCGGTGTGCCCGTCCTTGCTGATCTGCGACGCGGCGCCCTCGCTCTCGTACGGGCTGACGACGCCCACCACGCCCGGAAGGTCCTCGATGGCGTCCAGCGTCCGCGTCATCGACTGCTCGACTCCGGCGGCCTCGACGGTGGTGCGGCCCGCGGTGTGCCAGACGACGGTGTTGCTGTCGCCTGCCCGGCCGTCGAATCCGGCATCGAGGAGGGCGGTGGCACGCCCAGATTCGGTGCCGGGTACCTCGTAGTCGTTGGAATACGCCGAACCGGCGATTCCAGCGGCTCCGGCCACTACGCCGAGCGCGAGCAGCCACAGCAGAACTGAGGCGAAACGGTGCTTGACGCACCACCGGGCGATTGCTGCCAACGGACTTGCTCCCTGGATGGTTCGTGGATCTTTACCGGGAACAAACCCGCAAAGAACTCAGGACCTACGACCAGCAACTTTGACAGCTGAAAGCGATCCTTTGTCCCATTCGTGCGCATAGTCACAGAAATCGCGGGAGCCAGGGGCACAGCTCCCGGGCTCCCGCGCACCACCCGGCGTGTCAGCCTGAGACGCTCGCGCGCCCGTTCTCAATGTGCCCCATGAGACGCCTGCGGAAAGCGTCGTCACCCGTAACGGTGATCGCCAGGTCGTACCACCCGTGCGCGTCCGCGGCGGAGTGCACCACGGTGCGGCTGCGGCCCGGCTTCACCGTGACCTCGCGGGGCCGCCTGTCGTCGAGGCCGGCCTCGTCGGCGTACGCGAGCGTCCGCACGGTGAAGGTCAGCGGGTCCTTGCCCCGGTTGACGAGGGTGAGGTGCAGGTCACGGTCGCGTACGTCGAGGTACGAGGAGACGTCGGCGACGCCCGCCTTCGTACCGGCGAACTCGCGGCGGAAGCCGTTCGGCCCGGTGATCGTGAAGCGGTAGTCGTCACGCGTAAGGGGTACGGCCCATTGCACGGTGCCCCTTACATCCCGGTGCTGCGGAATGGCGAATTCACCGGCGTACGGGTAGAGCGCGAAGTGTGCGCTCGCGCGCCCCGTGTTGCTGAGCTCGACCTTGAAGGCGCCGTCCTCCACCTTGCCGTGGGCGTCCGGCTGGTACGGCAGCGGGCGCGCGGGGCGCGTCCCCTCCTCCTGTACGGGCATGTGCTGCTCCAGCGGCGGGACCGGCCGCCAGCGCCCCGTGAAGGGCGGTATCGCACCCGGCTGCTCGACCTGCGGCTGCCGGTGCCCGCGCCTGAAGTCGAACGCCGAGGTCAGGTCGCCCGTGACCGTGCGCCGCCAGGGCGTGATGTTGGGCTCCTCGATGCCCGTCCACCGCTCCAGGAAGCGGATCACGGAGGTGTGGTCGAAGACCTCGGAGCAGACGTACCCGCCGACCGTCCACGGCGAGACGACCAGCATCGGGACGCGGATGCCGAGTCCGGTCGGCCGGCCCTGATACCGCTCGTCGGTGTTGTCGGCGGGCGGCACGGGCGGCGGCACATGATCGAAGAACCCGTCGTTCTCGTCGTAGTTGATCAGCACGACGGTGTGCCGCCAGACGTCCGGGTGCGAGCCGAGCGCGTCGAGGACCTTGTAGACGAGCGAGGCGCTGGCGATCGGCGAGGAGGAGCCGGGGTGCTCCGAGTCGACCGCCGAAGGCACCAGGTACGACACCTCGGGCAGCTTCCCCGCCGCCACGTCGGTCCGGAAGTCGTCGGCGAGCCCGCCGGTCTCGACGCGCCGCAGGCCGCGCTCGAAGAGGGAGCGCTCGGCCTTCGTCAGCGTGGCCACGCCCTCCTCCAGCGCGGCGAGCAGCCGCTCGCGCTCGGCGGCGTCTGCGGTGCCCCGCACCTTGGCGTAGAAGGCCTCCATGTAGGTGAAGCCGCCGGGAGCCTTCGCGAGGGCCTTGCGGGCGATCTTCTTGAAGGCCGTGAAGAACTCGATGTTGTTGTCGGTGAAGTTCTCCCACTCCTGGTACGTCTTCCAGGACCGGCCCGCCTTCTCCAGCCGCTCGGCGTACGTCGGCCACGGGTAGCCGGGATGCGTGCCCTCGGCGTACGCCGCATTGGTGACGGCGCGGCTGCCGTCGGCCTCGTGCCCGGTCCAGCCGCTCCACAGGTGGTTGCGGTTCGGGCTCGTCGACGTATGGATCGAGGAGTGGTAGGCGTCGCAGATGGTGAACGTGTCCGCGAGCTCGTAGTGCAGCGGCAGGTCGCGGCGGTCGTAGTACGCCATGGTGGCGGCGGTCTTGGCCGATACCCAGCCGTCCATCCAGCCCTGGTTCCAGGCCTTGGCACCGCCGCCCCACGAGTGGTCGAGGTCGCCGATGTACTGGAGGTCCTTCTTCTGCGCCTCGGCCGCGTCCCGGACCGGGAAGGGCAGGACGGTGCGCGACGGCGCGGGCTGCTCGAAGACCGGCTTGCCGGACGGGAGCTCCACGGCGTTGCGGTCACCGAATCCGCGTACGCCGCGCAGGGTGCCGAAGTAGTGGTCGAAGGATCGGTTCTCCTGCATGAGGACGACGACGTGCTTGACCGCTCCCAGCCCGCCCGAGGGCAGTTCGGCGGCTATCGCCGTCCGCAGCGAGGGCGGAAGCAGCGATCCGGCCGCGGCGGCGCCGATGGCGCCTCCGCCCAGAGCGAGCATCCTTCTGCGCGAAATGTCCGGTGACACGCTCGACCTCCCAGTCGACAGCCAATGGTCCGCCTGTGATCCATTGAGTGGTACGCCAGGGACGGTAGTGAGACCGGATGGCGACGAGAAGACCCGGCGACGACTCCGGCGTGAACGTCCAAGACAAGGAGCGAAGAGTCCAAGCGCTATCCGGCCATGTCCTGAGGCCCTGAAAGTCCTTAAGCCGCTCGTGTACGCCGAAGGGCGGCGCCCCGGATGATTCCGGTGCGCCGCCCCTCGTACGTCATCAGGCGTACGGGCCTCAGCCCTCGGTCACGCCGAGCTTCTCCAGAATCAGCTCGCGCACCCGCGCCGCGTCCGCCTGGCCGCGCGTGGCCTTCATGACCGCGCCGACCAGCGCGCCCGCCGCCGCGACCTTGCCGCTGCGGATCTTGTCCGCGATGCCGGCGTTGGCCGCGATGGCCTCGTCCACGGCCGTGCCCAGCGCGCCCTCGTCCGAGACGACCTTCAGGCCGCGCTTCTCGACGACCTCGTCCGGGCCGCCCTCGCCCGCGAGGACGCCCTCGAAGACCTGACGGGCCAGCTTGTCGTTGAGCGAGCCGTCCTTCACCAGCGCGGTGATACGGGCGACCTGCTCCGGCGTGATCGGCAGCGACGCGAGGTCGCGGCCGGACTCGTTGGCGTTACGGGCCAGCTCGCCCATCCACCACTTGCGCGCCGAAGCCGCGTCCGCGCCCGCCTCGATCGTGGCGACGATCGGGTCGATCGCGCCGGCGTTGAGGATCGACTGCATGTCGTGCTCGCTGACACCCCACTCCTCGCGGAGGCGGTTGCGGCGTACGCGCGGCAGCTCGGGCAGGCCGCGGCGGAGCTCCTCGACCCACTCGCGGGAGGGGGCCACGGGGACCAGGTCCGGCTCCGGGAAGTACCGGTAGTCCTCGGCGTTGTCCTTGATGCGGCCGGCCGTGGTGGAGCCGTCCTCCTCGTGGAAGTGCCGGGTCTCCTGGACGATCGTGCCGCCGGAGTTGAGAACAGCGGCGTGCCGCTGGATCTCGAAGCGGGCCGCGCGCTCGACCGAGCGAAGGGAGTTGACGTTCTTCGTCTCGGAGCGCGTACCGAACTCCTCACGGCCGTGCGGCCGCAGCGAGAGGTTCACGTCGCAGCGCATCTGGCCCTGCTCCATGCGCGCCTCGGAGACGCCGAGCGCCTTGATGAGCTCGCGGAGCTCGGCGACGTACGCCTTCGCGACCTCGGGGGCACGCGTGCCCGCGCCCTCGATCGGCTTGGTGACGATCTCGATGAGCGGGATGCCGGCGCGGTTGTAGTCCAGCAGGGAGTGGGACGCGCCGTGGATACGCCCGGTGGCGCCGCCGACGTGCAGCGACTTGCCGGTGTCCTCCTCCATGTGGGCGCGCTCGATCTGCACGCGGAAGATCTCGCCGTCCTCCAGCTGGACGTCCAGATAGCCGTTGAAGGCGATCGGCTCGTCGTACTGGGAGGTCTGGAAGTTTTTCGGCATGTCCGGATAGAAGTAGTTCTTCCGGGCGAAGCGGCACCACTCGGCGATCTCGCAGTTGAGCGCGAGGCCGATCTTGACGGCCGACTCGACGCCGATCGCGTTGACGACCGGGAGCGAGCCGGGCAGACCCAGGCAGGTGGGGCAGGTCTGGCTGTTGGCGTCCTGCTTGAGCTCCGTGGAGCAGCCGCAGAACATCTTCGTCTTTGTGCCGAGCTCGACATGGACCTCCAGGCCCATGACGGGGTCGTAGGACGCGAGTGCGTCCTCGTACGACACCAGTTCAGTGACGGTCACGGTGAAACTTTCCCTCTCAGCCCAGCAGAACGTCGTCGTCGCCGAGCTTCTTCAGCTCGCGGTAAAGCAGAGCGAGGCCCGTGACGATGGCGGCGGCGGAGACAACGGCGTCGACGAGACGGAGCGTGTCATTGTCCTTGCGGGCCATACGGGCCTGCTTGACGACGCTGATCGCGCCGAAGGCGGTGGAGCCGATCGACAGGTACGTGCCGGCCTTGGAATTCTTGAATCCCTTGGCCTTGATGGGCATGGGGCTCACAGCGACGGTGCCTCCTCAAGCAGCGGGTGGCCCCACTTTTCCACGAAGGCGGCCTCAACGGCAGCGCCGACCTTGTAAAGACGGTCGTCCTTCATGGCGGGGGCGATGATCTGGAGACCGACCGGCATGCCGTCCTCGGGCGCGAGGCCGCAGGGCAGCGACATGGCGGCGTTGCCGGCCAGGTTGGTCGGGATGGTGCACAGGTCCGCGAGGTACATCGCCATCGGGTCGTCGGCGCGCTCGCCGATCGGGAAGGCGGTGGTGGGCGTGGTCGGCGAGACGATCACGTCGACCTTCTCGAAGGCCTTCTCGAAGTCCTGCGTGATGAGGGTGCGGACCTTCTGCGCGGATCCGTAGTACGCGTCGTAGTAGCCGGAGCTGAGCGCGTACGTACCGAGAATGATCCGGCGCTTGACCTCGTCGCCGAAGCCGGCCTCACGGGTGAGGGCGGTGACCTCCTCGGCGGACTTCGTGCCGTCGTCCCCGACCCGCAGGCCGTAACGCATGGCGTCGAAGCGGGCCAGGTTGGAGGAGCACTCGGAGGGGGCGATGAGGTAGTACGCGGAGAGGGCCAGGTCGAAGGACGGGCAGTCCAGCTCGACGATCTCGGCGCCGAGCTCCTTCATCAGCTCGACGGACTCGTCGAAGCGCTGGAGGACGCCGGCCTGGTAGCCCTCGCCGCGGAACTGCTTGACGACGCCGACGCGCATGCCGGCCACGGAGCCGTTGCGGGCGGCCTCGACCACCGGCGGGACCGGGGCGTCGATGGAGGTCGAGTCCAGCGGGTCGTGCCCGGCGATGACCTCGTGCAGGAGCGCGGCGTCCAGGACCGTACGGGCACAGGGGCCGCCCTGGTCGAGGGAGGACGAGAACGCGACCATGCCGTAGCGGGAGACGCCGCCGTACGTGGGCTTGACGCCGACGGTGCCGGTGACGGCGGCGGGCTGGCGGATGGAACCGCCGGTGTCCGTGCCGATGGCCAGCGGCGCCTCGTACGACGCGAGGGCGGCGGAGGAGCCGCCTCCGGAGCCGCCGGGGATCTTGGTCAGGTCCCAGGGGTTGCCGGTCGGGCCGTACGCGCTGTTCTCGGTGGAGGACCCCATGGCGAACTCGTCCATGTTGGTCTTGCCGAGGATGACGACGTCGGCCGCCTTGAGCTTCCGGGTGACCGTGGCGTCGTACGGCGGGATCCAGCCTTCGAGGATCTTCGAACCGACGGTGGTCGGCATGCCCTCGGTGGTGAAGATGTCCTTGAGCGCGAGCGGTACGCCGGCCAGCGGGCCGAGCTTCTCGCCGTTCGCCCTCTTCGCGTCGACGGCGCGAGCCTGGGCCAGGGCCCCCTCGCGGTCGACGTGCAGGAAGGCGTGCACCTTCTCGTCGACGGCGTCGATCCGGGCCAGGTGGGCCTCGGTCACCTCGACGGCCGTGAGCTCGCCCGAAGCGATCTTCGCGGCGGTCTCGGCGGCGGTGAGCTTGATGATGTGCTCGACGTTGTGTGTGGCGGTCGTCATGGTGATTAGTCCTCCCCCAGGATCTGCGGCACCTTGAAACGCTGCTGCTCCTGGGCGGGGGCGCCGGAGAGGGCCTGCTCCGGGGTGAGCGACGGACGGACCTCGTCCGCGCGCATGACGTTCGTCAGCGGCAGCGGGTGGGAGGTCGGCGGTACGTCTTGGTCGGCGACCTCGGAGACGCGGGCGACCGCGCCGATGATGTCGTCGAGCTGACCGGCGAAGTGATCGAGCTCTTCGCCCTTCAGCTCCAGACGCGCCAGCCGTGCGAGGTGGGCGACCTCCTCGCGCGTGATGCCAGGCATGCAGCGATCCTCAGGGGTGAGTGTGTGGATTTTGGCCCAATCCTATGGGGCTCGGGCCCCTGCCCACGAAACGGATTCCCTGCGAACGGCCTCGTACGCTCCTCACACACGCCTCATGTACTTCTCGTGCACTCCACTCGCACTCCGGGTCCGCTACTTCACCGGCTGGCCGGACGGGGACGGGGACTGGCTCTGCGCCTCTTCCAGGGCGGCCGCGGCGGCGACCCGGTCCAGGTCCACCTGCCGGTGCCAGCCGCGCTCGCCCCTGGCCAGCAGCCAGGCCGTCGCCTCGTCCGGCGGCATCGCCGCCGCCACCAGCCAGCCCTGCACCGCGTCGCAGCCCAGGTCCCGCAGCCGCTCCCACGTCTCGTCGTCCTCGACGCCCTCCGCCACCACCAGCAGTCCCAGCGAGTGGGCGAGGTCGACCGTGCAGCGGACGATCTCGGCGTCCTCGTTGTCGACGGCCAGCCGGGCCACGAAGGACCGGTCGATCTTCAGCTCGCTCACCGGCAGCCGGCGCAGGTGCACGAGGGAGGAGTAGCCCGTACCGAAGTCGTCCAGCGACATCTTCACGCCGTGCCCGGTCAGCCCGGCCAGCGTGTCCGCCGCGCGCTGCGGGTCCTCCAGCAGCACGTGCTCCGTTATTTCGAGTTGCAGGGACCCGGCGGGGACACCGTGGCGGGCCAGCCGGGCCGCCACCGCGCCCGCGAAGCCGGGCGTGTGCACGTCGCGCGGTGACACGTTCACCGCGACGGGAGTGTTCAGTCCCTGTGCCCGCCACCGGGCGACCTGTGCGAGCGCGGTCTCCAGGACGTACTCCGTCAGGTGCGGCATCAGCCCCGACGACTCCGCGATGGCGATGAACTCGTCCGGGGAGACCCGCCCGCGCTCCGGGTGCACCCACCGGACCAGCGCTTCGAGACCCGCCACCTGCCCGTCGAAGCGCACCTTCGGCTGGTAGTGGAGCTCGACGTCGCCCGCGTCGAGCGCCCGCCGCAGGTCACCCAGCAGGCCGAGCCGGTCGGGTGTGTTGCTGTCCCGTTTGGATTCGTAGACCTCTACGCCCGTACGGTCCCGCTTGGCCTGATACATCGCCACGTCGGCGCGCCGCAGCAGCCCTTCCGCGTCCAGCGCGTGGTCGGGGAAGACGGCGACGCCCGCACTGGCCTCCAGGACGAGCGTCAGCCCGTCCAGGTCGAGCGGCGAGGAGAGTTCGGCCACCAGATGCCTGGCGATGCGCTGCGCACTGGTCGTCGAGTCCGCGGTGGGGAGCAGGACCGCGAACTCGTCACCGCCGAGCCGCGCGGCCTCCGCCCCGCGCGGCAGCGCCAGGCGCAGCCTGTCGGCTATCTGGAGCAGCAGCCGGTCGCCCGCCAGGTGGCCGAGGGTGTCGTTGACCGCTCTGAAACGGTCGAGGTCTATCAGTACGAGCGCGGAGCGGGTGCCGGTGCTCTGGGCCTCTTCCAGCACCGGCCGGGCCCGCTGCAGCAGCCAGTGCCGGTTCGGCAGCCCGGTCAGCGGGTCCCGCAGCTGCTCCTCCGCCCTGGCCCTGGCGATCCACAGCGTGGAGTCCAGCGCTATCAGCGGTACGGAGAACAGCGGCAGCAGGACCGGCAGCGCCACCGCGACCACGCAGATCAGTGGTGCGATACCGAGCAGGGCGACCGCGACGAGCGCCTGCCGGTACAGGGCCGTCCGGGCGACGGACGGCAGCCGTCCGCGGCGCGGCGCCAGCGTGTACCAGAGGAGCACCCGGGTCAGGGCGAGATACGCGGTGGCGGCGAGCACGACCTCCGGGACCGTCTCTATCCCCCACTCCAGTGGGTTCCAGGGCTTCTCGACGGTCGGTACGTCGCCGAACACGGCCAGGACGAGCGCCGCGACGCCTATCCCCAGGATGTCCACCGCGCCGTGCAGGAGTCCCTGTTTCCAGCGGTGCCTGCGGGCCACGCCGACGAGCACGACGACGGCCAGGCTGACCAGACCGGCGGGCACCCAGCCGTACAGCAGCAGGACGGCAAGGGTGAGCGCGGCGCCCGATCCCGTGCCGCCCCACCACCGGTCGCGGCCGAGGGCGACCAGATGGCCGACGATGACTCCGGTGAGCAGCGCGAGGGACCAGCCGACCGTGCTGTCGGGGAACAGCGCGCGGTCCGCGGTCACGGCGCGGACCATCCCGGTGAACAGGACGAGGGCGGCCAGTGTCACGACGGCGGCGGGCAGCGCCCTCGGGGCGCCTGCCCACCGCCTCAGCCGTGAGGCCGGGTCGGCACTCTCGGTCGGTTTCATTCCGTCCCTCTCACAGCCGGCGGTGCCCCTGCCAAGCGATGGCCCCGTTGTCATGCCGTCCACGACTGAAATTCCTTTCCCGGGCTCTTTATGAGCAGGGGACACCTCATTGCAGCCGTGCACGGCAGGCGCACATCTCAACAGTAGGCCGCAGAAGGCTCTCCGGGGCAGCGGTCCAACGCTGTTGCCCGAATGCGACCCAGCCACCCGAGTCCGTCTGCTATGCGCTGAACGGGTGATCCCGGCTGCGGTGCTTACCCCCTCTCACCGCCCCTTTCCCCGTCCCGCACCACCCCTACTCCTCGGTCGGCACAGCCGCTTCACGGGCCGCGTCCGGACCCTCCGCCAAAAGGACGGCAAATCCCTCTTCGTTGAGAACAGGCACCTTCAACTGCATGGCTTTGTCGTACTTAGAGCCGGGACTGTCGCCGACCACCACAAAACCGGTCTTCTTTGAAACAGATCCGGTCACTTTTGCTCCAAGGCTCTGGAGCGCCTCTTTCGCGCCATCCCTCGTGTAGTTCTGCAGGGTTCCGGTCACCACCACCGTGAGGCCCTCCAGCGGGCGCGGCCCCTGCTCCTCGCCGGCGCCCTCTTCCTCCATCCGGACCCCGGCGGCCCGCCACTTGCGCAGGATCTCCCGGTGCCAGTCCTCCTCGAACCACTGTTTGAGCGAGGCGGCGATGGTCGGTCCGACGCCCTCTACAGCGGCCAGTTCCTCCTCCGGCGCCTGCTCGATCCGGTCCAGCGAACGGAACTCGCGGGCCAGCGCCTCCGCCGCGACCGGGCCCACGTGCCGGATGGAAAGACCGGTGATGACCCGGGCCAGCGGCCGCTGCTTCGCAGCCGCGATGTTCTCCAGCATGGCGAGGGTGTTCTTCTTCGGCTCGCCCTTCTGATTGGCGAAGAAGGTGACGACCTTCTCCTCGCCCGTCTTCGGGTCCCGCTTGGGAAGCCCCGAATCCTGGTCCAGTACGTACGACTTGATGGGCAGCAGCTGCTCGACCTTGAGGTCGAACAGGTCGCCCTCGTCGCGCAGCGGCGGCTCGGCCGGCTCCAGCGGCCTGGTGAGCGCGGCCGCCGCAACGTACCCGAAGTTCTCGATGTCCAGGGACTTGCGCCCGGCCAGGTAGAACAGACGCTCGCGCAACTGGGCCGGACACGAGCGGGCGTTGGGACAGCGGAGGTCGATGTCGGCCTCCTTCATCGGCCGCAGCGGCGTACCGCACTCGGGGCACTCGGACGGCATGACGAACTCCCGCTCGCTGCCGTCCCGCAGGTCCACGACCGGCCCGAGGATCTCGGGGATGACGTCGCCCGCCTTGCGCAGCACCACCGTGTCCCCGATGCGTACGCCCTTGGCCTTCACCACTTCCTGGTTGTGCAGGGTGGCGAACTCGACCTCGGAACCAGCGACGGTCACCGGCTCCACCTGGGCGTACGGCGTCACGCGCCCCGTGCGCCCGACCCCCACCCGGATGTTCACCAGTTTGGTGTTGACCTCCTCCGGCGCGTACTTCCAGGCGATGGCCCAGCGCGGCGCCCGCGAGGTCGAGCCGAGGCGCCCCTGGAGCCGGATCTCGTCGAGCTTGACGACGACGCCGTCGATCTCGTGCTCCACGGAGTGCCGGTTCTCGCCGAAGTACGCGATGAACTCCCGTACGCCCGCGAGGTCGTTCACGACCCTGTTGTGCCGCGCGACCGGCAGGCCCCACTCGCGCAGCAGCTCGTACGCCTGCGACAGGCGGTCGATGTCCAGGCCCTCGCGGGCCCCGATACCGTGCACCACCATGTGCAGCGGACGGCTCGCGGTGACCTTGGGGTCCTTCTGCCGCAGTGAACCCGCCGCCGCGTTGCGCGGGTTGGCGAAGGGCTTGTCCTCCGCGGCCACCAGCCGAGCGTTCAGCTCCTGGAACTTCTCCATCGGGAAGTAGACCTCGCCGCGGATCTCGACCAGGTCCGGGATCCGGTCGCCCTTCAGCCGGTCCGGGATGCCCGCGATCGTACGGACGTTGGGCGTGATGTCCTCGCCCGTGCGCCCGTCGCCCCGCGTCGCGGCCCGCGTCAGCCGCCCCTTCTCGTACGTCAGATTGACCGCGAGGCCGTCCACCTTCAGCTCGCACAGCAGGTGATACGGCACGGAGCCCAGCTCGCCGGCGACCCGCTCGCCCCAGGCCGTCAGCTCCTCGTCGTCGAAAGCGTTGTCGAGGGAGAGCATGCGCTCGCGGTGCTGGACCGCCGTGAAGTCCGTTTCGTACGCCCCGGCGACCTTCTGGGTCGGCGAGTCGGGCGTACGCAGCTCGGGGTACTCGTCCTCCAGCGCTTCCAGCGTCCGCAGCAGCTGGTCGAACTCGGCGTCGCTGATGACCGGCTGGTCCTTCACGTAGTACCGGAAGCGGTGCTCCTCGACCTGCTCAGCGAGCTGTGCGTGCCGATCCCGTGCCTCCGCGGGTACCGCCACCTGCTGTTCGCCAGCCACCGTCTTGTCCTCCCGTTTCCGACCATTCGATTCCCGTTACTCAGGGTTGTCCGCGAGCGATCTCGCGGCCCTGGCGCAGTGCGCGAGCGCGGCGCGCGCGTACGCCGGGGAAGCCCCCGCGAGCCCGCACGACGGAGTGATCACCAGAGACTCCGCCAGAGTCCCCGGATTCAGCCCCAGCCTGCGCCACAGCGTCCTGACACCCATGACGCTACCGGCCGGGTCTGACAATGCCGTGTCGGTGCCCGGCACGATTCCGGCGAACAGCTGCGTACCGCCCTCCACCGCCTCACCGATCGCGTCATCGTCACGCTCGGTGAGCAGGGAGAAATCGAACGAGACCCCCGCCGCGCCCGCCCGGCGCAGCAGCGCGAAAGGCACGTCCGGCGCGCAGGAATGGACCACGACCGGACCGTCATGGGCCCTCATCACATCCCGCAGCGTCCCCTCGACGACCTGACGGTCCACCGCCCGGTACGTCCGGTACCCGCTGGCGGTCCTGACCTGCCCCCGCAGTACGGCCGTCAGCGACGGCTCGTCGAGCTGGAGCACCACCTGCGCGCCCGGCGCCCGCCGCCGCACCTCCGCGAGATGCGCCCGCAGCCCCTCGGCCAGCGAGCCCGCGAGGTCACGTACCGCGCCCGGGTCGCGGAGCACGGACTCGCCGTTGCGCGTCTCCACGCCTGCCGACAGCGTCCACGGACCGACGGCCTGCACCTTCAGCGGGCCCGTGTACCCCTGCGTGAACTCCTCCAGCGCGTCGAGGTCCTCCCCCAGCCAGGACCGCGCCCGCCGCGTGTCGCGCCCCGGCCGGTCACTGATGCGCCAGCCGCTGGGTTCGAGATGGACGTACATCTCGACGAGCATTCCGGCGGTGCGCCCGATCATGTCGGCGCCGGGGCCGCGCGCGGGCAGCTCCGCCAGGTGCGGGAAGTCCTCGAAGCTGCCGGTGACGGCCTTGGCGGTCTCCCGGGCGTCTCCACCGGGCATGGACCCGACGCCGGTTGCCGGGCCCCACGCGAACGCGTCTGTGTGCTCGGTGGTCCCGCTCATCGGCCCGGCCTTACGGACAGGTCGTTGACCTCGGCGTCGCGCGGGAGGTCGAGGGCCATGAGGATCGTCGTCGCGACCGACTCCGGGTCGATCCAGCGCGACGGGTCGTACTTCTTGCCCTCCTGCTGGTGCACCTTCTCCTGCATGGCGCTGGCGGTACGCCCCGGATAGACGGAGGTGACGCGCACACCGTTGGCGTGCTCCTCCTCGCGGAGCGCGTCGGCGAGGGCCTTCAGGCCGTGCTTGCTGGCGGCGTACGGGCCCCATTCGGCGTGCGCGGCGAGACCGGCACCCGAGTTGACGAAGACCACGTGCCCCTTGTCCTGCCGGAGTTGGGGCAGGAAGAGCCGGGTCAGCTCGGCCGGGGACACCAGGTTCACGTTCAGCTGGCTGTGCCAGGTCTTCGTACCGAGGTCGGCGATCCGGCCGAGGTCGACGACGCCCGCGATGTGCAGCAGCGAGTCCACCCGCTCCGGCATCGGCTGGTGCGAGAACGCCCAGGAGAGCCTGTCCGGGTTCGCGAGGTCGCCGACGAGCGTACGGGCGCCGGGGAGAGCTTCCGCGAGCTGCTTGGCGCGGCCCGCGTCGCGGGCCATCAGGACGACGTCGTCGCCGCGCTCGTGCAGGCGGCGGGCGACGGCCGCGCCGATGCCCGAGCCCGCTCCGGTGATCACATGTGTAGCCATAGGCCCCATGCTCGCATCACCGCACGCCCACAGACTCCTCAAGGTAGGCGAGTGCCGCGACGCCGTCCTCCGCGAAGAAGACCAGGTCGGCGAGGGGGACGGGCAGGAAGCCCTCCGCCTCCATCCGCTGGAACTGCAGCTTCAGGCCGTCGTAGAAACCGGCCGTGTTGAGCAGCACCACCGGCTTGGTGTGCAGACCGTGCTTCTTCAGCTCCAGTATCTCGGTGGCCTCGTCCAGCGTGCCGGTGCCGCCGACCATGATGACGACCGCGTCGGACTTGGCGAGCAGCAGCGCCTTGCGTTCGGCGAGGTCCTTGGCGATCACCATCTCGTCGGCGTTCTCGCGCGCCACGGTGTGCAGGAACTCCACCGAAACGCCGACGAGCCGCCCGCCGGCCTCCTGCACGCCGTCCGCGACGACCTTCATCAGGCCGGCTTCCGAGCCGCCCCACACCAGGGTGTGGCCGCCCTTGCCGATCAGTTCGGCGAATTCGCGGGCCGGGCGGGTGTAGCGCTCGTCGAGGTCGGCGGCGGAGAGGAAGACGCAGATGTTCAGTGCCATGGGAAGAACCTACGCCGGGCGCATGCTGGAGTGTGAGACGGCTGCCGCACCACAAGGACCGACGAAACCGACGAACCGAGGAGAGGGTCGCCCGTGACCGCAGGACACCGCATCACCGTCGAGCAGGGCACCGAGCATGTGCGCGTCACACACGGGGGGCAGGTACTGGCGGAGAGCCGCCGCCCGGTGCTGCTCTTCGAGACGGGTCTGCCGGTGCGTTACTACCTGCCGCCCGAGGACGTCAGGACCGACCTGCTGACGCCTTCGGACAAGCGCACCCACTGCCCCTTCAAGGGCGACGCTTCGTACTGGTCGCTGCCGGAGGCGCCGGACCTGGTGTGGTCCTACCTGGACCCGAAGCCGGAAGTGGCCGCGGTGAAGGGCCACTACTGCTTCTACGACACGGAGGTTCTGGGTACGTCCTGATATTTCTTTCGCGGGAAGCGATGAGTTGTCGCGCGCGGCGCGGTCAGCACCTCATGGCCAAAGTGATTTCGAGGGACGGCACGCCCATCGCCTGTGAACGGCGGGGCGAGGGGGTGCCGTTGATCCTGGTGGGCGGCGCCTTCAGCACGGGCGCCGCCGAAGCGCCACTGGCGGCGTTGCTCACACCTCACTTCCGCGTCGTCACGTACGACAGGCGTGGCAGGGGCGACAGCGGTGACACCGCGCCCTACGCGGTCGCCCGCGAGGTCGAGGACCTGGCGGCCCTGGCCGAGGAGGAGCGCGGCCCCGTGTCGGTGTACGGCATGTCGTCGGGCGGGGCACTGGTCCTGGAGGCGGCGGCGAGCGGCGTGCCGTTCGAGAGAATCGCGGTGTACGAACCCCCCTTCACGGTGGTCGAACCGGGCGACACGATCGCCAAGGCGCGGTACACGACGCGCCTGACCGAACTCCTCTCGGCCGCCGACCGAGGCGGCGCCGCCGAACTCTTCCTCTCGGCGGTGGGCATGCCGCCCGAGGTCGTCGCGCAGGTACGCGAAGCGCCGATGTGGCCCGAGCTGGAGGCGCTGGCGCCCACCCTGGCGTACGACGACGCGGTGATGGGCGACGGCACGGTCCCGGCGGAGCGGCTGGCGGCCGTCAGACCGCCGGTCCTCGTCGTGGACGGCGGCGCGAGCCCGCCCGCGATGCGGGACGCTGCCCGCCGGGTCGCGGAAGCGGTACGCCGCGGCCGCCACCGCACCCTGACGGGTCAGATCCACGACGTGGCACCGCATGTACTGGCCCCTGTACTGCGGGAGTTCTTCACGGCGTGAGACCGGCCGGGGCGGGTGAGGTGGGTGAGGCGGGGGCGGTCAGGCGGCGAGCGACGCGGGCGGCAGCGCCGGGCCGGGCGGGGGCGGCCCAGTGGCGATGGCGAGTTCGAACCAGATGGTCTTGCCGCCGGGTCCGTACGGCCCCTCCCCTATGGCGCATCCGCCCCATCGGTCGGCGACGAGTTCAAGAATCGCGAGCCCGCGCCCGTCCTCGTCATAGACGGACACTCCGTCGCGCTGAGGCTTCGGCAGGTCGGGGCTCATGTCCCAGACGCTGACGCGCAGTACGGGGTGCAGCCAGTGCAGGCGGACGGCGGCGGGCCCCTTGGTGTGGCGTACGGAGTTGGTGGCGAGCTCGGTGGTCAATAGCTCGGCGCGGTAGCTCAGTTCGTCGAGTTCGTGGGCGGTGAGGATCGCACGCAGGGTGGTGCGGGCGATCCGGGGACTGCGCGGATCGCAGGGGAAGTTCAGCTCGTACTGCCACGGTTGGTCGAACGGAATGGGGGTGGGGTGAGTGTGGAGGGTGGGTTCTGTCCTCACGAGACACATCCTGTGGTGCGTGTGAGTGGTGAATAAGTGGGTGCGTACCAGGAGGCGTTGAGGCCAGAGCAGTGGCAATGCCGGTCGCGGAACCTGCCGTCCCGGGCGGGCAGGGTGAACCGGTGCGCTTCCGTCGACGACGACTACGCGAGTGGTACGGGTCACACCGTAGCGGCACATTTATAACCAGTGCGACCACTTTCACTGATACGAGTTCAATTCATCGGGCCGGTGGACTGGGGACGGCAGTATCGGCACACTGTCCGCGAACAGGAGAGGGAACATGGCCCCAAGGCAGGCACCGACGATCCGTCAGCGACGGTTCGGCACAGAGCTACGACGACTCCGCGAAGCCGCAGGCATGTCGGCACCCACCGCGGCAAACCTGCTGGGCGCAGACCGGACGGCGATCTCGAACATCGAGGCCGGCCGCTTCGGCATCAGCGAGGACCGGCTGCGACGCCTGGCAAGCATCTACGAATGCGGAGACGAGGCACTGATCGACGCCTTGGCCCTGATGACGGGTGGCCGCAAGGGTGGCTGGTGGGACGAGTACAGGGGCAGGATTCCGCCCGGTTTCCTTGACGTCTCAGAGCTTGAGCATGACGCGGCGCGTCTGCGGACGATCCAGACCGCGCTTCTACCCGGCTTGTTCCAGACCGAAGATTACGCACGTGCCACGTTCGAGCTCCCCGTGCCACCACTTCGACGGCTCGAAGTCGAACTACGGGTGGAACACCGACTGACCAGGCAGTCCGTAATCACCGGACCGGAACCCGTCCCCTACGTCGGGGCCATCCACGAGGCTGCCCTGCGGATGCAGCTCGGCAGTCGCAGCATTGCCCGCGCTCAGCTTCAGCACCTCTTGAAGGAGAGCGAACGCCCCAACGTCACACTGCTGGTGATCCCGTTCACCGCCGGAGGCTTCCCACTCTTGGACTCGTCGGTCCTGTACGCAGAGGCCCAGAACCGCCACCTGGACACAGTGCAACTCGACTCACCAACAGGTGCCGTCTTCATCGACTCCCCGACCCAGTTGGCCAACTTCCGTACCCGACTGGACTTGTCCGAAGAGGTGGCGTTGACTCCAGACAGGTCCAGGGAGTTCATCCACACCATCGTCAAGGAGCTGTAAGCGGTGTCGCAGGCTTCCACGTTGCATTGGCTTAAGTCCTCGTTCTCCGGCGACGGCGGCAACAACTGCATCGAGGTCGCAGCAACCGAGAACGGGGCGGCTCTCCGCGAGAGCGACAGCCCAGCCATCGTCCTCTCAACGAGCCCGGCTGCTCTTCGGGCACTTCTGCTCGGGGTGAGGGCCGGGGACATCGAGCTTCCCCGGCCTTGATCAGCGGGTACACCGCACCGCCAGGGAACCACGGGCACGGGACCGCAGGCCGCCCCCGACAGGCGTACGGGACCGACGCCAGCCCAGGGGTCGGCCCGCCCAGGGGTTAGGCCAGGGCCGTCGCCCGGCTCGTCGTCGCGATGGTTGCCGAGCCGACCACGCGGGTGCCGTCGTACAGGACGATCGCCTGGCCGGGGGCGACGCCGCGTACCGGCTCCGCGAAGGTCACCCGGAGCTCCGAGCCGTCGACCAGCTCCGCCGTCACGGGTGTCTCGTCGCCGTGCGCGCGCAGCTGGGCCGTGTACGTGCCGCTGCCCGCCGGGGCCGTGCCGCACCAGCGGGGCTTGATGGCGGTCAGGGAGGTGACGTCCAGGGCCTCTGCCGGGCCCACCGTCACCGTGTTGTTCACCGGGGAGATGTCCAGGACGTAGCGCGGCTTGCCGTCGGGCGCCGGGTGGCCGATGCGCAGGCCCTTGCGCTGGCCGATGGTGAAGCCGAACGCGCCGTCGTGGGTGCCGAGCTTGGTGCCCGACTCGTCGAGGATGTCGCCCTCGGCCCTGCCGCCGAGACGGTTCGCCAGGAAGCCCTGCGTGTCGCCGTCCGCGATGAAGCAGATGTCGTGGCTGTCGGGCTTCTTCGCGACCGCGAGGCCCCGGCGCTCGGCCTCCGCGCGGATCTCGTCCTTCGTGGTGACGGTGTCGCCGAGCGGGAACATCGCGTGCGCGAGCTGCCGCTCGTCGAGGACCCCGAGGACGTACGACTGGTCCTTGGCCATGTCGGACGCCCGGTGGAGCTCGCGGCTGCCGTCCTCGTTCACCACGACCGTCGCGTAGTGGCCGGTAGCCACCGCGTCGAAGCCCAGCGCCAGCGCCTTGTCGAGCAGCGCCGCGAACTTGATCTTCTCGTTGCAGCGCAGGCACGGGTTCGGGGTGCGCCCGGCCTCGTACTCCGCGACGAAGTCCTCGACCACGTCCTCACGGAAGCGCTCGGCGAGGTCCCAGACGTAGAACGGGATGCCGATGACGTCGGCGGCGCGGCGCGCGTCGCGCGAGTCCTCGATCGTGCAGCAGCCGCGCGCGCCCGTACGGAACGACTGCGGGTTCGCGGACAGGGCGAGGTGTACGCCGGTCACGTCGTGCCCGGCCTCGGCGGCGCGGGCGGCGGCAACGGCGGAGTCGACCCCGCCGGACATGGCGGCGAGGACACAGAGGCGGCGCGGGGTCTCAGTCATAGCTCCACCAGGGTAGACGGAACCACCGACAGGGCCGAAAGCGTTAAAGGGCTCATGGAGCAGAAGAAGGCGGCAAGGGTGAGCAGACGCGCTCTGTTCATCGGGGGCGGCGCGGCCGTCGTGGGCGGTACGGCGGCCGTGTTCGGGGAGGAGTTGTCCCGGCTGTGGTGGCTCGTGCCGGGCATCGACAAGCAGCGGGTGGAGGGAGAGGTGGATCACAAGGGGGCCCAGTGGGTGGCCGCGTCGGCAGCGAATCTGCGGACCGCCGACCGGCCCGCCGACTACACCATCGACCGCATCGTGATCCACGTGACGCAGGGCAGCTTCGCGTCGGCCGTGCGCGTCTTCAAGAGCCCGCTGCACGCGGCCGCCGCGCACTACATAGTGCGCGCGAAGGACGGCCACATCGCGCAGATGGCGCGGGAGCTCGACGTGGCCTACCACGCCGGGAACCGCTCGTACAACGAACGCTCCGTCGGCATCGAACACGAGGGTTTCGTCGACCGGCCGGAGGACTTCACCGACGTCATGTACGCGTCGTCGGCGCGCCTCGCCGCGGGGGTCTGCCGGCGGTACGAGATACCCGCCGACCGGGAGCACATCATCGGCCACGTCGAGATCCCGGGCACCGACCACACGGACCCCGGCCCGCACTGGAACTGGGCCCGCTACCTCCGGCTCGTGCAGAAGGAGCTGGCCGGCGGGCCGCCCGCCAAGGCGTAGTCGTTCAGCGGGTCAGACCAGTCCGGCCGTACGTGCCCGTTCCACCGCCGGGCCGATCGCCTCCGCCACCGCCGCCACGTCGTCGGCCGTGGAGCTGTGCCCGAGCGAGAAGCGGAGCGTGCCGCGCGCGAGGTCCGGGTCGGTTCCGGTGGCCAGCACGACATGGCTGGGCTGCGCGACTCCGGCCGTACAGGCGGATCCGGTGGAGCATTCGATGCCCTGCGCGTCGAGGAGGAGGAGCAGGGAGTCGCCCTCGCAGCCGGGGAAGGTGAAGTGGGCGTTGGCGGGCAGCCGTCCCGCCGGGGACGGGTCGCCGCCGAGGACCGCCTCGGGAACAGCGGTGCGTACGGCCGCGACCAGGTCGTCGCGCAGGCCGCCGATCTCGCGCGCGAACCACTCGCGCCGCTCGGCCGCGATCCGGCCCGCCACCGCGAAGGCGGCTATGGCCGGGGCGTCGAGGGTGCCGGAGCGCACGTGCCGCTCCTGGCCGCCGCCGTGCAGCACGGGGACGGGGGTGTACTCGCGGCCGAGCAGCAGCGCGCCGATGCCGTAGGGGCCGCCGATCTTGTGCCCCGAGACGGTCATCGCGGCCAGCCCGGAGGCGGCGAAGTCGACCTCCAGCTGGCCGAAGGCCTGTACCGCGTCGGCGTGCAGCGGTACGCCGAACCCGGCTGCCACGTCGGCCAGTTCGCGGACCGGCATGACGGTGCCGATCTCGTTGTTCGCCCACATCACGGTGGCCATGGCGACATCGGACGGATCGCGCTCGATGGCCTCGCGCAGCGCCGCCGGGTGCACCCTGCCGTACGAGTCGACCGGCAGGTACTCCACGGTCGCGCCCTCGTGTTCGCCCAGCCAGTGGACGGCGTCCAGCACGGCGTGGTGCTCGACGGGGCTGGCCAGGACGCGGGTTCTGCGCGGGTCGGCGTCGCGCCGCGCCCAGTACAGGCCCTTCACGGCGAGGTTGTCGGCCTCGGTGCCGCCGGCGGTGAAGACCACCTCGCTCGGCCGGGCGCCGAGGGACTCGGCGAGCATCTCGCGGGCCTCCTCGACGGTACGCCGCGCCCGTCGGCCGGCGGCGTGCAGGGACGACGCGTTGCCGGTGACGGCGAGCTGGGCGGTCATCGCCCCGACCGCTTCCGGAAGCATCGGGGTGGTCGCGGCGTGGTCGAGGTAAGCCATGGTGCAGTCGATTCTACGAGTCCCCGGGCTCTCCCCGGTCCCGCCCTCGCTCCGCCGTCGGCATCCGGCCGCGACCGGTCAGCCGCCGAAGGTCCAGGACACGGTGTGGTCGGCCGAGGCGAGGACGGCGAGCACCACCAGGTCGGCCACACCCAGGCCGAGGCCGAGCATCGCCCTGCCCCGGCGTGCGGTGCCCCGCCACAGGGCCATGGAGGCCAGGACGACGGCGATGGGGCCGAGGAAGATGTTGAAGACGAGCAGTCCGACGAGGCCGAGCACGAACGAGGCGACGGCCATGCCGTCGGCGTCCCGCGTGCCGGTGCGGGCGCGTGCGGATGCGGTGAACTCCATGGCGCGTTCAGCTCCTTCGGGTGGACCGTCGCGAGTGACGCTCACGGGCGGCGAAGACGAGCAGCCAGACGCCGATGAGCGCGGCGGCGACCAGGGACACCGGGACCGGAACATGCGCCACCGAGCCCATGAGCACCCCCAGCAACATCAGTGCTGCTACGAGGACCAACACGTGAACCCCTCCTGAGAGTACGACTGTTCACTGACTACCCAGTCTAGGACTCACCCCACGGTTCCCCGCAACAGAGAACAGTTGTTTACTGAATGTCATGAGTCACACCGTCGGCGTCCGCGAGGCCCAGAAACAGAAGACCCGCAAGGCCCTGATGGACGCGGCCCTCGTCCTCCTGGAGCACCAGAGCCTGAGCAGCCTCGGTCTGCGCGAGGTCACCCGCGCCGTCGGCGTCGCCCCGACCGCCTTCTACCGGCACTTCCGCGACACGGCCGATCTCGGCGTCGCACTCGTCGACGAGGCGCTCGGCGGCCTGCACGCGGTGATCCGCGCGACCCTCGCCGCGACCGGCGACAGCGCCGAGCGCATCGACAGCACGGTCGGCCTCATCGCCCGCCACGTCCACGCGTACCCCGCCCACGTCCGCTTCATCACCCGCGAACGCCACGGCGGCGTGGAGCGGGTACGCACCGCGATAGGCGAGCAACTGAGCCTGTTCGCCGACGAGGTGGCGGCCTGGCTCGCCACCCAGCCGGACTGCGCGGCCTGGTGCGAGGACGACCGGCGGATGCTCGCGCACGTCTACGTCGACCACATGGTGATGACCGCGTCCGCGTTCCTGGAGGCCGAGCCGTACGGCGCAGAGCGCGTCGGGGCCGCCGCCTCCCTCGCCCGCCGCCAGCTGCGCCTGGTCAGCCTCGGCCGCCGCCACTGGCTGGACTGACATCGGGGGCCGGCCGGGCCACCCGACGGGGACTCAGCCGCGCGGTGCCCGCGCCAGCTGCCGGGACTGGGCGACGAGCCGGTCCGCGCTGTCCCAGACCTCGGCGTCCTCCTCCAGGAAGCCGCCCGCGAGGTTGCGGGTGGTGATGGAGACGCGCAGCGGGCCGGGGGCGGGCCGGCAGCGTATGTGGGTGGTGAGTTCGACGGTCGGCGTCCAGCCCTTGAGGCCCAGCTCGAACGAGGTCGGCGGCAGGGCGTCGACCGTGAGCAGCAGCGAGAGCGGGTCGGCGTCACGACCGTCGGCGAGGCCGAACCAGCCGCGCATCTCCCCCTTGCCCGAGGGCGCGCCGACGGCCCAGCCGACGGTGGCGGGGTCGAGCCGGATGTTGAGGCGCTCGGTGATGGCCGAGCTGCCGGGGATGACGGCGGGTCCGGCGTCGGTGCCCAGGCAGTGCTCGTACGGCGGCATGACAGGCGGCTTCGCCGTCGTGCGTACGTCGTCGGGCAGGGCGTCCAGGTCGCCGTAGGAGGCGATGACCCGGATCCGCTCGACCTCGGTGCCGTCGTCGGCGTACTGGAAGAGGGATGCCTGGCCGGTGGAGAGGGTGCGTCCGCTGCGGACGGTCTGCGTACGGACGACCGCCTTGCCGGGTACGGACGGCGTCAGGTAGTGCGCCGAGACGGTGAACGGGTCGGGGTGCGGCAGGGCGTCGCCGAGTGCCCGGCCGAGCAGGGCGAGGAGGTAGCCGCCGTTGACGGCGTGGATGATCGTCCAGCCTGCGGAGAGTTCCGCGTCGTAGACGCCGAGTCCACCAGGTTTGCCCGATTCACGCGGGGAGATCGCGGTGTCGCGGTCGAACTCGCTGTCCCCGATGGATGCCTGTGCCATGGCATGCACCGTACACCGGCACATTACTAAGCGGTAGCTAAGTGGTGGCCTCGGATTGTTCTTCGGCCTTCGCCGAGCTCCGGTGCCAGGCGCGCGGCGCCCGCCAGTGGAAGTGCATGGCGAGCAGCCGCAGCACAAAGGCGGTGACGACGGCGACGCCGCTGGTCAGCGCGTTCAGCGCGTCGAAGCGGATGCACAGGGCGACCATCGCGGCCCCGACGATCGCGGGGACGGCGTACAGATCGCGGTCCCAGCGCAGCAGCGAGGGCACCTCGTTGGCGAGGACGTCCCGCAGGACGCCGCCGCCGACCGCGGTCGCCAGGCCCAGGGCGGCCGAAGCGGTCAGGCCGAGCCCGTAGTCGTACGCCTTGGTGGTGCCCGTGACGCAGAAGAGCCCGAGCCCGGCGGCGTCGAAGGCGTTGACCGCGCCCTGGATGCGCTCGACCTCCGGGTGCAGGAAGAAGACCAGGGCGGCCGCGATCAGCGGGGTGGTGAAGTACCCGAGGTCGGTGAAGGCGGCCGGCGGCACCGCGCCGATGATGAGATCGCGGAACAACCCTCCGCCCAGCGCGGTGACCTCTGCGAGCACCGCGATGCCGAAGACGTCGAAGTTCTTGCGCACGGCGAGCAGGGCGCCGGAGATCGCGAAGACGAAGATCCCGGCGAGGTCGAGCGAATGCTGGACGGAGGGCGTGAAGAGTTCCTGGAACACCGGGCAATTGTGCCGGTTCTATTCCTTGCCGCTGTCCTCCGTGCTCGCGGGCGCGGTTTCACCGTCGTCGGCTTGAGCATCGTCGGCGGCCTCCGCCTTCGCCACCGCCGCCGGCGGCGTGACGTCGACGATCGCGATCGCCTCGCGCGCCGTCTCCAGCACCGCCGACGATTCCGGCGCCTGGTCGGGTGCGTTCTCCGGGTGGTGGCAGGCCACCTGGTGGCCGGTCTTCAGCGCCGTCAGCACCGGCTCCCGCGTCTTGCAGATCTCCGTCGCCTTCCAGCACCGCGTGTGGAAGCGGCACCCCGAGGGCGGCGAGATCGGCGAGGGCACGTCGCCCTTGAGCAGGATGCGCTCGCGCTTGTGCTTGCTGCGCGGGTCGGGCACCGGGACGGCCGACAGCAGCGCCTTGGAGTACGGGTGCATGGGCGACTCGTACAGCGCCTTGCGGTCCGCCAGCTCGACGATCTTGCCGAGGTACATCACGGCGATGCGGTCCGAGACGTGCCGGATGACCGAGAGGTCGTGCGCGATGATCACGTACGTGAGACCGAGCTCGTCCTGGAGGTCGTCCAGCAGGTTCACCACCTGCGCCTGGATCGACACGTCCAGGGCCGATACCGGCTCGTCGGCGACGACCAGCTTCGGCTTGAGCGCGAGCGCCCGCGCGATGCCGATGCGCTGGCGCTGCCCGCCCGAGAACTCGTGCGGATAGCGGTTGTAGTGCTCCGGGTTGAGACCCACCAGCTCTAGCAGCCGCTGGACCTCCCGCTTCACCCCGCCCTCGGGCGTGATGTTCTGCAGCTTGAAGGGGGCGCTGATGATCGTGCCGACCGTGTGGCGCGGGTTCAGCGAGGAGTACGGGTCCTGGAAGATCATCTGTACGTCGCGGCGCAGCGGACGCATCTGCCCGGTGCCGAGGTGGGTGATGTCCCGGCCCTCGAACTCGATCTTCCCCTTGGTCGGTTCCAGCAGCCGCGTGATCAGCCGGCCCATCGTCGACTTGCCGCAGCCCGACTCGCCCACCACGCCGAGAGTCTCCCCCGGGCGTACGTCGAAGTCGAGGCCGTCGACGGCCTGGACCGCGTCGGCCTGGCGCTGGAGGACGCCCTTCTTGATGGGGAAGTGCTTCACCAGGCCGCTGACCCTGAGCAGGGGCTCGGGCGACGGGGAGGAAGGGGAAGGCGAAGAGGATGCCTGCTCCGGGATCGTCACTTCAGGATCCTTCGTCTCGCTCACAGCTTCGGCGCAATCTCTTCGGTCCAGATCCGCGTCCGGTCCTCGGCCGCCATGTGGCAGGCGGAGTAGTGCCGTTCGGATTCCTTCCCGGGCAGCACCTTGAGTTCCGGCCGCTCGGTGCGGGTGATCCCGCCCTTGGGCACGTCCGCGTACGGGCAGCGCGGGTGGAACGCGCAGCCGCTCGGGATGTTGATCAGGCTGGGCGGCGAGCCCTTGACCGGGATGAGGCGCTCGGTCTGGTCGCGGTCGATGCGCGGCATCGAGCCGAGCAGGCCCCAGGTGTACGGGTGCTGGGGCTCGTAGAAGACCTTGTCGGCCGGACCGCGCTCGATGCACCGGCCGCCGTACATCACGAGGATGTCGTCGGCCAGCTCGGCGACGACGCCCAGGTCATGCGTGATGACGATGACGGCCGAGCCGAACTCCTTCTGCAGATCCCGGATCAGGTCCAGGATCTGCGCCTGGACGGTGACGTCCAGGGCGGTGGTCGGCTCGTCCGCGATGAGCAGCTCGGGGTTGTTGACGAGCGCCATCGCGATCATCGCGCGCTGGCGCATGCCGCCCGAGAACTCGTGCGGGTAGCCGTCGAACCGCTTGTCGGGCTGCGGGATGCCGACCCGGTCGAGCAGTTCGATCGCGCGCCGCTTGGCGGCCTTCTTGTCGACCTTGTTGTGGATGCGGTACGCCTCCACGATCTGGTGGCCGATCGTGTAGTACGGGTGCAGCGCGGACAGCGGGTCCTGGAAGATCATCGAGATCTCGCGGCCGCGCAGCTTGCGTACGTCGTCGGGGTCGGCGGACAGCAGCTCCTTGCCGTCCAGCCAGATCTCGCCGGAGATCCGGGCCTTGCGCCGGCCGTACTGGCCGACGGTGTGCAGGCCCATGATGCCGAGCGAGGTCACCGACTTGCCGGAGCCGGACTCGCCCACGATGCCGAGGGTCTTGCCCTTCTCCAGCTGGAAGGAGAGACCGTCCACCGACTTGACGAGACCGTCGTCGGTGGGGAAGTGCACCTTGAGGTCGCGGACGTCGAGGAAGGCATCCGGCTGCGGGGAGCCGGAGCGTACGGGCTCCCCGACCGCACCGGTCTTCGTCAAGGGGGCTCCGGGGGCCTCCCCCGGGACAGGCACAGTGGTCACGAGAGCCTCACTCGGGGGTCGATCACGGAGTACAGGATGTCCACGACGAGGTTCGCGAGCACCACGGCGGCGGCGGCGATGAGCGTGACACCGAGGATCAGCGGAAGGTCGAAGTCACCGATCGCCTTGACCGCCGCCTGGCCGAGGCCCGGGAGGCTGAAGGCGGTCTCGGTCAGGATCGCGCCGCCGACCAGGGCGCCGAGGTCCATGCCGAGGATGGTGAGGATCGGCGTCATCGTGGAGCGCAGGGCGTGCTTGCCGACGACGACCGGTTCGCTCAGGCCCTTGGCGCGGGCGGTACGGATGTAGTCCTCGCCCAGGACCTCCAGCATGGTGGCGCGGGTGAGCCGGGCGTACATCGCGGCGTACAGGAAGGCGAGGGTCACCCACGGGAGCACCAGGCCGCTGAACCAGCCGAGCGGGTCCTGCGCGATGTCCACGTACTCGGCGTCGAACCAGCCCAGTTGGGTGCGGAAGATCGCCAGGGAGAGCAGCGCGGTGAAGTAGATCGGCAGCGAGACACCGGCGAGGGCGATGGTCATCGCCGTACGGTCGATCGCCGTACCCCGCTTGAGTGCGGAGATGATGCCGGTGGTGACACCGACGATGACCCACAGCACGCACGCGCCGGCCGCCAGCGACAGCGTCACGGGGAGCCGCTCGGTGAGTACGGGCCAGATCTCCTGCTCCGTACGGAAGGAGTAGCCGAAGCACGGCGCGTCGCAGTGGAACGACGAGCCGCCGCCGGTGTAGTCACGGCCGACGAAGATTCCGCTGATGAAGTTCCAGAACTGCACCAGGATGGGGTCGCCGAGGCCGAGCTTCTCCCGGACACCTTCGATCGCGCCTGGGTCCGCCTGCTTGCCGATGAACATCGCGGCGGGGTCGCTGCCGGTCAGTTTCGGGATCACGTAGAAGATGCCGAAGGTCACGAGGGTGACCACGAGCAGCATCACGACGACGGCGGTCAGCCGCCTGATGAGGTATGCGAGCACTACGGTCGGCCCGGCGGCGGCCCGGGAGTCCGGTGAGGGACTCCCGGGCCGCCGCACGCGGCCATCACCTGCCCTTCGGGCTTAGCGGCGGGTGTGCCGGCGGAGCGAACGGACGGTCACTTGACGCCGAGGGAGGCGTAGTCGTAGCGGCCGTTGTAGGAGTCGGCCGTGTAGACGTTGGTCAGCCGCGAGCTGCGCCAGATCACGTTCTTCTCGAAGGTGAAGGGCAGGTAGACCGCGTTCTCGGAGACCTTCTGGTTGATCTGCTTGTAGTACTCGGCGGCCTTGTCGGGGTCCGTCTCGAGGAGCGCCTTGTCGAACAGGCCGTCGATCGACTTGTCCTTCGTCATCGAGAAGTTGTTGTTGCCGCTGTCGAGGATGAAGCGGCTGTCGACCAGCGGCTGCAGGAAGCCCTGGCCGGTCGGGAAGTCGGCACCCCAGCCCATGATGATGATGCCGTAGTTCTTCTTGTCGACGTTCTTGGGAGCGCCGATGATGCCCGAGGTCTGCGCACCGTCGTACTGGTCGATCTGCACCTGGATGCCGATCTTCTCCAGCGACGCCTGCATCGACTCGGCGGTGGCGATCTCCTGCGGCTTGTTGTTACGGACCGCGATGGTGGTCTTGAAGCCGTTCGGCTTGCCGCAGGCCTTGAGCTCTTCCTTGGCCTTGGCGATGTTGCCCTTGGTGTCCTTCAGGACGTTGTACGGGTCGTACTTGGCGTCCGCGCCCTTGATGCTCGGCGGCAGCATGTTGGTGGCGATGTCGCCGCCCGCCATCGGGCCGCCGCGCGCCGTCTGCAGCGACTGGTGGTCGGAGCCGTAGATGACCGCCTTGCGGCAGTGGACGTTGTCCATCGGCTTGACCGTCTGCGGGAACACCGCGTACCGGATGAAGCCGGTCTGCGGGTTGTCGACGTTCGCCTTGTGGTCGCGCAGCGCCTTGGTACGGCCGGCCGGGCTGATGCCGGTGGCGTTGATGTCGACGTCGTAGTCGCCCTCGATCAGGCGGTTGTCCATGTCGTCGGCGTTGGTGATGAGCTTGAGCGAGACCTTGTCCGGCAGCGCCTTGCGGACGGTGTCGGTCTCCTTCTTCCAGTGGGGGTTGCGGCTCAGCTCCATGCCCTTGTTGGGGGTGTAGGAGTCGATCTTGTACGGGCCGTTGGAGAAGGGCTTCAGGCCGTACTTCTCGACCGTGTCCTTGTCCTGGCGGACCGGCGTGGCGGCCGGCATGGCCAGCATCTGGAGGAAGTCACCGTTGGGCTTCGGGAGCTTGAAGACGATGGTCTTGTCGTCCGGCGTCTCGATGGCCTTCAGGCCCAGCTTGTCGGCCGACTTGTCCTTGTACGGGCCCTTGTACTCCTTCTTCGGGTCCAGGACCTGCTGAAGGTAGATCGGGCCGCCGGAGATCTTGTCCTGGGCCCAGATGCGCTCGATGCCGTACTTGATGTCCTTGGAGGTGATGGGCTTGCCGTCCTCCCAGGCGAGCCCGTCCTTCAGCTTGAAGGTGTAGGTCTTCTTGTCCGCGGAGACCTGACCGGTGTCGGTCGCCATGTCGGCGACGAGCTCGGTGGACTCGGTGCCCGGGACCGGCTTGAAGGTGATCAGCTGGCGCGTGTAGTAGCGGGCGAAGTCCCACATGAAGCCGTAGTAACCGCGCTGCGGGTCCCAGGAGTCGGAGTCCTGCGTACCGATGAACTTGATCGTGCCGCCCTTCTTGTCCGAAGGGTTCGCGATCTTACCGACGGCCGCGTTGAAACCAGGGGCCTTGCCCTTGCCGTCGGACTCGTCCTTGCCGCCGCCACCGCAGGCCGCGGTTCCGACGAGCGCGGCGACAACGAGCGCCGCGCCTGCGGCGAGCCGTCGCCTGGAAGAACTGTTGGCTGTCACGATCAGCAACCTCCGTGAGAGTGCCGGTCCTTTGCGGGACCGACGGTTGTGGTGGCCTCCTGACACATCGGCAGGGGCGGCGCGGTGGGAACGGTGCGGTGGTACGGGAGGAACGGTCAGCGGGAGCCCTTCGGGTCCAGCGCGTCACGCACGCCGTCGCCGAAGAGGTTGAAAGCCAGGACCGTGATGAAGATGGCCACGCCGGGCGCGATCATGAACATCGGGTCCGCCTCGTAGTACTCCTTGGCCTTGGAGAGCATCTGGCCCCAGGAAGCGGTGGGCGGCTTGACCCCGGCGCCCAGGAAGCTGAGCGCGGCCTCGCTGAGCACGTTGGTCGGGATCATCAGCGTCGTGTAGACGGTGATGGGGGCCACCAGGTTGGGCAGCAGCTCCTTGAAGAGGATGTACGCGCGGCCCGCGCCGAGGCTGCGTGCCGCCTCGACGTACTCGCGCTCCCTGAGGGAGAGCGTCTGGCCACGGACGATCCGGCCCACGTACGGCCACCCGAAGAAGCCGATGACGACGATGAGCGCACCGATACGCACACCCGAACCACTGAACCCCCAGAGGGAGTTGGGCAGTACCGAGACCAGCGCGATGATGAACAGGAGCTGCGGGAAGGCCAGCAGGACGTCCATCACCCGGCTGATCGCCGCGTCGACCCAGCCGCCGAAGTAACCGGCGATGATCCCGAAGACCGTGCCGAGCGCGACGGCGAAGAGGGCCGCGAGGAAGGCGACCAGCAGCGAGATCCGGGCGCCGTAGACGAGGCGGCTGAACACGTCGCGGCCGTTGACGGGTTCGACTCCCAGCAGGAAGTCGGAGCTCATGCCGCCCCAGCTGCCGATCGGCGTGCCGAACAGCGGGTCGATCTTGTCCTCGTGGAAGTCGTTCGGCGGGTGGCCGAGCGCGCTCACAATCAAGGGCGCGAACACCGCGACCAGGATCAGGAACAACACGACGACGCCGCCGGCCAGCGCGACCTTGTCGCGCTTCAGACGCACCCATGCGATCTTCCAGGGCGAGCGGCCTTCGATGGCTTTCGCCGGAACATCGGCCGCGACGTCAACGGCCGCGGTCTCCGCCGCGCTCGTGTCGTGCAGTGGTGCCGTCATCGTGGTGGGGACCCCTCTCGGCTCGGCCGACGGGTGGTCGGCCCGCGCCTGCCGCTGTAGCGGCTTGTTCGCATCGCAGGTGCAAGTGGTGCGGAAACGTGCGGAAGGTGCTCAGAAGGTGCTCGGACAAACGCAGTTGAGACGGGGAAAGCGGGTCGTACACAGGACCGACGTTCCTTGTTGCGGGAGTCTTCAATGAGCGCGCGATCACCCGCCAGCCCTGACGGGCAATGGATGCGTAACCGTGATGTGGCCTGTGGTCTTCCGTTATCCGGACGCCGTGATCGGCTGAGCGGATCAGAAGCGGCCTATTGCACCAGACCGGACATGCCGCCCAACGGCCGTTATGGGCCGTGGAATTGGGCTATGGGTGCCGTGGCGCCGGGTCGGGAGGCGCGGGTCGGGAGGCCGGGAGGTCGGCTCAGTAGGCGCGCGGGGCCGGGTAGCCGTAGCCACCCTGTGGGGCGGCGGAGGAGGGGGCGGCGGGCGCGTGCGCCTCGCGGGCGTAGAACGGGCGGGCGTTGGCGCGCAGCCACATGGAGACGGGGTCGTACTCGTCGGACATCGCGACGGTGGACACGGGCAGGCCGTCGGGAACCACGCCGACCGACTGCTGCATCATCGCGCGCACCGCCTCGACGGACGGCTGGCTCGTGTCGTAGAGATCGAGACCGATGGCCAGATACGGCGCCCCGAGCGCCGGCTGCACCCACGCGCGGCGCAGCGAGCGGACCGCGGGCGTACGGTGGGCGTTCTGCGTGAGCAGGGCGTAGAACTGGGGCATCTCGATGGCCGGTTCGGAAAGCCGCAGCGGTCCGGCGGGCATCCGGTCGAGTCCGGTCGCGATACGCCGCAGATCGAGCCAGGGGATGCCGACGCCGCCACCGGGGGCGTGCGGATTGAGCCAGATGCCCCAGCGGTCCGGGAAGAGGGCGCGCGCGACGTCGCGCGCCGGCACCACTTCGTACGCCCGGCTCCAGCCGCTCGCGGCGAGCTCCTGGGCGGAGGTGACGCACGGCGCGTAGCCGAGGCCGTCGACGTCCATGTTTCCGTACTGCGCGTCGGGGGATCCCGCCTGGCCGTGCCAGAGCAGCATCCAGACCTGGCCGCCCGCCGGGTCCGCGAGGGCGCGCAGCAGCGCCTCGTACGCGTCGTACCGCCCGGGTGTCACCTGGCGCAGCATGTGCTCGACCTGCCCGGCCGCCGCAGTGCCTGACGCGCTCACCCTGGGTCCCGCCCCTCTTCGATCCACCGTGTCGGTTGTCGACCAAGCTTAAGCGGCAGTACTGACACAGAGCACGAGTCGGGCACGAGTCGGGTACGAGTCAGGCGCGCGTGTAGAAGGGTCGCACCTTCTCCAGCATCCAGCCGGCGACCGGGTCCTGCGCCACGTCCAGCAGGACCAGGTTGACCTCCCAGGGCACCTGGACGCGGCCGAGCGCCCGGCCGAGGGCGTCCATCGGGGCGTTGGGGTCGGCGCCCTCCCAGGTGGACAGCTGTACGCCGACGAACAGCGCAGGGGACTCGCCTTCGATGCTCGCGAGCGCCCGACGGGCGGTCAGCACCACACCGCTCTCCTCGAACTCCCCGGCCGCTGCGGAGAGGAAATCGATCGGCTCCTCCTGCCAGTCCGGCTCGAAGAGCCGCACCCTGCCCCCACTGGCCGGTCCGTCCAGCGGCGTACGGCCGGCCCGGCAGAGCTCGGCGACGGCGGGCGGCGGCAGTGGCACGCCGACCGCGCCGTCCGGATTCACCGCGATGCCGAGCTGCGGCGGCAGGCCGCGGGCGAACTCGCGGGCGGGCGCCACGGTGAAGGACATGTGGGGCCCGGCGCACTGGCGCAGCTGTTCCTCGGAGCTGTACACGGGGACGTACGCCTCGCCGTGGATCAGCACGGTGGGCAGGTCGAGGTTCGGGGAGTCGGGCCCGCCGCCGGAGGGCAGCGGCACCCACACCTGGCTGCGCCCCAGCACCTCGACGATGCGGCCGCCCGCGCCGGGGTTGCCGAGTGAGGCGCCCAGCACCTCTTCGAGCTCGTTGCCGGGCCAGCCGCTGCCGCCGTGCGGGTGGGCGGGTATCGGGAAGTCGGGGAAGTCCACGGCACGACTTTAACGCGGCGCGCGGCGTGCCCCGGAGCTCTGTCCCGGACCCCGCTCCTCACACGCCGGAGGGGCTGGATGTGCCGGGCAGGGGAGGGAAGTCGATCATCGTCAGCGTGCCCGCCGCATCCCGGTCGAGCAGCACCGCCGACGCACAGCCCACCGGCAGCCGGCCCGCCTCCGCGTCCCGCACCAGCCGGCCCACCGCCCGCCGGTGCCGGGCGAAGGCGTATCCAGAGACTCCGCGGCCCCGCTCCTGCTGCCCGGCCCGCGCCACATCGGCCGTCACGTCGAGGAGGACCAGGTGCAGCGCGACCCCCCGGCGGCGGGCGTCGCGCGCCAGCCAGCGCCGTACCCACGCCTGCGTACCGCAGTCGTGCACCACGACGCCCTCGCCCGAGCGCAGCGCCCGCCACAGCCCGGCGTAGTGCGCCGCACGCACCAGGGGCCGGTAGAGCGCGTACGGCAGCAGCCGGGGCATCCGCGCGTCCCAGCGCTCGCGCGCGTCCTGCGAGTCGATACGGTGCGCCGCCGCGCTCGCCGTACGCCGGATCAGGGTGCTCTTGCCGCTGCCGGGCAGGCCGGACACGACCACCGTGTCACCGGCCGCGAAGGCGAGTACCCGCGGGCTGCGCCCCTCGCGCTCGCGCAGATCACGCACGGTGGGCGCGGGCCGGCGGGCGGCGGCCCTGACCGGCGCACCCTGCTGCGCGGGCACCGCACGGTGCGCGGTGCCCGCGGTCGTCGCGTACGCACCTGACTGCTGGAACGTCATCGTCTTCCCCCTGTCGGGTGTCCCCCACCCTTCCCCAAGAAGTGTAAAGAAAAGGTAATGCGCCACAAGTCCATTTCCGGATCTGTCCAGGTGCTGTCCAGGTGCTGCCCGGGCGCCGCCCACGTGCAATGATGTGCGCGCCAACTGCATACCGGCCGTTTGAATCCGCGCGGGAGAGTCCGAAGCACTGTGTGCCGAGGACGCCGAAGGAGCAAGTTCCTCCCTTGAATCTCTCAGGCCCCGTACCGCGCGGGCGAGGCAGATCTGAAAAGCGGGCCGCTTCGTCGCGGCTCCACCCAAGGTGCAAGCCGAGACCGTCACGCTCTCGGTGAACCTCTCAGGTTCCGATGACAGATGGGGAGGATTGTCCTCGCCTGTCATGCCCTGGGAGCCCCACACATGAGCAATGTCCCCCGTCACACCGCCCTCGACGCGCTGCATCGTGCGCTGGGCGCGACCATGACCGACTTCGCGGGCTGGGACATGCCGCTGCGGTACGCCAGCGAGCGCGACGAGCACAACGCCGTACGCACCCGCGCCGGCCTCTTCGACCTCTCCCACATGGGCGAGATCACCGTCACCGGCCCCCAGGCCGTGAACGCCCTCGACTACGCACTCGTCGGCAACATCGGCACGATCGGCCTCGGCCGCGCCCGCTACACGATGATCTGCCAGGAGGACGGCGGGATCCTCGACGACCTGATCGTCTACCGCCTGGCCGAAACCGAGGCCCCCGAATATCTGGTCGTCGCCAATGCCGGAAACGCCCAGATCGTCCTCGACGCGATCACCGAGCGCGCGGCCGGTTTCGACGCCGTCGTACGGGACGACCGTGACGCGTACGCCCTGATCGCCGTCCAGGGCCCCGAGTCCCCCGGCATCCTGAAGTCCGTCACCGACGCGGACCTCGACGGGCTGAAGTACTACGCCGGCCTGCCCGGCACCGTCGCCGGCGTCCCCGCGCTCATCGCCCGTACCGGCTACACCGGCGAGGACGGTTTCGAGCTGTTCGTCGCCCCGGCCGACGCCGAGAAGCTGTGGCAGGCACTGACCGACGCGGGCAAGGACGCGGGTCTCGTCCCGGCCGGCCTCTCGTGCCGCGACACCCTCCGTCTGGAAGCGGGCATGCCGCTGTACGGACACGAGCTGACCACCGCGCTGACCCCGTTCGACGCGGGCCTGGGCCGGGTCGTGAAGTTCGAGAAGGAGGGCGACTTCGTCGGCCGCGCCGCTCTTCAGGCCGCCGCCGAGCGCGCCGAGACCGCCCCGCCGCGCAAGCTCGTCGGCCTCATCGCGAAGGGCCGGCGTGTCCCGCGCGCCGGTTTCCCCGTCGTCGCCGACGGCAAGGTCATCGGCGAGGTCACCTCCGGCGCCCCGTCCCCGACGCTGGGCAGGCCGATCGCCATGGCGTACGTCGACGCCGCGCACGCGGCGCCCGGCACCTCCGGCGTCGGCGTCGACATCCGCGGTACGCATGAGCCGTACGAGGTCGTCGCGCTGCCGTTCTACAAGCGCCAGAAGTGACCCCCCGCACAACCTCCCCGTTCACCACCACTCCCCCGCGTACAGGAGAATTCAGGTCATGAGCAACCCCCAGCAGCTGCGTTACAGCAAGGAGCACGAGTGGCTGTCGACCGCCGAGGACGGCGTCGCGACGGTCGGCATCACGGAGTTCGCGGCCAACGCGCTCGGTGACGTCGTGTACGCCCAGCTCCCGGCGGTCGGCGACACGGTGAGCGCGGGCGAGACCTGCGGCGAGCTGGAGTCGACCAAGTCGGTCAGCGACCTCTACTCCCCCGTGAGCGGTGAGGTCGTCGAGTCCAACCAGAACGTCGTCGACGACCCGTCGCTGGTGAACTCCGCCCCGTTCGAGGGCGGCTGGCTCTTCAAGGTGCGCGTCACGGACGAGCCGGACGACCTGCTCTCCGCCGACGAGTACGACGCCTTCTCCTCCGGCAACTAAGACCTCGAACGGGACCGTGATGACGCTTCTCAACACTCCCCTGCATGAGCTCGACCCGGACGTCGCCGCCGCCGTCGACGCCGAGCTGCTCCGCCAGCAGTCCACCCTCGAAATGATCGCCTCGGAGAACTTCGCTCCGGTCGCCGTCATGGAGGCCCAGGGCTCCGTACTCACCAACAAGTACGCCGAGGGCTACCCCGGCCGCCGTTACTACGGCGGCTGCGAGCACGTCGATGTCGTCGAGCAGATCGCGATCGACCGCATCAAGGCGCTCTTCGGCGCCGAGCACGCGAACGTACAGCCCCACTCGGGCGCCCAGGCCAACGCCGCCGCGATGTTCGCGCTGCTCAAGCCCGGCGACACGATCATGGGTCTGAACCTGGCCCACGGCGGTCACCTGACCCACGGCATGAAGATCAACTTCTCCGGCAAGCTCTACAACGTGGTCGCGTACCACGTGGACGACGCCACCGGTGAGGTCGACATGGCCGAGGTCGAGCGGCTCGCCAAGGAGTCGAAGCCGAAGCTGATCGTGGCCGGCTGGTCGGCGTACCCGCGTCAGCTGGACTTCGCCGCCTTCCGCCGCATCGCGGACGAGGTCGGCGCGTACCTCATGGTCGACATGGCGCACTTCGCCGGTCTGGTCGCCGCGGGCCTGCACCCCAACCCGGTGCCGCACGCCCACGTCGTGACGACGACCACGCACAAGACCCTCGGCGGCCCGCGCGGCGGAGTGATCCTCTCCACCGCCGAGCTCGCCAAGAAGATCAACTCGGCGGTCTTCCCCGGTCAGCAGGGCGGCCCGCTGGAGCACGTCATCGCCGCGAAGGCCGTCTCCTTCAAGGTGGCCGCGAGCGAGGAGTTCAAGGAGCGCCAGCAGCGCACCCTGGACGGCGCCCGCATCCTGGCCGAGCGCCTGGTGCAGGCCGACGTCACCGAGCACGGCGTCTCCGTCCTCACCGGCGGCACGGACGTCCACCTGGTCCTCGTCGACCTGCGGAACTCCGAGCTCGACGGCCAGCAGGCCGAGGACCGTCTCCACGGGCTCGGCATCACGGTCAACCGCAACGCCATCCCGAACGACCCGCGCCCGCCGATGGTCACCTCGGGTCTGCGGATCGGTACGCCGGCCCTGGCCACCCGCGGTTTCCAGGCCGAGGACTTCGCCGAGGTCGCGGACATCATCGCCGAGGCGCTGAAGCCGTCGTACGACGCCGAGGCCCTGTCCGCCCGGGTCACGGCCCTGGCCGGCAAGCACCCGCTTTACCCTGGTCTGAAGTAGTTACGTACGACACAGACTGAATAACGGGGCACCGCGCACACTGAACAGTGAGTGCGGTGCCCCGCACCGTGTTGCCCCGCCCTAGATCATCTGCACCACTCCCGCAGGCAGACAGCGGCGTCTACCCACCCTTAGGAGTCACCCCGTGGCCATCTCGGTCTTCGACCTGTTCTCGATCGGCATCGGCCCGTCCAGCTCCCACACGGTCGGCCCGATGCGCGCCGCCCGCCTCTTCGTGGGCCGCCTCAAGAACGACGGCCTGATGGCCCACACCGCCTCGATACGCGCCGAGCTGTTCGGCTCGCTGGGCGCGACCGGCCACGGCCACGGCACCCCCAAGGCCGTCCTGCTCGGTCTGGCGGGCAACTCCCCGCGCACGGTCGACGTCGAGACCGCCGACGAGGAGTTCGAGCGGATCAAGGCGGACAGGCGGATCAACCTGCTCGGCGTGCACGAGATCGGCTTCGACTTCGACGAGGACCTGATCCTGCACCGCCGCAAGGCCCTGCCGTACCACGCCAACGGCATGACCCTGTGGGCGTACGACGCCGAAGGCACCCCCCTCCTGGAGAAGACGTACTACTCGGTGGGCGGCGGCTTCGTCGTCGACGAGGACGCGGTGGGCGAGGACCGGATCAAGCTCGACGACACCGTACTGAAGTACCCCTTCCGCACCGGTGACGAGCTGCTGCGCCTGGCGAAGGAGACCGGCCTGTCGATCTCCGCCCTGATGCTGGAGAACGAGAAGGCGTGGCGCAGTGAGACGGAGATCCGCGAGGGCCTCCTTGAGATCTGGCGGGCGATGCAGGACTGCGTCGCCCGCGGCATGTCCCGGGAGGGCATCCTGCCGGGCGGTCTGAAGGTGCGCAGGCGCGCCGCGAACACCGCGCGCAAGCTGCGCTCCGAGGGCGACCCGCTGGCCCTGTCGATGGAGTGGATCACGCTCTACGCGATGGCGGTCAACGAGGAGAACGCGGCGGGCGGCCGCGTCGTCACCGCCCCCACGAACGGCGCCGCCGGCATCATCCCGGCAGTCCTGCACTACTACATGAACTTCGTGCCGGGCGCGGACGAGGAGGGCGTGGTCCGCTTCCTGCTCTCCGCGGGCGCCATCGGCATGCTCTTCAAGGAGAACGCCTCGATCTCCGGCGCCGAGGTCGGCTGCCAGGGCGAGGTCGGCTCCGCCTGCTCGATGGCGGCGGGCGCGCTCGCCGAGGTCCTCGGCGGCACCCCCGAGCAGGTCGAGAACGCGGCCGAGATCGGCATGGAGCACAACCTGGGCCTGACCTGCGACCCGGTCGGCGGCCTGGTCCAGATCCCGTGCATCGAGCGCAACGGCATGGCGGCGGTCAAGGCCGTCACGGCGGCGAAGATGGCGATGCGCGGCGACGGGAACCACAAGGTGTCGCTGGACAAGGTCATCAAGACCATGAAGGAGACCGGCGCGGACATGTCGGTGAAGTACAAGGAGACCGCGCGGGGCGGGCTCGCGGTGAACATCATCGAGTGCTGAGGTTCTCGGCCCTGACCAGCGCGTTTCGTTCTTTCGGCGCTGTCAGGGCCTTCCCTGTCTGCACAGCGGAAAGTCCCTGGAAAATCCCTCGGACAGACCTGAAAGTCCCTGAAAGTCCCTGAAAAGTCCCTGGGAAATCCCACGGGATGGCCGTCTGGCCTGGGGGTTCGTGGCACCTACTCCACGACGGACGACCACGACAAGTACCGCCGAATGGTCTGGGCGATGAGCGTGAAGCCTGTGATCGCCCGCCGCGGGGTTCCTCACAGATCCGGACTCGGAGTCCACCGCTGGTGGCCGAACTGACCGTCGACTCCTTCACCTCTGGCTCATTCCGGTATAAATAGGATAATCAACCTATTTGTGGGATGGCGCGCGTACCCACCGCCCATCACCGTCACAGGACAGGCAGGCCAGGTCATGGCGAAGAAGCCGGAGTCGTCCCAGCCGTCACACGGCGAGGGGCCGAGCAGGCACCAGGGCAAGCATCAGCACGGCTGGGCACCGGATGTGGACGAGACGCGCCAGCAGGACAACCCGAGCGCGCACCGTTCGTTCCATCCGGACGAGTACGCCCCCGGGAAGGGCCCGGGCCGGAAGGTCTCCCGAGAGGAGAAGACGCCAGTGCCGGGGGACACGGCCAGGAGCCTCAGCGACCGGGGAGAGGACCACGCCCGGGCGAACGACGAGGAAGGCATGCACGACCGGGGACGCAAGGGCCGCTCCCGGCGCCCCAGCGGCAGCAAGGACGCCTCCGCCTTCACGGGCGTGGACCCGCAGGACCCGCCCGACAAGCACAAGCGGGGTTAGAACAGCCCGGCTCGCGCCGCCGCGCCCCCGCGGCGGCGCGAGTCGGGTGGGCGGTCAGCAGATCCGGGGCAGCTGTTCCCCGATCGGCAGGTCGATCACGCGTGTGCCCCCGAGGCCCGTGCGGGCCACCACCATGCCGGGGTGCGCCTCCACGGCCTCACCGATCACCGTCGCCGCCGCGCCCAGGGGGTGCGCGCGCATCGCGTCCAGAACCGCGTCCGCGTGCTCGCGAGGGACGAACGCGACCAGCTTGCCCTCGTTGGCCACGTACAGCGGATCCAGGCCCAGGATGGCGCAGGCATTGGCCACGGTCGGCGGGACAGGAACGCCGCGTTCCTGGATGACCACACCGGTGCCGGAAGCGGCAGCGATCTCGTTGAGCGCGGCGGCCAGGCCGCCGCGGGTGGGATCCCGCAGGACATGCAGGTCGGGGGTGACCGCCAGCATGGCCTCGACGAGTCCGCCGAGAGCCGCGCAGTCACTCTCGATCTCGACGCCGAACTCCAGGCCCTCGCGCACACTCATGATCGTCACGCCGTGGACGCCGATGTCACCGCTGACGATCACCACGTCGCCGGGGACGACGCGCTGCGGCCTCAGGTCGACCCCTGCCGGGATGAGACCGATTCCGGAGGTGTTGATGTAGATGCCGTCCCCGTGACCGGCTTCCACGACCTTGGTGTCGCCGGTGGCGACTTCCACCCCCGCTGCCCGCGCGGCCGCCCCCATGGCCTCGGCCACGCGTGCCACCACGGCGACCTCGACGCCCTCCTCCAGGATGAATCCGCAGGACAGGTATGCGGCCCGGGCGCCGCTCATGGCCAGGTCGTTGACGGTGCCGTTGACGGCGAGGTCACCGATGCTTCCGCCGGGAAAGAACAGCGGCCGCACCACGAAGGAGTCGGTGGAGAAGGCCAGTCGCGCCCCGCCGAGCGATACGGCGGCGGAGTCGCCCAGTTGGGCCAGGACCTCTCCGCCGAAGGCAGGCGCGAAGATGTGCTGGACCAGTTCGGCGGAGAGTGCGCCGCCGCCTCCGTGGCCCATCACCACCCGGGGATGGTCGCGCAGCGGGGCCGGACAGGTCCAGGCGGTGAGGTCCGGTGCGCGGAACTGGGTGACGTCAGGCAACGGGGCTCGCCTCCAGGGGGGCAGTGGTGGTGTCGAGGCGCCGGTAGAGGTAGTACGCGGCACACGCCCCCTCGCTGGAGACCATGGTGGCCCCGAGCGGACTGCGGGGAGTGCAGGCGGTCCCGAACGCCTCGCACTCGTTCGGCTTCAGCAGGCCTTGCAGCACCTCGCCGCTCCGGCACTCGGCCGGCTCCCGGGTGTGGATGCCGGTCACCGAGAAGCGGTACTCGGCGTCGTAGTCCCGGTAGCGGGGGGACAGCCGCCAGCCGCTGTCGGGGATCACTCCGATGCCGCGCCAGGCCCGGTCGGTGACCTCGAACACGTCCTCCAGCATGGCCAGTGCGGAGGGGTTTCCTTCGGGCCGGACCGCACGCGAGTAGGCGTTCTCGACCGTGTGCTCGCCGCGCTCCAGCTGCCGTACGGTCCGGCGTACGCCTTCCAGGATGTCCAGCGGCTCGAATCCGGTGACCACGATCGGGACGCGGTACCGGTCGGCCAGCGCGGGATACTCACCGACGCCCATGACGCTGCAGACGTGTCCGGCCGCGAGGAAGGCCTGGACCCGGCAGTCCGGGGACTGCATGATCGCCTCGATCGCCGGGGGGACCCGCACGTGGGACACCAGCAGGCTGAAGTTCCGGATGCCCAGCCGACGTGCCTGGTGGACCGTCATGGCGTTGGGCGGCGCGGTGGTTTCGAAGCCGATACCGAAGAACACCACCTCGCGATCCGGGTTCTCCCGGGCGATCCGCAATGCGTCGAGCGGGGAGTACACCACCCGTACGTCGCCGCCCTCACCGCGGACCTGGAACAGGTCGCGGCCGGTGCCGGGGACGCGGAGCATGTCCCCGAACGAACAGAAGATCACCTCGGGGCGGGAGGCGATCTCCAGCGCCTTGTCGATGACCTCCAGCGGCGTGACACACACAGGGCAGCCCGGCCCGTGGATCAACTCCACCAGATCGGGGAGAAGCTGGTCGATGCCGTGCCGGATGATCGTGTGCGTCTGTCCCCCACACACCTCCATGAGGGCCCATGGTCTGGTCACCGTGGAATGGATGTCGTCGAGCAGGCGCCGGGCCAGGTCGGGGTTCTGGAATTCGTCGATGTACTTCACTTCTGGGCCTCCTGCGGTGCTTCACTTCCATCGGGCCACGGGGCTCCGCCCGCCTCCGCGGCCAGTTCCCACGGGTCCGCGAACTCCTCCTGGAGAATGCCGAGAGTCGCGAAGAGGTCGAGCGTCTGCCTTGCCGACTGCTCGTCCAGGCGCTGGAGGGCGAATCCGACGTGCACGATGGCGTACTCGCCGACCTGGAGGTCCGGCAGGTATTCCAGGCACACCTCCTTCACGACGCCGCCGAAGTCGACGGTGGCCATACGAGTGCCGTCACGAACCTCGATGTCCATCACTTTCCCGGGTACCGCCAGGCACATGGGGTTCTCCTCGCTGTGGTGGTCCGTGCCCCCTCTTTGCGGGTGGGGCGTCAGTCGGCGGTTCTGTGTCCGGCGATCACCAGTTGGCCGAGCGCCAGTCCCCCGTCGTTCGGGGGCACCTGGTGGTGGCGCAGCACCGTGAAACCGTCCTTCCGCAATGCCTCGGCGCAGGCCGAGGAGAGCAGCGCGTTGGCGAACACGCCGCCGGTCAGGGCGACGGTGTCCAGCCCGTGCCGCTCGCGTGCTGCGACGCAGGTGCGGTGGACGAGGGCGGCGAGCGCGCCGTGGAAGCGTGCCGCGACGAGTGCCGGTGGGACACCGCCGCGTACGTCGTCCGCGATCGCCGCCAGGACGGGCGCGGGGTCGGCGGTCCACGCGGCCCCGACGGCTCGCTGAGGGGGTCGGAGGGCGAACGCGTAGCCGGTACGACCGTCCGCGGCGGTCTCGGCGCTGTCGGCGGTGAGCGCCGCGGCCTCCAGTTCGATGGCGGCCTGCGCCTCGTATCCGGCCCGGTGGCACACCCCCGCGAGCGAGGACACGGCGTCGAAGAGGCGGCCCATGCTGGAGGTGGGTGTGCAGTTCAGGTTCCGCTTCATCTGGACTTCCAGCACCCGCCGTTCGTCGGGCGGGCAGACCGCTACGCAGGGCAGGTCGTCCGTCCAGGCGATGCCGGCCGCGCGCAGGTGGGCCAGTGCCATGCGGTAGGGCCGGTGCACGGCGGCGTCGCCGCCGGGCAGCGGGACATGGGCGAGGTGGGCGAACCGGGTGAAGCGGTCGTAGTCGGCGAGCAGGAACTCCCCGCCCCACACCGCCCCGTCGTCGCCGTATCCGGTGCCGTCGAAGGCGACGCCGATCACCCGGTGGGTACCGTCCAGCCCGTGCTCGGCCATCACCGCCGCGACGTGGGCGTGATGGTGCTGCACGCGCACGAGGGGCCGGCCGGCCGCGTGCCGCTCGGCCCACTGGCCGGAGCGGTAGCCGGGGTGCCGGTCGGCGGCCAGCGCCAGGGGCTCCACCCCCGTGATCGACTCCAGCTGCCGCTCGGCGCGCTCGAAGGCGTACTGCGTGGCGAGGTCGTCCATGTCCCCGATGTGGGCGGACAGCCAGGCCCGGCGCCCGTCGGCCAGGCCGAACGCGTTCTTCAGGTCTCCCCCGACCGCGAGGGTCGGCCTGACGGGCACCGGCAGGGTGATCGGCAGGGGGGCGTAGCCACGTGACCGGCGCAGGATCATCCGTTCTCCGTCGCACACCCGCGCCACGGAGTCGTCGCACGGCACCTGGATCGGGCGGTCGTGCGTGAGCCAGGCATCGGCCAGGTGAGCCAGCCGCTCCAACGCCTCGGCGTCGTCGGTGACGATGGGTTCGCCGGCCGTGTTCCCGCTGGTCATGACGAGCAGGAGCGGCCCGGTGGGGTCTGCGGGCAGGCCGAGCAGCAGGTGGTGCAGGGGTGTGTACGGGAGCATGACACCCAGGTCCGGACTGCCGGGCGCTACCGCGTCCGACACGCCTGGGGCCCCGAGCCTCGGTGGCGGCGTCGCCCGGCGGCGCAGGAGGACGATGGGCCGCACCCCTCCGGTCAGCAGGGCGTGCTCCTCGGGGCCGATGTGAACGAGGTGCTCGACGTCGGCGCTGTCGCGGGCCATGAGGGCGAAGGGCTTGTCGCCGCGGGCCTTACGGCGGCGCAGCAGGGTTACGGATTCGTCCTGGGAGGCGTCGCATGCGAGGTGGTAGCCGCCGAGGCCCTTGACGGCGAGGATGGCGCCGTCGGCCAGGAGCTTGCGGGCCTCCGCGACGGGGTCCGCGGCGGGCACCTCAATGGGGGTGCCGCCCTCGGCGGTACGCAGCAGACGCAGGCGGGGCCCGCAGTGGGGGCAGGCGACCGGCTGTGCGTGGAACCGGCGGTCGGCCGGATCGGCGTACTCGCGGGCGCAGTCGGGGCACATCGGGAAGCCGGCCATGGTGGTGTGGGCCCGGTCGTACGGCAGGCCGGTGACGATGGTGAAGCGCGGGCCGCAGTGGGTGCACGTGATGAACGGGTGGCGGTGGCGCCGGTCGGACGGATCGGCCAGCTCGGCGAGGCATGCGGCACAGGTGGCTACGTCCGGCGAGACCAGCGTGCGCGCGGGCCCCCCGGACCGGGAGGCGATGATGGTGAACCCCGCACCGCCGGAGGCGGGAACGTCCTGGTGGTCGACGGACTCCACCACGGCCAGCGGGGGTGCTTCCGCGGCGATCCGGTCGCAGAACAGTGCCACGGCGGACGGCGCCCCCTCGACCTCCGCCACCACGCCTTCCTCCGTGTTGCTCACGTGGCCGGACAGCTCCATGGCCGTGGCCAGGCTGTACAGGAACGGCCGGAAGCCCACGCCTTGGACGACCCCCCGGACCATGACCCGGCGGCGCTGCGATGCGGGGACGCCGACAGTTCCCGGGTGCGGAGCGCTCACGCGCGGGGCTGGGCGGCGGGGCCGGCGGATGCCGCGTACGCGGACTGCCCGCGACCATCCGCACAGTCGTGGGGGTGGGGATGGGTGTGGGAGCCGTTCATCTGCGGGGCGCCGTCCGCGTGGTGGTGGTGACCGCCATGCCGGCGGCCCATGACCGGTTCGTGTGCCGGCGCTCCGTCCGCCACCGCCATCGCCCGTTCGAGCAGCACGCCGACCCCTTCGCCCCGGCGGGCGGAGGTCAGGACCACCTCCACTCCGGGGTTGACCTGCTCGACGTGGGCGCGGAACGCCGGCTCGTCGAACCCGACGGCATCGGCGATGTCGGTCTTGGTGACCACCACGAGATGGGCGAGGCCGAAGGCGGTGGGGTACTTCAGCGGCTTGTCCTCGCCTTCGGTGACCGAGGCGAGTACGACCCGCAAGGCCTCACCGAGGTCGTAGGAGGCGGGGCAGACCAGGTTTCCGACGTTCTCCACGAACACCAGCCGGGTGGTTTCCGGCAGCCATCCCTGGAGATGCCGGCCCAGCATGTCCGCCTCGAGATGGCACAGCCCGTCGGTGAGGACCTGCTTGACCGGCACGCCGGAGCGGGCCAGGCGCCTGGCGTCGTTCTCCGTGGCGAGATCGGCGGTCAGCGCGGCGACCGGCACTCCCCGCTCACGTGCGAGGAGGAGTTCGCGCTCCAGCAGGGCCGTCTTCCCGCTCCCGGGGCTGGACAGCAGGTTGATCACGGTGGCGCCCCGGGCTGCCAGCCCGGTGCGCAGCGCGTGGGCGGCGGCCTCGTTCTTGGCGAGGACCGCCTGTTGCAGGTCGACGACTCGGCACATGGTTCAGCGCTCCTCGGAGACGGGTTCTCGGGTGCGGTCACGGGCCGGACCGTCTTCCCACCGCACACTGGTGATCTGCAGCTCGCGGCCGGAGAGAAGTTCGGCGGTCGCCTGACCGCACGCCGGGCAGCACAGTTGCGGAGGCGTGCCGACCGCCCATTCGTCCACGCAGGTCGCACAGCGGGCGCGGCCGGGCACCGATTCGGCGATCAGTTCGGCGCCCTCCAGGGCGGTCCCCGCGCAGGCGAGCTCGAAGCAGAAGGCCAGTGCGTCGGGGACGACCCCGGCCAGCTCACCTACCTGGAGCCGCACGGAGGTGACGGCGGTGACGCCGCCGGATTTTGCGGCCGCCTCCTGCACCTGGCCGACGACGGCCATCGCGATGGACATCTCGTGCATCGGTCTCCGTCCTGGCGGAGGCCGGTAAGGGTGTGGCCGGTCCGCTGGGCACCATTACACGGCGGCCTGCGGGGGCGGGCTCCGTGGCTCGCCGATGCTGCGCCCCGCGTGCCCCCGTTCGGTGCAGCGGCCGCGTCACATCCTGCGGATGTGCAGGTAGCGCCTGATGTCGGGCAGGACCTGCCTGACCAGGGCCAGGAGGACGGTGGCGGCGACGGCGCTGCCGATCATGGACTTCTTCATGGTGTGCTCCTCATTTCCCGGCCGGTGGGGCAGCGACGCTGTGTGCGGGCGCTTCGTGAGTGTTCTGGCGTACGAGGTCCAGGACGCATCGAACGGCCTCGGGTACGGCGGCGGCCACCTCGGGGCTGAGGCCGATGCCCTCCTCGACGGACGCGGGTTCGCATCCCACCACCAGCGTGCGCCGCGGAGGCGTCGCACCGGTTCCGGCACACAGGGTGTCCAGCAGGGCCAGGACCGCGTCGGGCGACATGTGGTGCCCGTCGAGAACGGCCCCCCCGGGCTCGATGCCGCCCGGTGTTCCGGCTTCGATGAGGTACACGGTCCCGGGGTCGCCGCCGCGTGCCGTGGCGTCGACGAGGATGAGCGTGTCGTATCCGTCGAGCAGTTGGTACGCGAGGTGCACGCCCCGTACACCGATGTCCACGACCTCGACGTGCTCGGGCAGTTGGTGCCCGGCCAGCGCGCGCACCGTCTCCACGCCGAAGCCGTCGTCACCGAGGAAGATGTTGCCGACTCCGGCGACCAGGGTCCGGCCGCTGCCGGGCGGGGCGGGGTTCACGCGTCCTCCGGGAGGGCTACCTCGTCGGGCTGGAAGTACAGGAACCGTCCCTGTTCGCGGCGGATGTCCGCGCCGGGATCGCCTTCGACGGTCACGGCGAGGTGCACTCCCCCGTCCACGTCGTGGAGTACGGCCTCGACCAGGGCGCTGCGCCCGTGCAGGAACAGGTCCTGCGCGTCGGTGCGGCGCAGGCCGGGACGCAGCAGCACGCGGCTGCCCGCGGCGACCGGGCGGCCGTCGACCAGGACCTGGTCGGTGGCCGGGTCGAGACCGGCGTCGCCCGCCGGATCCCACCAGGGCGTGGCCGGACGGGAGACACCGGGTGCGTCGAACGGGTCGGGCGGGATGGGCGAGCCCGCACCGGAGAGGCCGGACGGGCCTGGTTCGGTGATCTCGCGCAGGGCCCGTACCGCTCCGTGGAGTCGCTCCAGGACCTCGGGCGGCATGGAGTCGGCCAGGTCGATCACGGCGGCGGCCTTCGCGTCGGTCCCGCGGGCCTCGCGCTTCTCCTGATCGGTCAGGGCCGCGGTGCGCAGGGCGAGGATCTCGTCGATCTCGGTGGCGTCGTAGAGCGCCCCCGGGCTCTCCGGGGCGATGGCGGGGTGGTCCTCCAAAATGATCGGGGAGGACAGCACCAGGTCGGCGCGGCCGGATTCGCCGGCCAGCACCGGCCAGGTGTTCCGGTTCCGGCAGGACGCCACCGCGCCTTTGGCCCACTCCGGCGGGTCCGTCATCGAGACGAACGAGCCGGTGGTGAGGCAGAGCATGAGGTGCGTGGAGACGAGCGAGTGGGCCAGTGCGGCCTCGCGGTCGCCGCCCCCGTCGGCCGGGGCCCACGTGCTGGTGTTCTCCACCACGGCCGTCAGCCGCATCACCCGGTACGGGCCGTCGAGTTCGCTCACGGACAGCCGTACGACGCCGACGGCCTCGTCGTACCGGCGCACCAACCGGCCCACCAGCGTGCCGTCCGTGTCGTGAACCGGTTCGGTCTCTTCACCGGCGGGCCGGGTGAAGGGGACGACGATCCCCTCTCCGGTCAGCTCGGCCACGGTCGCGACGATCTCGACGCGTTCTTCGATGCCTTCGCCCCAGGGGACCAGGACGCGGTCATGGAGATGCAGTTCCGGCACCGTTTCGAACGTGCCGTCCGGCCGGGCCTCCTGGACGGTGCGCCGCTGGGCGCGCAGGAACCGCACCTCGGCCGCCAGCGTGGCGCCCGCTGTGGGTTCCATCAGGCACTCGGTGCGCTGGAAGGCGGGTTCCTCGCGGTCGGCGCCCCAGGCGGGCGGTACGAGCACCCCGAACTGCCAGCGCAGCCGGTTCTTGGCCGCCGAGGCCCGGTAGGGATAGAGCACGTAGCCCTCGAAGAGGACCGCGTCGGCCACCTGCCGCGCGGTGGCGAAACGGGACTCCAACTCCGGGCTGAACCCGGCCGTCGTGGTCATGTCGCCGTCCTCTCGGTGACGCGCGGCGGTACGGCACCGGAACGGGGCAGGCTACGGGCCGGTGTCCGGGGAGCCGCCGGGGCGGCCTCCTCCAGGAGTGCCCGAAGGGTGGCCTCCCACGAGGGCAGCGCCCGGCGCGAGCGGAACGCGAGAAGGGCGTCCATGGTGTCGCGGGGCAGACGGATCCAGCCGCAGCCGGGAAAGTGCTGTTCGAGCATCTCCCGCCATACCTCCACGGGCATCCGGTAGGACGCTTCCCGGTCCCAGGGCACCGGCTCGACGCGGAATCCGCCGGCGCCGGTGAAGGCCGTTCCCGAGAAGAGCATGAGCAGCGGCACCTCGCCGCCCGAGAGGGCCTCGGCGTACCGGGTCGCGGCGACGTCCATGTCGTAGGTGCAGGGCACGACGAGGTCGATTTCCGTCTCCCCGGTGAAGCTGGGAACCATGAGGGAGACCTGCGCGAACTGCACCGGCTGGAGTGTGGTGCCCCAGCGTGAGCGCTCGCCGAAGAGGTCGGCCAGCTTGCCCGCCTCCTGCTCCTGGTAACCGCGGCGGGCCGGTTCGATGCGGATCTGGCAGCGGAGCGCGAGGGCGTGCACCCGGGTCTCGTCCGACGCGGTGACGCGCAGCCGGAAGACCAGGGTGGGGCCGGCGGCGTAGGGGTCGGCGCGGACTCCGGTGCAGGTGAAGGAGAGCTCGGTCATGGCCTGCTTCCCTCCGTGAGCGCCCGGGCCCGCTGCCCGACGTGCGTGAAGAACGCCTGCAGAGCGGCCCGTGCCTCGGCTCCGCCGTCGAACCCCTGCCACAGCAGGCGCATTCGGCCCACCAGTTCGTAGCAGATGTCGATCGGCACCAGGTAGCACTCCGTGCGGCCTTCCTCGCGGCGCAGCAGCAGCGCCTCCACATCCGGTTCGAGCATGCCGGCCAGCCGGCTGGTGCCGAGTACGGTCTGCCAGGTCGCCGGGTCGAGTTCGCTCTCCGTGGCACCGGCCGGGCTGGGGTAGAGCGCGACCAGCCGGTCCAGTGCGGCGTTGCGGAAGAAGAAGGCGACGCCGACCGGGATCTGCAGGAGGTCCCAGGCGGCGGCGTCGAAGGCGTGGCCCGGGTCGGCCAGATAGCGGTCCGGGACCGTGCGGTAGCGGCCGCCGCCGGCGCCGGGCTGTGCGAAGAGCAGGGAGCACGGGGTACAGGCACAGGCCAGGGAGCGCCTCTCGGTGTCCACGAGGTGGCGGTGGCTGTCGTCCGGGACCCCCACTCCGCACAGGTCGCACCGTTCCTGCTGCGGCGCACGCGGTCCCGCGAACCGGCGCAGACCCTGCGTCCGCGCGCCGGGTGCCGGGTGCTGTGGCCGGACCTGCGGCGCGCTCACGGCGCCGTCGCCGGAGCCGGCCGGCCCGCCGCGCCGGTGGGCGGACGCGTGCCGATCTGGAGCAGGGCCGGCTCGGGGGAGGACGGGGCCTCTTCCAGTTCCACGTGGCTCACCTCCGGGGCGAAGCAGGCCAGGGCATCCTCCACGGCCTGCCGGGCAGACGAGCCCGTGCCGGGGCAGCCGCAGCCTGAGCCGCCGCCGGATGGGGCGGTCGAGCGCAGCCGCAGCGTGCCGGTGGCATCGTCGAATCCGACGAGCTCCACTTTGTGCTCCCGGACGCTCTCCAGGGCGCGGGAGATCCGTGCCGAGGTGTTCTCGGGGTGGACGTCGTGCAGGACCAGCAGACTGGAGACCAGTTCGTCGCCGAGCAGCCCGCTCAGCGGGCCGCTCGGCGCCGTGCGCGCCGCGGGGGCTTGCAGCAGCGTCATGATCCGGGCGAGACCCGCACCGTAGAAGTCCATCAGGACCCGGACCAGTTCCTCGGCCGCCGCAGCCGCCGCGGTGTCCCCGGCGGCGGACAGCCGGTCGAGGATCTCTTCGACGCGCCGCCCGGCCTCCTCCGCGTTCGGGGACCGCGGAGCCTCGGGCGCGCTCATCCGGCCAGGCCGCTCAGGCCGGTCGGCATGTGCATCTTCTGCACGGTCTTGCCGCCGCCCACGTACATGTGGACGCCGCAGGGCAGGCAGGGGTCGAAGCTGCGGACGGTGCGCATGATGTCGATTCCCTTGAAGTTCTCGGGGGGATTCTCCTCGAAGATGGGCGTGTTCTGCACGGCGTCCTCGTAGGGCCCGGGGGTTCCGTAGGTGTCGCGGGTGCTGGCGTTCCACGGAGTCGGCGGGTAGGGGTGGTAGTTGGCGATCTTGCCGTCGCGGATCACCATGTGGTGCGAGAGGACACCGCGTACCGCCTCGGTGAAGCCGACGCCCAGGCCCTCGTCCGGTACCTCGAACTTCTCCCAGGTCTGGGTGCGTCCCGCGCGCACCTCCGCCAGACCCTGCTCCGCGCAGTGCAGCGCGATGGCCGCGGCGTAGGCCTGGAAGTAGGTGCGGGCGCGGTTGCGTTCCAGCGCGTTGCTCCACTTCGGGATCTTCCACTCGAAGCGGGTCTCGGGCTTGGTCATGGTGCGGGGAAGGGTGATGACGACGCTGTGGCCGGTGGCCTTGACGTAGCCGACGTCGACGAGGCCGGACAGGGCGGTCGACCACAGGCGGGCGATGGGGCCGCCTCCGGTGTCGAGCGCGAGGTAGTCCTTGCCGTCGAACCAGCGTGGCGACATCACCCAGCTGTAGTTGCCGTTGAAGTCCCGCTTCTGGGGGGCCGGGATCGTGTGCTGGTTCCACGGGTGGCGCGGGTCGACGGGGTTCCCGAGCGGGTCGTGCGTGACGAACTGCTCCTTCCCGGCCCAGTCCTCGTAGTAGGAGCTGCCCAGGAGGATGCGGATGCCGAGGTTGATCTCGGTGAGGTCGCTGGTGACCAGCTTGCCGTCCACGACGATGCCCGGGGTGACGAACATCTTCCGTCCCCAGTCAGTCATGTTGGCGTACGTGAAGTCGCAGTACTCGGGGTCGTTGAGGGCGCCCCAGCAGCCGAGCATCACGCGCCGGCGGCCGACCTCCTCGTACCCGGGAAGGGCTTCGTAGAAGAAGTCGAAGAGGTCGTCGTGGAGCGGAACGACGCGCTTCATGAACTCGACGTAACGCATGAGGCGGCTGAGGTAGTCAGTGAAGAGCTGGACGGACGCGATGGTGCCCACGCCGCCCGGGTAGAGGGTGGAGGGATGCACGTGGCGGCCCTCCATCAGGCAGAACATCTCCCGCGTGTACCGGCTGACTTGCAGCGCTTCGCGGTAGAACTCGCCCTCGATGGGGTTGAGGGAGCGCATGATGTCGGCGATGGTCTTGTAGCCGTGGTCGCCGGCGTGCGGGGCCTCGGTGCGCTCGGCCAGCTCCAGGACCCCGGGGTTGGTCTCGCGGACCATCTTCTCGCAGTAGTCGACCCCGACCAGGTTCTCCTGGAAGATGTTGTGGTCGAACATGTACTCGGCGGACTCGCCGAGGTTGATGATCCACTCGGCGAGGTGCGGCGGCTTGACGCCGTAGGCCATGTTCTGCGCGTACACCGAGCAGGTGGCGTGGTTGTCGCCGCAGATGCCGCAGATGCGACTGGTGATGAAGTGCGCGTCACGGGGGTCCTTGCCGCGCATGAAGACGCTGTATCCGCGGAAGACCGACGAGGTGCTGTAGCACTCCGCCACCCGCTTCTGCTTGAAGTCGATCTTCGTGTGGATGCCGAGACTGCCCACGATCCGGGTGATCGGATCCCAAGCCATCTCCACCAGGCCACTGCCGTCGTCGCCGGCCTTCGTCGTCGGTGCCATCTTCTGCGCAGCGCCCTTCTTCAAGACTTCGTCACGGATGGGGGGGGTCGGATCAGGACGGGACGATCAGCCGGGGGCCGGCCGGGTCCGCGGCCGAGGTGGCGGCCGGGGTGGTGCTGTGCGCTTCGCGCGTCCGGGGGCCGGTCACCAGGGCGGCCGGTAGCCGGTCGTCAGCTCGTCTCCCGTGTGACGCCACTTCGGCTCCTTGTCCACGGTCTTGGCCGTGATGGAGCGGAGTTTGCGGACGACGGCCCCGTACGCACCGCTGGCCGCGCTGGAAACCTTGCCGCCGGGCGGCTCGTCCATGAACGGCATGAACTTGTCGGGGAAACCCGGCATGGTGCAGGCGATGCAGATACCGCCGACGTTCGGGCAGCCGCCGATGCCGTTCATCCACCCGCGCTTAGGCACGTTGCACTTGACGACGGGCCCCCAACAGCCGAGCTTGACGAGGCACTTGGGCGAGTCGTACGTGGTGGCGAACTGGCCCTGCTCGTAGTAGCCGGCCCGGTCGCACCCTTCGTGCACCGTGGCCCCGAACAGCCACGTCGGACGCAGCTTGTCGTCCAGCGGAATCATCGGGGCGGATCCCGCGGCCTGGTAGAGCAGGTAAGTGAGGGTCTCGGAGAAGTTGTCGGGCTGGATCGGGCAGCCCGGTACGCACACGATCGGGATGCCGGCCTTCGACTTCCAGTCCCAGCCCAGGTAGTCGGGTACTCCCATGGCACCGGTCGGGTTGCCGGCCATCGCGTGGATGCCGCCGTACGTGGCACACGTTCCGATGGCGACGACCGCCAACGCCTTGGGCGCCAGGCGGTCGATCCACTCACTGGTCGTGATCGGCTGGCCGGTCTCCGGGTTGTCCCCGAACCCGCACCAGTACCCCTCCCGCTTGATCGACTCATTGGGAATGGATCCCTCGACGACCAGCACGAACGGGTCGATCTCACCGCGCTCGCCTTTGAAGAACCACTCGATGAACGTGTCCGCCCCACCCACCGGTCCGCACTCGAAGTCGATCAGAGGCCAGTGGACCGCGATCTTCGGCAGGCCGGGCAGCACGCCGAGCACGATCTCCTCGATGCTCGGCTGCATCGCGGCCGTCAGGGCTACCGAATCGCCATCGCAACTCAGCCCCGCGTTGATCCAGAGGATGTGGATCGGGGACTCGTCCGCCTCGGGTGTGCCGGGGACGGTCTCGGACGGGGCCGGGGTCGGCGTTGCTGCATCCATGGACCAAGCCTCCTAGGGGAGGAATACGACGAAGCGGTTCATATTCCCTTCGCATTTCTTGATAGCAGGCAGCCGGTCACCCCGCGACAGCACAGGGGGCGGATCCGGCGCCGCCTCAGCGTGAGGACGCCTGGGGCGCCACCCTCCTCCCGGGGAGGGCCACCCCGATGTGTGGTGGTGTCCGGGCCGCGGGGTGCTTGCGCACGAAGGCCTTGCGCAGCGCGTGGTAGGGGGCCTCCGGGTCCGAGAAGGTACGGAGCATGTGGGCCAGTTCCTCCTCCCGGTAGGAGGCCAGCGGCTTGGCCGCCTCGCGCCGCTCCCGTTCGGCCTTCTTGGCCGCGATCCGCGCCTGCGTCGCTGATGAGGACGCGAGCCGCGCGGCCAGGCGACCGGTCTCGGCGACGAAGTCCTGTGGCCCGCATTCGACCGTACGATCCACCAGGCCGAGCTCCAGTCCGGCTGCGGCGCTCACCGGGAGGGCTTCCCGCATGAGCCTGTCGGCCACCGCGGGGCCCACCCGTCCGGGCAGCGTGTAAGTCCAGTACTCGGAGCCGTACAGGCCCATCAGGCGGTAGTGCGGGTTCAGCACCGCGCCCGTCCTGCACCACACCTCGTCCGCGGTTAGGGCCAGCATCACCCCGCCCGCGGCCGCATTGCCGCCCACGGCGGACACCACCAGTCGGTCGGTGGTCGTCAGAACGGCCTCCACCAGGTCGTCCATGGCGTTGATGTTGGCCCAGGACTCCGCGCCGGGGTCCTCGGCCGCCTCGATCACGTTCAGGTGGATCCCGTTGGAGAAGAAGTCCCGGCCACCCCCGAGCACCAGCACGGACGTGGGGCGAGAGGTGGCCATCCTGTAGGCGCGCAGCAGACGGCGGCAGTGCGAGGTGCTCATGGCGCCGCTCGGGAAGGAGAAGGAGAGGAAGCCGACAGGGCCGTCCTCCCGGTAGCGGATGTCGGCCCAGGTTCGGAGGGAGGCCCGGGCGTCCGGCGGTGCGGGGTGTTCGCGCAGCCTGGGCAGGCTGTCGCCCAGAGCCAGAACGGCGGGGAGCTTGAACGTGGCCGGTCCGCCGGGTACGCGCCGCGGCCGCAGCTCCGGGATCCACACGGCGCCATCGGCGGTCGCCCGGCAGATCGCCCCTGACCTGGTGGCCAGCAGCTCCCCCGGGCGGCCGCGAAGGCCGTCCTCCGGGTGACCGCCGTGCAGGTACCACTCCCCGCCCAGCAGTTCGTCCAGCACGCCGGGGAACGAGTCGGCCGCGCGCAGTTTGCGGACCACGGTCTCGGTCGCGTCCGACTCCCAGCGGATGCGGCGCAGCCCCTGATCGAAGTAGGCCCGACTGCGCGCGACGCCCTCTTCGCCTCCGCCGGTTTGAGGCTGAGGCTGAGGCTGAGGAGAGAACGTACCCGAGGCGAAGCGCTCGACGGCCAGGAGGATCGCGGCCAGCGCGGCGTCGGAGACCTCGTTGCGGTACAGGTCGCTCTTGCCCACGGGCGGCACCGGGCAGGCGACCGACGCCCAGACGTCCCCTGCGTCCATTTCGGCGTTGGCCTGCAGGACGGTCACTCCCCACCGGCTCACCTTCTCGTGGATCGCCCAATCGAGGGAGGACGGTCCGCGGTCACCGACGGGGCCCGGGTGAACGATGAGGCACGTGTACGCCTCCCATACCTTTGGCGGGATGGCACTCTTCAACATGGGCGCCACGACGAGATCGGGCCGGTGACGGGAGACGGCGTCCCACAGGGGTACGCCCTCGAGGGCCAGCTCCACGGTCACGCTGTGCCCGTGGTCACGCAGTTCCGCGTGAGCCCGTTGCGTCAGGCTGTTGAACGCGCTCGCGACGAGCAAGATGTGCATCGGCAGGCTCCCGGTGACCGTCGGCTTCACGGCCAGGACGAGACCGGACCTGCTGGTGATGCTCAAGCACGCACGACGCGGTGCCGGCGAAGCCGGACCGGGGGGTCACCCGGAAGTGGGCACTGTGGCCGCCAATCGCAGTCCTCGCGTGGATTGTTCCGCGGCGGCTACAGGTTCGAAGGGGGATCCGTCTTTCCGCCGGGCGTCAGCCGACTGGCCCATCAGTGGATGTTGCAGCCCGTCCCGAGGTCCTGGATTCTGCGCCAGAGCGTGGTGTGCCTGGGAGGTGAAGGGCTCGATGAGGCCTCAGGTAGGCACCGAAGCGGTTGACCGCGCTGCAGGACGGCTTTGATCAGTCCCTGACGGGTAGCACGGGATCAGCGGCTCCGCGATCTCCCACAACCTGTCCGGGCAATCCCACTCCACGCGCCCTCCCCCTACCGAGGCCGACGACACGTCACGACATAGGACCCGGTCCAGGCGTCAGATGGTACGCACGCGCACGCGCTCCCGAGCCCAACCGATTGCGCCGCCCGCCCCAAGACCGCGCCTGCCAGGTCGACGCCTACCGCGACCACGTCGGCGCCGCGCCGACGACCCCGGCGTGCCGGTCAAGCGCCTGCTCGACGAGATCCGCGACCTCGGATATGAAGGTGAAGTACAAGGAGACGGCGCGCGGCGGTCTGGCGGTCAACATCATCGAGTGCTGAGGAGCCGGCCCGTCCTGCGTATTACGGCGTGACGATGCGCTCGACCGCGGCTGCGACGACTTCGTCGCGTTCGGCCTCGGAGAAGACGTCCGGCAGGGTGAGCTGTTCCACGATGAGCCAGTTGAAGGCCAGGTAGAGCAGGCGAACGGCGGTCGCGTCGCCGGGCAGGCCGGAGGCCAAGTGGTAGGCCACGTTGGCGTCGATGTCCGAACGGACTCTCTCGGTCAGCACCGCGCGCAGCTCGGGGCGGCGGGTAGCTTCCAGCCGGAGTTCGAGCAGGGCGAGATAGCCGGCCCGGAACGCGCCGATACGGGCGATGAGTTCGCGCATCAGCACCACGTAGGTGTCGCGGTCCGGTGCGCTCGCCCGGTGCCGGGCGATCGTCGCGTCGTCCGGCTGGAGCCGCTCGTAGACTCGGGAGCCCGCCTGGGTGAGCAGGTCGTCGCGGTTGGCGAAGTAATTGGACGCCGTCCCCGGAGGCACGGCGGCCTCGACGTCCACCGACCGGAACGTCAGGCCGCGGGCGCCTTCCCTGGCCAGCACTTCAATAGCGGCATCCACGAGGGCCGCCCTGCGCTCAATGTTCTTGCGCACCATTGCACCACTCCAACCAGAGGTAACCACTACGAGCAGAGTACTACGTCTGGAGTGACAACGCGCGGCGGGCGTTCGGGGTGAGTAGCCGCCGCAAGCCTGCCGGTGCGCGCGTCCGGGTGAGCCGGGGGTGGCAACGGGGTGCACCGCGGGGCGTGGAGTGGGTGGACGCAGCGGCAGGGGGTACGCGGCAGGACATGATCAAGCGCGCATTGTGGCAGGGCCTTGTGGCAGGCGCCGCCGGAGGCGTGGTGATGACGCTCGGCGAGAAAATCGAGCAAGCGATCACCGGCCGACCCGACTCCCACGTTCCCGGACGCGTTCTGGAACGCCTGACCGGCATGCGCGAGCGCCCCGGCAAGCAGCCGCTGCCGGTCAACTGGGCCATGCACTTCGGCCAGGCCGCCCTCCTCGGCGTCCTGCGCTCGGTGATGGCCCACGCGGGCCTGCGCGGACCGGTGGCCTCGGCGCAGTTCACCGTCATCCGTCTCACCAACGACCAGATCCTGGAGAACGCCACGGGCGTCGGCGCCCCGCCCCTGACCTGGCCCCGCACCGAACTGGTGGTGGACCTGCTGCACAAGAGCGTCTACGGCTTCGCCACCGTCGCCGTCGCCGACGCACTCGCCGCCCGCAGCGGCCCCGGACCCGGCCGGCGCCACGCCGCCCTGCGCACCGGTCGGCACGCCGACGTCGGCCCCCTGCGTCACACGGACGCCTACGGGCGGTAGGGCGCGCTAGAGGCGTCATGCGTCCGGAAAGCCGTCGTGCCTCGACGTCCGGCCCGGGCAGGCGTCACCTGACCGGGCCGGACGCATCCCGCTCTTCCCGCACCTCAGTGCTTGAAAGTGTCCTTGATCTTTTCCTTCGCCTGGCGTGCGTCACCCTTGGCCTGTTCCACCCGGCCCTCGGTTTCCATGGACTCGTCGCCCACTGCCCGTCCGGTGGCTTCCTTGACCTTGCCCTTGACCTGCTCGGTCTTCGCCTTGGGCTTCTCGCCCTTCTTCCCAGCCACAGCACTCACGTCCTGCCGGTCGAACGAATCGGACGCTGTTGCGTCTCACCGCAAACGCGTCGGTCAAACGTGCCGGCGAGACAGGACGCGGAGATTCCGCTACATGTCTTGTGCATGCCATACCCCGTGATTACGGTCCCCGTTACTTGTCCGATCGGACAGCGCTCGGTTCCTCCGCCGTCCACGAGACGCGAGGCCGCCGGGGCAGGGCTTCACTTAGCAGGAGTTCATGTGACCGCTTCGTTCCGACCTCCCCGCAGACGCACCACGCTCACCGCCGCCGCGGCCACCGCCGTCGCGTTCGGCCTGCTTCCCACCGTCATCGCCCCGCCCGCCGGAGCCGCCGGAGCAGCCGAGGGCTTCCGGGTCCAGCTCGTGACCGTCGATACGCCGAACCGCGCCGCGAAGGCCCTGCTGAGCGGACTCGGCCTCGACATGACCGAGCACGCGGGCCACGACTACGTCGAGGTGGTACTGCACCGGGCCGCCGACGCCGAAGCCCTGCGGGCCGCCGGCCTCACCTGGAACGTACGCATACCCGACCTGGCCGAGCGCGAGTCCGAGATCAACACGGCGAACCGGGCGTACGCCGCCGCCACCCAGGAGTCACCGCTGCCGTCAGGCCGGGACACGTACCGCAAACTCGCCGACTACAACGACGACCTCGGCCGGCTGGCCGCGATCCGGCCCGACCTCGTGAAGAAGTTCGCCCTCAGCCACAAGAGCCTTGAGGGCAAGACGGTCCACGGCGTGGAGATCGGGCACAACGTGCGGGCCGCCGAGGACGGCCGGCCCGTCTTCCTCATGATGGGTCTGCACCACGCCCGCGAATGGCCGTCCGGTGAGCACGCCATCGAGTTCGCCTACGACCTGGTCAAGAACTACGGCAGCGATGACAGGATCACCGGTCTGCTGAAGAAGGCCCGCGTCGTGGTAGTGCCCGTGGTCAACGTCGACGGCTTCGAGAAGTCGGTCAACGACGGGCAGTTGATCGATCTGCGGTCGGTCGACGACGGCGGTACGGCGTCGATCCTGGCCACGCCCGGCAACGCGTACAAGCGCAAGAACTGCCGCATCGTCGACGGCCAGGCACCGGTGGCGGGCGAGTGCGCGCTGGTGTCCAGTCCGGGCGGCTTCGGGGCGGGCGTAGACCCCAACCGCAACTACGGCGGCTTCTGGGGCGGTCCGGGCGCGGCCGCGGAGCCGGTCCAGGCCACCTACCGGGGCGCCGGGCCGTTCTCCGAGCCGGAGACGCAGAACATCCGCGAGCTGGTGAGCACGCGGCAGGTGACCGCGCTCATCACCAACCACACCTTCTCCAACCTGGTGCTGCGCCCGAACGGCGTCGCCCCCGACACCATCGGACCCGACGGGCAGCCCATCGGCGATCCGCCCGACGAGGCGGCCCTGAAGGACCTCGGCGACCGGATGGCGGCGCAGAACGGCTATACCAGCCAGCACAGTTGGCAGCTGTACGACACCACCGGGTCGACCGAGGACTGGTCGTACAACGCGACCGGCGGCTTCGGCTACACCTTCGAGATCGGCCCCGACGAGTTCCACCCGCCGTTCCCGAATGTGATCGACGAGTACCTCGGCGCCGGTGAGTTCGCGGGGAAGGGCAACCGGGAGGCGTACCTCATCGCGCTGGAGCACGCGGTCGACGCGCGTACGCACTCCGTCATCGCGGGCAAGGCGCCCGCCGGCGCCACGCTGCGGATGAAGAAGACCTTCGCGACGCCGACGTGGTCGGGTGCGATCAAGGACACGCTCGACACCACGATGCTGGTCGGGGCGGGCGGCAAGTACAGCTGGCACGTGAACCCGTCGACCCGCCCGGTGGTCAAGGCCAAGCAGATCAAGGTGATTTCCTCCGAGCCGCTGAAGCGGGAGACGTTCACCGGTACGACGCTGCCGGCCATGCCGACGGACAAGGAGTTCACCGTCGACCGGGCGGCCGACGTCTTCGAGGTGAAGCTGGACTGGCCGACGCCCGACGACCTCGACCTGCGCGTGTTCCGCAAGAACGCCGACGGGACGCTCACCGAGGCCGGCAGCTCGGCCGGCAGTGTCGGAGTGAAGGAGCGGGTGTTCCTGGAGAACCCGGAACAGGGGACGTACGTACTGCGGGTGGAGAACTGGGCGTCGGTCGCGCCCTCATGGACGATGACCGCCGCGCTGTTCGACGCCACGGAGCGGACGGCGGGAGGCCTCATCGAGAACTGGACGCTGTCCTGCGAGAAGAACGGCAGGGTCCTCCAGCAGCTGCCGGTGGTCGTGGACCGGAACCAGCAGGTCAAGGCGGACCTCGGCCTCTGCGCGCAGAAGTGGACGACCGGATGACGGCCGCCCGCGTACGGACGGCACGGACCGCACGGACCGCACGGCTCGCATCCGTCGTCGTCTCGCTTCTTCTCCTCGCTCCCCTCTCGGCGAGCCCCAGCTCGGCCACGACAAGTACCGCCGACGTCGCGATCAGCACCGTCGGCGGCCAGGAAGTCGTCGACGGCAAGGTGCCGAAGGCGCTCAGCGGCGATGTGACGGCCACCGGTACGGCGAGACCGGGCGCGCCCGGTGAGCCACCGGCCGAGCCCGCGCCGCTGGTGGCCGACGCCGGTGACAGCGCCTTCGTCGCCTCCGGCGACAAGGCCGTGCTGCTCGGCGCGGCGCACGGCGGTACGGCGCCGTACACCTGGGCCTGGTCGGCGGTGCGGGGCAAGGTCGTCGGCGCGGACTCGGCGAGCGCCGAGTTCGACACCGCCAGCCTCGCCCCGGCGACGTACGAGCTGCGGCTGGCCGTCACCGACGCGCGCGGCACCACGGTGAGCGACGACGTCAAGGTCGTCGTGGTCGAGGAGACTTCGGACCGGCTGCTCCAGGAGACAAAGACCGACCCGACACCGGGCGTCTTCCCCGCCGGGACGGCCGTGGAGTTCCCCTTCGCCGTACCGGCCGGGGTGAAGTCCTTCGACGTCACCCTGTCGTGGAAGACGACGGCCCAGGACTACGACCTGCGGGTGGCCGATCCGTCCGGCGAGGTCGTGGCGCAGTCGGAGTCGGGTGAGCATCCGGAGCGTACGTCGGTCTCCTCGCCGGTGGCCGGGACCTGGAAGGTCGTCGCGGTCAAGTGGGCCACGGTGACGGACGAGGTGACGGCCGAGGTGGTGGCGCGTACGCGGCCGGCCGATCCGCGGCCGGTCGTGAAGGCGGGTGGTCCGTTCGAGTTCGAGTCGGGAGCTGAGCAGCGGCTCAGCGGCTCGGTCTCGGGGGGCGCCGACCCCGTACAGGCGGCCTGGGACCTGGACGGCGACGGGCGGTTCGACGACGGTGACGGTACTGCCGTCACGCCTTCGCTCCCCGAGGGCCGGCACCTGGTCACGCTCAAGGCGACCAACGCCCACGGCCTGGAGCGGCGGGAGACGACCTCGGTGCTCGTGGGTACGGCGGACCGGCTCGCCGCCGGACCGCCCGTCACGGTGATCGGGATCGCCGACACCGGGATCAACCCGTACCACCTGGAGTTCTCCGCGCGGACGTACCCGGACCCCGACGTCCTCGCCCTGACGAAGAACTTCACCCGCCACCCGTCGGAGTACGTCCCCGGCTATCCGGCCGCCGCACCGGCGATCCCCGTCACCCTCGGCAAGGGCTACCTGCCCGAGGAGGACAAGGACCTCTGGACGCCCGAGCGGACGACGGGCGGCACGCTCCACTGGATCCCCGGCACGAAGATCATCGGCGCGTACTCGTCGAGCATGGACGGCGCCCACCCGGTCCTCGACGACCACGGGCACGGTACGGGCTCGGCGTCGGTCTCGGCCGGCAACCGGTACGGCTACTGCCCGTCCTGCCTGCTCGTCATGGTGGAGGGGCTGGACGAGACGGTCGCGGTGAAGTACCCGTGGATCGACATCACTTCGCACTCGTTCGGTTACGTCGGTGGCGCGCCCGTCGGCCCGGTCCTGAGCGGCGAGGAGGCCACGAAGAAGGCCGCCGAGCGGGGCCAGACGGTGCTCTTCGCCGCCGGAAACGGCGTCGGGAACGCCTTCGACGTACCGGTCAGCACCTGGCACTCCGACCAGACCGGACCGGACTGGAACATCACCGTCGGCGCGCTGCGCCGCAACGACCAGCGCGCGGTCGTCGGCGACGGGATCCCCGTACACCTGTCGTCGTGGGGCATCGGCAGCCTGCCGTCCGCCTGTCATACGGCGGTGTACTGCCAGGACCAGTTCAGCGGGACGTCGGCGGCGACGCCGTACACGGCGGGCGTCTTCGGTACGACCCTTCAGCGGGTACGTGAGGCCATTGGGGACGCGAGACCGGGCCAGAAGCCCGGCCAGGTCGTGGCCGAGGGCGCGGCGTTGGAAGGCAGCGTCTACCTCGACGACGGCAGGCTCACGCGCGGCGAGCTGCGCGAGGCCGTGCTGAAGAACGCCTTCCCGCTGGGCAAGGACGATCTGCCGTCGCCGTCCTGGCCGGCGGGGGCGCCGTACACGCCCGCGAACGTGCTCTTCGAGGGGTACGGCGCGGCGACACCCGAGAGCGGGCGCCGGGCGGTGGACGTCCTGCTCGGCCGTGCGCTTCTTCCGGAACGGCCGGTGGAGGACGACTTCTTCGCCGCCGACCGGGCGATCCGGGACAGCGTCTGGGGCGGTTACGACCGGGACGGCGACGGCACAGCGGATCCTGCGTCGCTGCCGTCCGGTGTGTCGGTGGGGCTCGATGACGTGGCGACGCTCGACGGCTCGCTCGGAGTGCTGCGTACGGTGCTGGCCGAGCGGGGCAGCGGCGGAACGCGAGTGACGGACGGCCCGCTGTCCGCCGACGCACTCCACTACTACCTGCACCAGCGGCCGGACTGCGGCGGCGAGCGGACCATGGACGCCGCCGACAGCGCGGGCGACCCGGACGGCTGCCCGGCCGGGGACACCCTTTCGTCGGCGGCGCCGTACCTCCCCGTGTCGGCGTACCCGGCCACGGACGAACTCGGCGAGCCGTTGGCGAGCGGATCACGGGTGCGCGCCGAACTGTATCTGCGGACCCGCGCGCCGGCCGTGGTGACGCCCACGGCGGTGCTCATGGCTACGGACCGGGAGATCGGCCGTGGAAAAGCCGCGACCCAGCCGGTGGTGGGAAGTGTGCTGTGCGGCGCCTCGGGCTCGCCGTGCTGGGTGAAGTTCACGATCGACTTCACGACCGCGCGGCCCGCGTTCACGGGCGAGCAGCTGGCCGTGCAGCTGCTGATGGACAACACGGCGCTGACCGAGTTCGGTTACGAGGACCGCCACGCGTCGAGGGTCTCGGTCGAACCGGCGCCGCTGCCGCCGACCGGACTGGGGTTCGGCGTCACGGTCACCGCGCCCTCGGAGGGTTCAGCGGTCGCGGCGGGCGAGACGGTCGTCGCCGGCGGCCGGTACGCCTTCCCCGACCTCGGGAACGACCCGGACGGCGTCGGCGGCCGGCCGGAAACCCGGCGGGTGCAGGTGTCGGTCGACGACGAGTCGTTCGGCTCGCCGCTGTCGGCGAAGCTCGACGAGGCCGCCGGGATATGGCAGGCGTCGGCCGGAAAGCTGGCCGTCGGAGAGCACGTGCTGTACGTCCGCGCGGTACGGGACGGCACGCCGTCGGCGGTCGTACGGACGACCTTCCGCGTCACGCCCGACGCGCGGGTCGAATGGCAGGTCGTCGACCGTAACGCCCCCGTGGACCCGGCCGCGTGGCGGCAGGCGACAGGCGTCGACGACTGGTCGTTCGGTTTCGCGACGTCGGCGTACGGCACCGGCCACAAGACGCTCGTCGTCCGTCTCGTGGAACGCGACACCGAAACGGCGCGAGAGGCGGTGCGGGCACGGCTGCGGTGAGGCGGCCGGGGTGATCCCGGTGGGTTCGGCCCGGGTCGTACAACGGGCCGCGCCCACATCGAGCGCCTGCCGGGGGTGCTGCCGGGCTCAGGCGGGGCGCTGCCCGGACCCAGGACACGCCCCGGTCCGGGACCCGCCCCCGCTCGGACAACCAGCCCGTCCGGCGATTGAGGACCGGGGTCCGGGGCAGCGCCCCAGTTGCGGAAAAGAGCGAGTAGGGGACAAGCCCCGCAGGGCCCACCCGCCGCGCCGGGCGGGCCCTGCGGGGCCCGGCCGTCTCCTCGGTCCGAGGCCCAGGGCGGCAGACCGGCTCAGGCCGAGGACACGCGGGCGGCCGCGTACAGCGGTGAGTCCGCGCGGCCCACGGCCGATCGGGCTTCGTTGGCCAGGGCTCGCCGGTCGGTCAGCGGCAGCGGTGGGTGGGCGGTGATCCGTACGGTCAGAGCTGACGCGCCGGCCACCCGGCGCAGTGAGGTGACGAAGTCCTCGTCGCCGAGGAACGCGGCCACCGTGCTGGGGGCGCCCAGTTGCTCGTACGCGATCGTCACCGGCCGGACCGGCGCCCCCGCATCGAGCGCCGCCTGGAACGTCGCCCGCCGGAACCGGCCGCCGGGTGCGGAGCACCAGGTGGTGGCCTGGGGGAAGGCCAGTACGGAACGTCCGGAGCGCAGCGTGGACGCCAAGTCGGCAACGGAGGAGGGGAGTTCGCGCAGTCCCTCCCGGTCGATGAAGCGTGTGCCCACGCGCCTGGCGAGGGTGCCGATGACCGGCCACTGGCCGATCTCCCGCTTCGCGAGGAGGGTCACGGGCTCCACGGCGAGTACGGCGACGACGTCGAGCCAGGAGATGTGGTTGGCCACAATCAGGGTGCCCGTACCGCCGCCGGGCACCGTCAGCGGTTCCCGGCCGGCCTCCAGGCGGATTCCCAGAGCTGCGAGGATGCTCCTGGCCTGGCCGCGCAGCGTGCCCGGTTCGGCGAGCCGATCACCACGGGCCGCGCCCCTGGTGATCGCGTACGCCAGGGCAGCGCATCGGCGTACCGACTCCGCCATCGGGACCCGGGGGGCCGCATGGGCCGCGCAGTCGGGAGCGCACCCGGCGTCCACGGCCCAGGGGCTCCCGCTCACCGGGTTCACGGGGTTTCGCCCAGGAAGTAGCGGCGGTAGCGGTCCCCGAGCCGGTCCATGTCCAGCAGGACGAAGAAGTCGGCGACGTCGAACTCGGGGTCGTGGGTGGGCGCCCCGCACATCCACGCGCCGAGCCTGAAGTAGCCGCGCAGCAGCGGCGGAAGGTCGGCGTAACCGGGCTGCTTGGCCGGCAGTGCGTCGGGCCTCCAGGGGCGGCGCGGGTGGACGCGCAGTTCGGGCGGCGAGGAGTGCTTCGCCGTGCCGAGCAGCCAGGCGCCGGCCGCGGCCGTGCCGCCGTCCGACAGGGGTACGGAGGCGCAGCCGGCCAGGTAGCGGTGGCCGGAGAGCAGGACGTAGCGGGCGAGCGCGGACCACATCAGGTTGATCACCGCGCCCGAGCGGTGGTCCGGATGTACGCAGGAGCGGCCCGCCTCGATCATGGCCGGGCGCAGGCCGTCGAGGGCCCGCAGGTCGAACTCGCTGTCGGAGTAGGACCGTGCGGCCCGTCCGGGCGGCAGGAGCCGGTAGGTGCCGACCACCTCGCCGGTCGTGCTCTCGGTGACGATCAGGTGGTCCACGAGGTCGTCGTACGGGTCGATGTCGTGCCCGGGCAGGGGCGAGTCCAGGGTCGCGCCCATCTCCTCGCCGAAGACCCGGTACCGCAGCCGCTGCGCCGCCCGGATCTGGTCCTCGGAGTCCGCGATGGAGGTGACGTACGAGCTGGCGGGCGTCGGGGCGGTGGCTGTGGCTGCGGTGTTCATGAGACGCATGAGGCGCATGAGGTGCCGTTCTCCGTCCGGTTCGGGGCCGATCGCGCAAGGAGCATGGCGGCGGCGACGGTCGTACCGGTGACAAGGAGGACTGGCCGCCGGATCCGTCGCATGAACAGCGGGGTGCGGGGCCGGACGGCTGTCGCCTTCGAGGCGAGGGGTGAGTAATACTCTCCGTATGGCCTCACGCATTACAAGCGTCCGACGGGCGACCCCACGGGACGCGAAGCGGCTCACGCGGCTCGTGCGGACCTCCCGCGCCTACGAGGGCCCGTACGCCGCGATGGTGGCCGGATACCGGGTGGGGCCCGACTACATCGAGACGCACCGGGTGTTCGTGGCCGTCGGCCCGGACGACGACCGACTGCTCGGCTTCTACGCTCTCGTGCTGGACCCGCCGGAGCTCGACCTGATGTTCGTGGCCGACTCCGCCCAGGGCCTGGGCATCGGCCGCCTGCTCGTCGCGCACATGCGCGGCGAGGCGCGCGCCGCGGGGATCTCCGGCGTACGGGTGGTCTCGCACCCGCCCGCCGAGGGTTTCTACCTCAGCGTGGGCGGCGAGCGGACCGGAACCGAGCCCGCCAACCCGCCCGCGGTGATGTGGGACCGCCCGGAGTTCGTCATTCCGGTCAGCTGAGACCGCCCGCACCGCGCCGCACACCGCGGCGAAGACCGCCATTCGGAGGACTGAGGGCGATCGACGGGAACTGAGCGGGCCGCGCAAGCGTTGGCGGGTTGGGCAAAGAGATCGTCAAAGGGCGCGGCCCGCGCCGGATTGAGCAGGGATCTTCATGGGTGTCAGTCTCTCCAAGGGCGGCAATGTCTCGCTCTCCAAGGAGGCCCCCGGCCTGACCGCTGTCACGGTGGGCCTGGGCTGGGACGTACGCAGCACGACCGGGACCGACTTCGACCTCGATGCCAGCGCCCTGCTGCTCGATGTCAACAACAAGGTCGTGTCGGACCAGCACTTCGTCTTCTTCAACAACCTCAAGAGCCCCGACGGCTCGGTCGAGCACACCGGTGACAACCTCACCGGTGAGGGCGAGGGCGACGACGAGCAGATCAAGGTGGGCCTCTCCACGGTGCCCGCCGAGGTCGACAAGATCGTCTTCCCGGTGTCGATCCACGAGGGCGAGAGCCGCGGCCAGAGCTTCGGCCAGGTCCGCAACGCCTTCATCCGGGTCGTCAACCAGGCGGACAACAACGAGCTCGCCCGTTACGACCTCTCCGAGGACGCCTCGACCGAGACCGCCATGGTCTTCGGCGAGCTGTACCGCAACGGCGCGGAGTGGAAGTTCCGCGCCGTCGGCCAGGGGTACGCCTCGGGCCTGCGCGGTATCGCGACGGACTTCGGCGTCAACATCTGATACGCCACCTCGGGGCTGTCCGCGCCGGCGCGTCCGGCCCGGACAGCCCGGTTCGCCGTGCGCGGCACCTTCCCACCAGTCCGACCAGTCGGTACGTTCCTGGGTGACGTGACGCAGCGCGCGAGTGTCGTCGAACTAACACGGGCATTCTTTATGCAACTTGTTGCACAACCCTCCCCGCGTCGACTACACATTGCGGCATGAGTCCGACGACTGCGTACCCGCACCTGCTGAGCCCCCTCGACCTGGGCTTCACGACCCTGCCCAACCGCGTGCTGATGGGTTCCATGCACGTCGGACTCGAAGAGGCCGAGCGCGGCTTCGAGCGGATGGCCGAGTTCTACGCGACCCGCGCCCGCGGCGGCGTCGGCCTCATGGTCACCGGTGGCATCGCCCCCAATGACCGCGGCCGCCCCTATCCCGGCGGCGCCAAGCTGACCACGCCCGAGGAGGCGGCGCAGCACCGGCAGGTGACGGACGCCGTGCACCGCGAGGGCGGCAGGATCGCGATGCAGATCCTGCACTTCGGGCGGTACGCCTACCACCCCGACCTCGTCGCCCCCAGCGCGATCCAGGCCCCCATCAGCCCGTACACGCCGAACGCCCTGACCGACGCCGAGGTCGAGGAGACCATCGAGGACTTCGTCCGTGCGGCGGGCCTCGCCAAGGCGGCGGGTTACGACGGCGTGGAGATCATGGGGTCCGAGGGCTACCTGATCAACGAGTTCATCGCCGCGCACACCAACCACCGCGACGACCGGTGGGGCGGCTCGTACGAGAACCGCATGCGCTTCCCCGTGGAGATCGTCCGCCGGGTGCGCGAGCACGTCGGCCCGGACTTCATCCTCATCTACCGGCTGTCGATGCTCGACCTCGTCCCCGGCGGTTCCTCCCTCGACGAGGTCATCACGCTCGCCCGCGCGGTCGAGGCGGCCGGCGCGACCATCATCAACACCGGCATCGGCTGGCACGAGGCCCGCATCCCCACCATCGCGACCTCCGTGCCGCGCGGCGCGTACGCCTGGGTGACGAAGCGGGTCATGGGCTCGGTGAAGATCCCGCTGGTGACGACCAACCGCATCAACACCCCCGAGAAGGCCGAGGAGCTGCTCGCCGACGGCTGCGCCGACATGGTGTCGCTCGCCCGCCCCTTCCTCGCCGACCCCGACTTCGTCGCCAAGGCCAAGGCCGGCCGCTCCGACGCCATCAACACCTGCATCGGCTGCAACCAGGCCTGCCTCGACCACACCTTCAGCGGGCTCATCACCTCCTGCCTGGTCAACCCCCGCGCCTGCCACGAGACCGAGCTGGTCCTGTCCCCCACCCGCCGCGCCAAGCGCGTCGCCGTCGTCGGCGCCGGGCCCGCCGGGCTCGCCTGCGCGGTGACGGCGGCCGAGCGCGGCCACGCCGTGACGCTGTACGACGCCTCCGACGTGATCGGCGGCCAGCTCAACATCGCGCGCAAGGTGCCTGGCAAGGAGGAGTTCAACGAGACGCTGCGGTACTTCCGCAGCCGGCTCGACGAGCTCGGCGTCGAGCTCCGCCTCGGCACCCGCGCCACCGCCGAATCCCTCACCGCCGCCGGCTTCGACGAGATCGTCCTCGCCACCGGCGTCACCCCGCGCGTCCCGCAGATCGAGGGCATCGACCACCCCAGCGTCATCAGCTACCTCGACCTCCTGCGCGACGACGCGAAGGCGGGCGACCGCGTCGCGGTCATCGGCGCGGGCGGCATCGGCTTCGACGTGGCCGAATTCCTCACCGACACGTCCACGGACGCGGACGACGCGGCGAGCCTCAGCCCCGAGGTCTTCTTCGCCCAGTGGGGCGTCGACATGGAGTACGGCTCACGCGGCGGCCTCCAGGCCCCGGTCCGCGCCCCGCAGACCCGCACCGTCCACCTCATCCAGCGCAAGGCCACCAAGGTCGGCGCCGGACTCGGCAAGACCACCGGCTGGATCCACCGCACCGAGCTCAAGCACCGCGGCGTCACGATGGTCGCGGGCGCGACGTACGACCGCATCGACGACCAAGGACTGCACCTGACGGTCGACGGCGAGCAGCGGCTCATACCCGTCGACACGGTCGTGCTGTGCACCGGACAGGAGCCGCGCCGCGAGCTGTACGACACCCTGCTCGCCGCCGGACTGCCCGTTCACCTCATCGGCGGCGCGGACGTCGCGGCCGAACTGGACGCCAAGCGCGCGATCCGGCAGGGAACGGAACTCGCGGCCACCCTGTGACGTGGACCTGCCTAGGATGCGCTCATGTCCCTCCCGTACGCCATCCTCACCGCACTGCTCGAAAAGCCGTCGTCCGGGCTGGAGCTGACCCGCAGGTTCGACAAGTCCATCGGCTACTTCTGGTCCGCCACGCACCAGCAGATCTACCGCGAGCTGGGCAAGCTGGAGGAGTCCGGCGCGATCCGGGCCCTGCCCGGGCCGCGGCAGCCGACGCGGGGACAGAAGAAGGAGTACGAGGTCCTGCCGGCCGGCCGGGGCGAACTGGCCGCATGGGTGGCGAAGATCGAGGATCCGAAGCCCATCCGTGACGCACTCCTGCTGCGCCTGCGCGCGGCAGGAGTCGTGGGTACGCAGGGCCTGGAGGCGGAGGTGCGACGCCATCTGGGGCTTCACCGGGCGCAGTTGGCGGAGTACCGCGCGATCGAGGAGCGGGACTTCGGCGACGACAGGGACAGCGAGGGCGACCGGCTGCGGCATCTCGTCCTGCGCGCGGGGATCGACCTGGAGAACTTCTGGGTCGGCTGGCTCGAAGCGGCGCGGGCGGAGCTCGCGGACATGGGCACCGGCATGAGCACCGGCACGGATGCGCGTACGGGCCCGGATTCCACGGCCTGAGTGGATTCCGGGCCCGTACCGTACGGCGGTCAGCCCTTGTTCTGGGACGCCCAGAACTCGTCGAAGGTGAGCTTGCCGTCACCGTTGCTGTCGTGGGAGTTGATCACGGCCTGGGCCACCGTCTCGGTGACGTAGGGGTCACCGAGCTGCGCCATGACGCTCTTGTACTCGACCGCCGAGATCGTCCCGTCCCCGTTGATGTCGTACCGCTCGAAAGCCTTGCGCGCCGACTCGATGTCCGCCACTGGATCCACCCCTTCTGGTACTGATCAGAACCCGCACAGATTATCGGCCCGGCCACCGGCCCCGGCAGGCGCCCGGAGGGAAGTACTTCTCCGTAAAACCTTTTCCGCGCGGGAACAGTGCATTTTCCGCCCCGGAGTGCACAGTTCCGGCCAATACCAGGGGCCACTTCGTCACTCTCTGCCGCCGGGCGATAACTTCATGGCGTCGCCGCCACACCAGGAGCACAGGGCTCCCCGGGACTAGCGGCACCAAGGGCGTTCTTCAGTGGACCTCACGACTGACGCATTCACGTTTCAGCCCTATACCCCCCGATGCCGCGTCATCTGTTCCGAGGGCAGCCATGCCCACAGTGACGCCAGGGAATTCAAGCGTCTGCGCGCCGCGCGCGATCAGGCATACGCCGTCGAAAAACCCGAAGCCTACGGAAGGACTGCGGACGATGACCGACAAGCTGCTTGATTTTCCTCTCTCGCGGCGGGGCGACGTACTTCCCGAAGAGTGTTCCTGGCTTCGCGAGCAGCAGCCGGTGGCCCGGGTACGCACGCTCACCGGGGACAGCGCCTGGCTGGTGAGCAGTTATCCGCTGGCCAAAAAGGTGCTGGAGGACGAGCGGTTCAGCCTCAGGGAGACGGCCGCTCCCGGCGTGCCGAAGCAGTACGCGCCGACCATCCCGCCCGAGGTCGTCAACAACATGGGGCACATCGACGGCGCCCGCCTGCGCGGCGCGGTGATGAAGGCACTCAACCCCCGTACGGGCAGCGGGCTGCACGGCTGGCTGCGCATCACGGCTGACCGGCTCATCGACGACCTGATGGCCTGGGGCCCGCCGGTGGACCTTCGAGCAGGGTTCGCCGACCCCTTTTCGGCAGCCCTGCACTGCAAGGTTCTCGGGGTGCCGTTCGAGGACTGGCCCCGGCTGATGTCGAGCCTGGACATCGCGTTCATGACCAGCGCGCAGCCCTTCGAGGGCTCGCAGCTCAACTGGTACAAGGACGTCGGCTACATGGTGGAGCGGCTGAACGCTCCCGCGTCCGAACGCTCGGGCCTGCTGGGAGAGCTGGCCGCGCTGCGGGAGGACGCGGGGTCCTCGCATCTGACGGACGAGATGCTCGCCACCGTCGCCGCCTCGCTGTTCGGCGCCGGCGCGCTCTCCACGTCCGCGTTCCTGGTGCTCGCCGTGCTCGCGCTGCTGCAACGGCCGGAGCTGATCGGTTATCTGCGCGACCACCCGGACCGGATGGGCCGCGCCGTCGACGAGCTGCTGCGCTGGAACCTGTCGATCGGCGACGGTCTGCCCCGCCTGGCCCTCACCGACGTACAGCTCGGTGACGTGCTCGTCCGCAAGGGCGAACTGGTCCTTGTCCTCGTCGAAGGCGCCAACTTCGACCCGGAGGTCTTCGAGGACCCCGAAATCCTGAACCTGAACCGCGAACACAACCCGCATCTCGCCTTCGGCGGCGGCAAGCACTTCTGTCCGGCGTCGGCGCTGGGCCGCGCGCACGCGGAGACGGCGCTGGCCGCGCTGGTGGACCGGATGCCGAGGCTGGGGCTCGCGGTCCCGGCGGAACAACTGGTGTGGCGTACGGGCTTCATCAAGCGGCTGCCGGAGCGGCTGCCGGTGCTCTGGTAGGGGGCCGGGGCACGTAACGGGGGCTCTTTCGGCCCCGGACCCCGCTCTCAACGCCGGAGGGGCTGGTTTGGCTTGGGCCGCAGCGGCCGCACTGGAGTCTCCAGTACAGCAATCGCTCAGCCCGTCCGGTGATTGAGGTGGAGAGCAAGAGACCTCGCGTCAGCGGAAGATGCCCGTGTGGCCCAGTGAGTAGCGGCCCGGCTGCGGGTACACCGCGAGGCCGTGCGGGCCGCCGCCGACCGGGATGCGGGCGAGCTGCCTGCCGGTGGTGGTGTCGATGGCGTACACCTCCGAGTCGTAACGCCCGGACAGCCACAGCACCTTGCCGTCGGCCGAGACACCGCCCATGTCGGGGCTGCCGCCGTCAGGCAGGTGCCACTTCTTCGTCAGCTTGTTCTTCTTGAAGTCGAAGACGGAGACGGACCCCTCGCCCCGGTTGGAGACGTACATCTCCTTGGAGTCGCGCGAGACGTAGAGGCCGTGGCAGCCCTTGCCCGTCGGCAGCAGGTCGGGGGTGGTGAACTTCTCGCCGTCCAGGACCCACATGCCGTGCGCCATCATGTCGGCGATGTAGATCGTCTTGCCGTCGGGCGAGATCTTCACGTCCTGCGGCATCGCGCCCTCGAACGGCAGCTTCTGCTGGCCGATGACCTCCATCTTCTCGGTGTCGACCTTGAGGAGCTCGCCGGAGAACTCGCAGGAGACGACGAAGTACCGGCCGTCGGCGGAGAAGTCCGCGTGGTTGACGCCCGCGCAGGTCACCGGGACGGTCTTGACGCGGTCCATGGTGTGCGGGTCGCGGAAGACCAGTTCGCGGTCCATCGACGCCATGACGACGGCGTACTTGCCGTTGGGCGTGAAGTAGAGGTTGTACGGGTCGTGCACCTCCACCGGTTTGCCCACCGCGCCCGTGGCCGGGTTGATCGGCGTGAGGGTGTGGCCGCGGTTGTTGTTGACCCACAGGGTCTTCATGTCCCACGACGGCACGACGTGCTGCGGCTGGACACCGACCGGGATCGTCTTGATGACCTTGTACGTCTTGGGGTCGATCACCGACACCGTGTTGGAGTTGGTGTTGGGGACATAGACGCGGGACGGGAAGTTCTTGACGACCGGCGACAGCTTGTTCGGCCGGTCGGCGGCGTACACGTCCTTGGGGTCGAGCACCGGCGGCATCCCCGGCAGCCCGGCGGGCGCGGTCTTCTTCACCTCGGCGGGCGGCGCCACGCCCTTGGTGCCGTGCCCCGCGGCGGGGCCGTTGTCGTCGGAGTCGGCGCAGCCCGCGAGGGCGGCGAGGAGGGCGCCGGCGAGCAGCGCGGTCGTACGTCGAATGAGCGTCGTCATCGGGTCAGCAGCTCCGTGGTGGTCACCGCGCGCAGGCCGCGGCGGTCGAGTTCGTCGAGGAGGGCGGGCAGGGCGGCGACCGTGTCCGCGTAGCCGAAGTGCAGGCTCACCACGGAACCGTTGCGGATTTCCCCGCTGATCTTCCGGGTGACGGCCGGGGCGCCGGGCGAGGTGAAGTCGAGCGAGTCGACGTCGTACGACAGGACGTGCGGGTAGCCGGCCCGGTGCGCCAGCCGCTGGACGAGCGGCGTGGCGTACCGGGTGCGCGAGGGCCGGAACCAGGTGCCGATGGAGCCGGTGAGCCGGCGCAGCCGGTCCGCGCAGCCGCTGATCTCGGCGTACGCCTCCTCCTCACCCATGGCGGAGATGGCGAGGTGGCGCTGGGTGTGGTTGCCGAGGTCGTGGCCGCCGTCGATGATCCGGCGGGCGAGCCGCGGGTGGGCGTCGAGCCAGCTGCCGACCGCGAGGACGGTGACGCGGGCGCCGGCCCGCTCGGCCTCGGCGAGTACGGCCTTCGCGGTGGCCGGGTCGCCCTGCCCGTGGAAGGTGAGGGCGACCCGGCGGCGGTCGCGCGGGCCGTGGGTGATCTGGACGGGCAAGCCGGGGAAGCGGTGCGGGGCGGGGGCCGGGCGCGGCGCCGCGAACGGCACCGGGGCGGGCGCGGGTGCCGCGGAGTCCGCGTCGCAGCCGGTGGCGAACGCTCCCGCGACGGCCGCCCCGGCCGCTCCGGCTCCGGCGCGCAGCACGCTGCGGCGGCATGTCAGGGTCACGCGCCCCATTTAAGGGGTAATGCGAGCAAAAGGTAATGATTGAGCCAATTCGGGCTTAGCGGGTCGCCGAGGCCGAGGCGCCCAACTCCTACATCCGGTATGGATTCACTCACCCTGACCCATATTTATGCGGCCATTGCCAGGTGAGTGGCTCATCTCACCTGCGATTCATCACAAGAATGCCCGGCCTTGCGGCGTTTGACCCAGGGCGGGCTTTTGGCACCCTGCTCACCTGTCTGCCATAGTCGGTGCCACGACCCCCATTGACCCGGGCCAGGTCGTCATCACAAGCGGCCGTGGATCACACCCCCCCGTTCCACGGCGCTCCACAAAAGCCCCCGAAGTGCCGCACCCCGGCCTGCAGGGGGCTTTTGTGCATGCCCCAGCTTTTGTGCATGCTCAGCTTTTCTGAAGGTCAGCGCTCGGCGATACGGTCACTGACCCGCATCTCGAACCAGGTGGTCTTGCCGCGCGGCAGCAGATCCACGCCCCACCGGTCGGAGAGCTTGTCGACGAGGAAGAGCCCGCGGCCACTGGTGTCGAGTTCATGCACGGGCATCAGACAGGGCAGGCCGCGCGACGGGTCGCGCACCTCGATCCTTATCCAGCCCCTGCGGCGCAGCATGCGCAGTCCGAAGACGCGGGCGCCGGTGTGCCGCACGGCGTTGCCCACGAGTTCCGAGACGAGCAGCACCGCGTGCTCGGCGGTCTGCGGGGAGAGCTGCCACTGGCGCAGGACCACGCAGTGCGTGAGCCGCCGCGCCGTGGCCGCCGACTCCGGACGGGAGGGCAGCCGTACCTCTTCGTCGGTCGGATTCCCGTACAACTCCACGGCTTTGAACGCCTGTTCGTCCTCAATAGCCGGTGTCCACCGCGCGGCAGTCGCGCTGCCGCGCGGCCGCGGTTGCTCCACACCCTCCAGCCCCGCCATGCCCCCATCATGGCCGTCCGAAAGGCCGCCCGGGGCCGTTCCGGGGGATTCGGTCCCTCGGAACCACCCCGTCCGAGGGTACGGGTTGGCATATGCCGGTGGCAGAAAATGCCCCGCCGCACCCCAACTGACCTGCGGTTGACGGCGCGCACGACTGATCACGAAGCCGTCGCGACAAGGTCCCCTTCAGGCTGCGTTAAGGCCGGGTTAATCCGCCCGGGAGGAGTACCCGCCAACTTTGCGCCAACTTGCCGACGCTCAGAGGAACTTGGCCTTGCCGGGGCCCTCGTCGACAAAGCTGCGCATGCCCCGCTCCCGGTCCTCGGTGGCGAACAGCCCCGCGAACCAGTTGCGTTCGATGGCCAGCCCGGTCTCCAGGTCCGTCTCAAGACCGGCGTCGACGCACTCCTTGGCCGCGCGCAGCGCCATCGCGGGGCCCTGGGCGAGCTTCGCGGCCCAGGCGTGCGCCTGCTCGTACACCTCGGCCGCCGGCACCACCCGGTCGACCAGGCCGATGGCCAGCGCCTCGTCGGCGCGCACGTGCCGCCCGGTGAAGATCAGGTCCTTGGCCCTGGACGGGCCGACCAGCCGCGCGAGCCGCTGCGTGCCGCCCGCGCCGGGGATCAGGCCGAGGAGGATCTCGGGCTGGCCGAGCTTGGCGTTGTCCCCGGCGATACGGAAGTCGGCGCACAGGGCGAGCTCGCAGCCGCCGCCCAGCGCGTAGCCGGTGACCGCGGCGACGACGGGCTTGGGGATGCGGGCGACGGCGGTGAAGGAGTCCTGGAGAGCCCTGGAGCGTACGACCATCGCCGCGTGGTCCATCGCCTGCATCTCCTTGATGTCCGCGCCGGCGGCGAACACCTTCTCGCCGCCGTAGAGGACGACGGCGCGCACGTCGTCGCGCCGGGTCGCCTCTTCGGCGAGCTCGCGCAGCCGGTCCTGGGTGGCGATGTCCAGCGCGTTCATCGGGGGACGGGCCAGGCGGATGGTGCCGACGCCCTCGGAGACTTCGAGATTCACAGTCATACGAGCGAGGTTAGCCCCCGTTAACGACAACGGACCCGGTGCGCTCCATCACAGTGCACCGGGTCCGTACGTACGTACTGCGCGTGTTACTTCTTCCACTCCGCCCAGGACATGTTCCAGCCGTTGAGGCCGTTGTCCGGCTGGATCTGCTTGTCGTTGGAGTTCTTCACGACGACCACGTCACCGAGGATCGAGTTGTTGAAGAACCAGGCGGCCGGAGCATTCTTGTCCCACCCGCCCCTCACGTCCCGCAGACCCACGCAGCCGTGGCTGACGTTCGCCGACCCGAAGGTCCCGGCGCCCGCCCAGTAGTTGCCGTGGATGAAGGTGCCGGAAGTCGACAGGCGCATCGCGTGCGGTACGTCCTTGATGTCGTACTCGCCGCCGAAGCCGACGGTGGCGCCGTTCATGCGCGTCACCGTGTACTTCTCGCTGATGACCATCTGGCCGTTGTACGTCGTCGTCGACGGGGCGCCCGCGGTGATCGGGACGGTCTTGAGGACCTTGCCGTCGCGCTTGACCGTCATCGTGTGGGCCTTGGCGTCCACGATGCTGACCTGGCTGCGGCCGACCGTGAACTTCACCGTCTTCGACTGCTTGCCGTACACGCCCGGCCGGCCCTCGACGCCGTCGAGGTTCAGCTTCAGCGTCACCTTGGTGCCGGCGGCCCAGTACTTCTCGGGACGGAAGTCGAGGCGGTCGTTGCCGAACCAGTGGCCCTCGACCGGCACCGACGGCTCGGCCGTCACCTTGATCGCCTTCTCGACGTCCTCCGGCTCGGTGATGCCACGGCTGAAGCGCAGCGAGACCGGCATTCCCACGCCGACCGTCGAGCCGTCCTCAGGCGTGAAGTAAGTGACGAAGGTGTTCTTCGGTACGAGCGTCGTGAAGGTGGTGTCCTTCGCGGACTCACGGCCCTCGGAGTCCTTCGCGATCGCGTGGACCTTGTACTTGGTCGCGGCGCCGAGGTGGTGCGCCGGCTCCCAGGAGGTGCCGTCCCCGGTGATCTTTCCCTCGACCTCGTTGCCCTTGGTGTCCTCGACCTTGACGGACGTCAGCCTGCCGTTGTCGGCGCCGATCTTCAGCGCCCCGCTCGTGGCGACGTTCTTCGCCTCGTCCTTGGGCACGATCGTCACCACCGCCTGCGACGCCTTGGTGTCGCCGGCCTTCCCCGCCCCGGCCTTCCCGCCCTTGCCGCCGCCGGAAGCACCGCTTCCCGCGCACGCCGTGACGAACAGCAGCATCGCCCCCAGCAGCAGAGCCAGCAGTCCCGGGCCCCCGCGCCGAGATCCGCGCCCCCACCGCGCTCCGGCCGATGTCCCCGGTACCGGCTGCCTTTTCACGTGTTGTTCTCCCCTCGCACGGCCTGGCCCCAGCCATGGCCCGCACCCCCACGCGCAGCAACCGCGCGCCTGGTGAATGGTAATCACACCGGGCGTTTCGCCGACTCCCCGTGTATGTCACCATTCGGTCCCAAGTGGCTGTGAGACCGGTGCGGGCCGTGCAGGTCAGCGAGGGGTCACCGGAGAGCGGAGCCGGCCTTCCAGCGGTTCCAGTCCATGTTCCAGCCGCCGAGGCCGTTGTCGGGAGCGACCTTCCGGTCACGGGAGTTCACCACTTCCACCACGTCCCCGACGAGCGTGCGATCGAAGAACCAGCCGGCCGGGGTGTCGGGGCTGCCGCCCTTCACATCGCGCAGCCCGATGCACCCGTGGCTCGTATTGACCGATCCGAACGTCTCGGACGGCGCCCAGTAGTTGCCGTGCAGGAAGGTCCCCGAAGCCGTCAGCCGCATCGCGTGCGGGACATCGGGGATGTCGTACTCGCCACCGAAGCCGACGGTCCTGCCGTCCATGCGTGTGACGTCGTACAGCTCGGTGACGACCATCTTTCCGTTGTACGTCGTGGTCTTCGGCGCGCCCGCGCTGACCGGCACCCTCACCGGCTTCTCGCCGTCGCGCCGTACCACCATGGTGTGCGCCTCGGCGTCCACCGTCGACACCTGGGAGCGGCCGACCGTGAAGCCGACCTCCTTGTGCTGGATGCCGAACACGCCGGGCGCCGCCTCGACGTCGCGCAGTCCCAGGTCGACGCTGACGCGGGTGCCCGGCTTCCAGTAGGTGCGCGGCCGGAAGTCGAGGCGCTGGGCGCCGAACCAGTGGCCGGACACTTCCACCGGCGGCTGGGAGCTGACCTTGATGGCGCGTTCGACGGCGGCGCGGTTGACGACGGCACGGTTGAAGGAGAAGGACACGATCATGCCGGTGCCGACGGTCGAGCGGTTCTCCGGCTTGAAGTAGCCGATGAAGCGGTGTTCGGGGACGGCCGTGGTGAACGAGGTGTGCCGGGCGGAGCGACGGCCGTGGCCGTCGACGGCGACCGCGTCGACCGTGTACTTGGCGGCCAGCCGCAGCGTCCCGGCATCCGGCCGCCAGCTCAGCCCGTCGTCCGCGATCCGGCCCGTGACCTCGTGCTGGTCGGCGTCCTCGACCCGTACGACCCGGACCCGCTCCAGCCGCCCGTCGGGGACCTTCACTTCGATCCGGCCGTCCGACCGGACTCCCTTCGCGCCGTCCTCGGGAACGATCCGGATGGCGTCCCTGGGGGAGCGCGGCTTCCCGCCGAACAGCGGTTCGCCGTCGGCCGTGCACCCGGCGAGCCCGGCGACGAGTGCTGCCCCTGCCAGTGCGGCGGCCAGGGCCGCCCGCGCGCGTCTCACTGCGTCTCTCACGTCCGGCCCAACGACCGCCCCCCTCCAGGGGAAACGTGAGTACGACCCCTGTTCCGGGCAGAACAGGTGGGAGGACCGCGCGAGGGGGCCACGGCCGGGACGCCGTACGGTCTCAAGGATCCGCCGGTCCCAACGAGCCGCGGGAGGCTTACAGGTGTCCAGCGCACCCGAGCAGGAGGCAGTACACGAGGCGGTGCGGGCAGCGGTGCCCGAGGCGGTGAACGACAGCCGCCCGGCGCCCGTACCCGCCCCGGCCGCCGTCAACGGGCGGCGCCCGGGCCACGACCGGGGCGGGCCGCCCGTCTGGCCCGGCGCGCCGACTCCCTTGGGGGCGCGCTTCCGTGTCGGGCCCGACGGTGTCGCGGGCACGAACTTCGCACTGTGGGCGGGCGGGGCCGAGGCCGTCGAGGTGTGCCTCTTCGACGAGGACGGCACTGAGACGCGCTGCCGGCTGACCGAGCTGACGCACGAGATCTGGCACGGCTTCCTGCCGGGCGTCCGCGCGGGGCAGCGCTACGGCTTTCGTGTGCACGGCCGCTGGGACCCGTGGACCGGCGCGCGCTGGAACCACGCGAAGCTGCTCCTCGACCCGTACGCGCGGGCCGTGGACGGCGACTTCTCCCTCCCCGGTGAGGTGTACGGGCACGTCAGGGACTGGCCGCAGCAGAACGTCGCGGACACGGTGCGCGACGACCGCGACTCGGCGCCGTACGTCCCCAAGGGCGTGGTCGTCCACGACGACGCGCCCGACGACGACTGGGTGGACGACCGGCGGCCCAAGACGCCGTGGGCCGACACCGTCATCTATGAACTGCACGTACGCGGCTTCACCAAGCTGCACCCGGGCATTCCGGAGAAGTTGCGCGGTACGTACGCCGGGCTCGGGCATGCGGCGGCGATCGGGCATCTGAAGCGGCTGGGGGTGACGGCGGTCGAGCTGCTGCCGGTGCACCAGTTCGCCCACGAGGACCACCTGCTGCGGCGCGGCCTGCGCAACTACTGGGGCTACAACTCGATCGGTTACTTCGCGCCGCACGCGGGCTACGCGGCGTCGGGCACGGCCGGGCAGCAGGTCGGCGAGTTCAAGGAGATGGTACGGGCCCTGCACGCGGCCGGTATCGAGGTCATCCTCGACGTCGTCTACAACCACACGGCGGAGGCGGGCGAGCTCGGGCCCACGCTGTCGCTGCGCGGCATCGACAACCGCGGCTACTACCGCCTCCAGAACGACGCCAGGCGCTACGCCGACTACACGGGCTGCGGGAACACCCTGCACGTCGTACAGCCGAACGTACTGCGGCTGATCACGGACTCGCTCAGGTACTGGGTCACCGAGATGGGCGTGGACGGATTCCGCTTCGACCTGGCGGCGGCCCTCGCGCGCTCGATGCACGACGTCGACATGCTGTCGCCGTTCCTCGCGGTGATCGCGCAGGACCCGGTGCTGCGGCGCGTGAAGCTGATCGCCGAGCCGTGGGACGTGGGCAACGGGGGCTATCAGGTGGGCGCCTTCCCTCCCCTGTGGACAGAGTGGAACGACCGCTACCGGGACGCTGTACGGGACTTCTGGCGGGGCGCGCTGCCGGACGTGCGGGACCTGGGCTATCGCCTTTCCGGGTCGAGCGATCTGTACGCGTGGGGCGGCCGTCGCCCGTACGCCTCCGTCAACTTCGTCACCGCGCACGACGGCTTCACGCTGCGGGACCTCGTGTCGTACCACCAGAAGCACAACGCGGCGAACGGCGAGGGCAACCGCGACGGGACGAACGACAACCGTTCGTGGAACTGCGGGGCCGAGGGCGAGACGGACGACGCCGGGGTGAACGCCCTGCGGCGGCAGCAGCTGCGCAACCTGGTGACGACGCTGCTGCTGTCGACCGGCGTTCCGATGCTGGTCGCGGGCGACGAGATGGGGCGGACGCAGGGCGGCAACAACAACGCGTACTGCCAGGACAACGAGGTGAGCTGGATCGACTGGTCGCTGCTCGACGACCCCGGCTGGCGGGAGCTCTTCGGGCTGACGTCGCGGCTGCTGGCTCTGCGGCACGCGCATCCGGTGCTGCGCCGGCGCGCGTTCTTCTCGGGCCGGCCGCAGGCGGCGGACGGGCTGCGCGACCTGGCGTGGTTCACCCCGCGCGGGGAGGAGATGACGCAGGAGGACTGGTACGCGCCGGCCTCGACCGTGGGGTTCTATCTGTCCGGCCGCGACATTCCAGGACGTGACGCGCGGGGAGCGAAGATCACGGACGACAGCTTTCTCGCCGTACTGCACGCGGGGGAAAACCCGGCGACTTTCGTGCTGCCGGGACCGCCGTGGGCGCGGACGTACGAACTGGTCGTCGACACCTCGCGGGAGAGCCAGGAGGAGGGGCCGGGGACGGTGCATCCGGCGGGTGGGGCGCTCACCGTGCCGGCCAGATCGGTGCTGCTGCTGAAGGCCAGTACGGCTTAAAACAAGTGAGCGCTGTCAGTGGTGAACCGTACGCTCGATCCTGATGACCGGAACGGATGCACCCACCAAGGAACGATCGGCCGTACGTTCACTGCTGCGCCTGTGGCCTTACGTGCGCCCGGTCCGGACACGCCTGGCCTGCGCGGCGTTCGTCGCGGTGCTGGCCTCGTGCCTGGGCCTGGTCATCCCGCTCGTTCTGAAGTGGATCGTGGACGGCCCGGTCGCGGACCGGGATCCGGGCGGGGTGTGGCTCGGTGCGCTGTACCTGCTGCTGCTCGGGCTCACGGAGGCGGCGCTCTTCGGGCTCCGGAGGTGGCTGGTGGCGCGGCCGCTCGCCGGGGTGGAGGCGGCGATGCGCGGCGATCTGTACCGGCATCTGCAACGGCTGCCGGTGGCCTTTCACGACCGGTGGCCGTCGGGGCAGTTACTGTCGCGCGGGACGACGGATCTGATGCTGCTGCGGATGTTTCTCGCGTTTCCGCTGACGTTTCTGCTGGTCAACGGGGTGACGATTCTGGTGGGCTTCGTCATCCTGCTGCAACAGCAGTGGTCGCTGGGGCTGGTGCTGCTGGCGCCGGTGATTCCGCTGGTGATCCTGTGCCATGCGTTCGAGTCGAAGTACTCGCTGGTCGCGCGGCGTTCCCAGGACCAGGTCGGTGATCTGACGACGGTTGTCGAGGAGAGCGTGCTCGGCATCCGCGTGATCAAGGGGTTCGGCCGCCACCGCAGTCAGGCCCACGCCTTCCGGAAGCTGTCGCTGACGCTGCGGGGCACCGAGCTGACCAAGGCGCGGCTGCTCGCGTGGATCTGGGCGGTGATCACCGCACTGCCGGAACTGGCCGTCGGCGCGGCGCTGGTGCTCGGCACGGTCCAGGTCGCCGACGGCGAGCTGTCGGCGGGCACACTGGTGGCGTTCCTGTCGACGGCTCTGGCGCTGCGCTGGCCGGTGGAGTCGATCGGCTTCCTGCTCGCTGTCAGCCAGGACGCGGCGACGGCGACGGAGCGGTACTTCGAGGTGATGGACGCGAGGGAGGAGGCGGAGGGAGATACGCCGCCGCCGTCCACGCAGCCGACGCCCACATCGGCGCCTCGCCCGTCGGCTCCCCCGTCGGTTCCCCCGTCGATTCCCCCTCGGGACGGGATCGTCTTCGACGGGGTCGAGTTCCGTTACCCCGACGCGCACGACGACGCGCCGCCCGTCCTCGCGCACATCGATCTGCACGTACGGCCGGGCGAGACCATGGCCCTTGTCGGAGCCACCGGCAGCGGCAAGACGACGCTCACCACGCTCGTACCGCGACTGCACGAAGTGACGGGCGGTCGGATCACGCTCGACGGGAAGGACATCACGTCCATACCGCGCGAGCGGCTGCGGGAGCTGGTGTCCGTCGCGTTCGAGGAGCCCACGCTGTTCTCGGCGAGCGTCGGGGAGAACGTCCTGATGGGAGCGGGCGACGGCGACGGCGAGGCGGAGCTGGTGCGGGCCCTGGACACCGCGCAGGCCGACTTCGTACACCGGTTGCCGCAGGGCACGGCCACGCAGGTCGGCGAGCAGGGGCTGAGCCTGTCCGGCGGGCAGCGGCAGCGGCTCGCGCTGGCCAGAGCGGTGGTGGGCAGGCCGCGCTTCCTTGTGCTCGACGATCCGCTGTCGGCGCTCGACGTGCACACGGAGGCGCTGGTGGAGGCGGCGCTGCGGCGCGTCCTGGCGGACACCACCGCGCTCGTCGTCGCGCACCGTCCGTCCACCGTGCTGCTGGCCGACCGGGTGGCGCTGCTCTCCGGCGGCCGCATCGCGGCCGTCGGCACGCACCAGGAACTGCTGCACAGCAGCGACGAGTACGCCTGGCTGATGTCCGGGACGGGCGACAGCGGAGCCGTCAGCAAGAAGGGGGACACCGCATGACCACCACCGCGGACGGCCGAGCGGACGGCCAGGCGGACGACCGGGAGGACAGCCAGGCGGACGACCGCAATGGTGGCCAGGCGGGCGCGGACAACGACCCCGCCCCGAAGCCTCAGGCATATGCGCAGCGCGAGCCCGCGGCAGGGTCAGCCGACGTCGCTGAGGGTGCCGATGCCTCGGGTGGGGGTTTCGGGGATGGCGGTGGGCGGGGTGGTGATCCGTTTGACCGGGACGCGTTGCCCGCGGCCCGAGGGGCGACGGGGGCGCTGCTGCGCTCGCTGTTGCGGCCCCGGCGGGGCCGGGTGGCCGTCGCCACGCTGATCCTGCTGCTCCAGCAGGCGGCGGTGCAGGCGGGCCCGCTGCTCGTCGCGTACGCCATCGACCGGGGCGTACCGGCCCTGCGGCGCGACGACTTCGGGCCACTGATCATCGTCGCGGCCGGCTATCTGCTCTGCTCGGTCGGCGCGGGCCTGCTCCAGTACGCCTTCATCCGGCTCTCCGCCCGCGTCAACCAGGACGTACTGCTCGATCTGCGCGGCAGGATCTTCCGGCACGCGCAGGCGCTGAGCGTCGACTTCCACGAGCGGTACACGTCCGGGCGGCTCATCTCCCGGTCGACGACGGACGTGGAGTCACTGCGGCAGCTGCTCAGCGAGGGCCTCCAGGAGCTGATCGGTGTCATCCTCTCCTCCGTCTACATCTGCGCGCTGCTGCTGTATCTCGACGTGGGCATCGGCGGGCTCGCGGTGCTGTCGTTCGTACCGCTGTATCTGCTCATCCGGCGCTACCGGCGCCGGGTCTCCGTCATCTTCGGCAAGCGGTCGACGGCGATCGCCGCCGTGATCGTGAAGTTCGCGGAGACGATGAACGGGATCCGGCCGGTACGGGCGTTCCGGCGCGAGCGGGCGAACGACGCGGAGTTCCACGCCCTCAACCACCGCCACGAGCGGACGAACGGCGACGGCCTGCTGGAGATGGCCCAGTACGTCGTCGGCTCACGGCTCGTCGCCAACACTGCGGTCGCCGCGATGGTGCTGTGGGGCGCCTACCAGGTCGCCGACGGCAGCCTGGAGCTCGGTGTTCTCGCCGCGTCCGTGCTCTATCTGCGGCGGCTCTACGACCCGATCGACCGGCTGGGGATGTTCCTGAACTCCTACCAGTCGGCCGCCGCTTCCCTGGAGAAGATCGCGGGCCTGCTCGCCCAGGTCCCGAGCGTCCGCGAGCCGGCCGAGCCGCGTGAACTGCCCCCGCTCGGCGGTGGCGGGCCGGGTCGCGAAGTCGTCTTCGACGGCGTCAGCTTCGCCTACCGCACCGGCGGCGAGGTCCTCCCGCGCTTCAGCCTGACGCTGCCGGCGGGCCAGACCGTCGCCGTCGTCGGCTCGACGGGCGCCGGCAAGTCGACGCTCGCGAAGCTGCTGGCGCGCTTCTACGACCCGACCGAGGGCCGCGTCCTGCTCGACGGCACCGACCTGCGCGACCTCACCGTGCCCGAACTGCGGCGTGGGGTGGTGATGGTGACCCAGGAGGCGTTCCTGTTCTCCGGCACGGTCGCCGAGAACATCGCCATCGGCCGCCCCGACGCCACCCGCGAGGACATCGAGCAGGCGGCGAAGGCGATCGGCGCGCACGACTTCATCAGCGGTCTGCCGGAGGGGTACGACACGGACGTACGCAAACGGGGTGGCCGGATCTCGGCGGGGCAGCGGCAGCTGGTCGCCTTCGCCCGCGCGCTGCTCGCCGACCCCGCCGTGCTGATCCTCGACGAGGCGACGTCGTCCCTGGACGTTCCGGGCGAGCGGGCGGTGCAGCGGGCGATGGACACGGTGCTGCACGGGCGTACGGCGGTGGTGATCGCGCACCGGCTGTCGACAGTGGAGATCGCCGACCGGGTGCTGGTCATGGAGCACGGCCGCATCGTCGAGGACGGCTCACCGGCCGAACTCATCGGTGGTACGGGGCACTTCGCCGGCCTGCACCGGGCCTGGCGCGACAGCCTGGCCTGACGCCGCTCACAGCCGTCCCGCCTTCGCCCTCCCCTCCAGGTACTCCTCGAACGTCACTGTCCCCACGGCCCGGTCAGGAGCCAGGATGCCGCCCGCCCGGAACGCCCGGAAGGCCTTGCCCGGCAGCCGCACCGGCACGAGCCGCCGGCGCCGCCCCGCCGCGCGCAGCGTCGACGCGGCGAGGTCGCGGGCCTCGCGCACCTCGGGCCCGCCCATGTCCGGCACCCGCCCGGACGGGGCGCCCTGGGCCAGCTCGGCGAGCCGCCCGGCGACCTCCGTCACCTCGACCGGCTGGAAGCGCAGCCCGGCCGGCACCAGCGTCACCGGGAGCCGCCGCTGGACGAGGGTCATGGTGGCCACCAGGTCGTGGAACTGTGTGGTGCGCAGGATGGTCCACGGCAGTCCGGACGCCTCGACGAGCCGCTCCGCGGCGAGCTTCGAGTTGTAGTAGGGGAAGGGCACTCGGTCCACGCCCACGATCGAGATGTACACCAGGTGCGGGGTGCCGGCCCGCCGCGCGGCCTCGATCAGCCGCCGGGTGGTCGCCACGTCGTTACGGGCGTTCGTGGCGCAGTGCACGATCGTCCCCACGCCCCGCACCGCGGCGTCGAGACCCACGCCCGAGGCGAGATCGCAGACGGCCCACTCGTACGGGCGGTCGTCGCTCCCACGCCGGGGGCGGCGGCTCATCGCCCGTACGGCCGCACCGTCCGCCAGCAGCCGCTCCACCACGGGGCGTCCCAGCGTGCCGGTGGCACCCGTGACCAAAACCGGTTCGTCCATCGTTACGTTTCCTTCCGTCCAAGGCGCGTTGAAAACTGGTCAGTTCGCCAACATCATCGCTCTTCGGTTCCTGGCGCCGCCGGACGCCGGTACAGCGTTGTGGTGACGGCCCGCCAAACGTCCGCTTAACGAACATGGCTATTCGGACAACGGACGATTTCCGGCCAACTTCTTGACGCGCTCCTGACAGCAAGTGCTCACTGCTGCCACTCTTCCCCCGTTCCGCGCTCCACCTTGCCAGCTCCGCACGGCTCTGCCCGGGCAGCCCACCCAAGCCGCCCGCCACCCCCCTTGCAGAAGGAGTTCGCGTGAGATCCACGCCCAGACGACGTGCCACCGCGACCGGCGCGCTGCTGACCGCAGCGGCACTGCTCACCGTCGGCGTACAGGCCGGCACCGCATCGGCCGACGATCCCTGGACCGCCGCCCCGAAGACAGCGGCAGCGGGGAAGGCCGACCCCGGCGCCCTGCCCGCGAAACTTTCCCCCGCCCAGCGCGCGGAGTTGATACGCGAGGCCAACGCCACCAAGGCGGCCACCGCCAAGGAACTCGGCCTCGGCGAGAAGGAGAAGCTCGCCGTACGCGACGTCGTCCAGGACCGCGACGGGACCACCCACACGCGGTACGAGCGCACGTACGACGGACTCCCCGTCCTCGGCGGAGACCTCATCGTCGCCGAAACCAAGGCGGGCCGGACCGAGGGCGTGACCAAGGCCTCCAAGGAGCAGCTCAAGTCCGTCGACATGAGCGCCGAGGTCGCACCGGCCGTCGCGGAGAAGCAGGCGCTGGGCGCCGCGAAGGCCGAGGGGTCGAAGAAGACCGAGGCCGACCGCGCCCCGCGCAAGGTCGTGTGGATGGGGCAGGGCAAGCCCACGCTGGCGTACGAGACGGTCGTCGGCGGCCTGCAGCACGACGGCACACCGAACGAGCTGCACGTCGTCACCGATGCCTCCACCGGCAAGAAGATCTTCGAGTGGCAGGCCATCCACAACGGCACCGGCAACACTCAGTACAGCGGCCAGGTGACGGTGGGCTCCGCCCCGTCGTACACCCTGACCGACACCGGGCGCGGCAACCACAAGACGTACAACCTCAACCGCGGTACGTCGGGCACCGGCACCCTCTTCTCGGGCCCGGACGACGTCTGGGGCGACGGCACTCCGCAGAACCTGGAGACCGCGGGCGCGGACGCGGCGTACGGGGCGGGCCTGACCTGGGACTACTTCAAGAACGTGCACGGCCGCAGCGGCATCCGCGGTGACGGCGTCGGCGCGTACTCGCGCGTCCACTACGGCAACGCGTACGTCAACGCCTTCTGGTCGGACGCCTGCTTCTGCATGACGTACGGCGACGGGGCGAACAACACGAAGCCGCTCACGTCGATCGACGTCGCCGCGCACGAGATGACGCACGGCATCACCTCCAACACCGCCGGCCTCGTCTACAGCGGCGAGTCGGGCGGCCTCAACGAGGCGACCTCCGACATCTTCGCCGCCGCCGTCGAGTTCAACGCCAACAACCCCAAGGACGTCGGCGACTACCTGGTCGGCGAGAAGATCGACATCCGGGGCAACGGGACGCCGCTGCGCTACATGGACAAGCCGAGCAGGGACGGCTCGTCGAAGGACGCCTGGTACTCGGGCATCGGCAGCATCGACGTCCACTACTCGTCCGGTCCGGCGAACCACTGGTTCTACCTGCTCTCCGAGGGCAGCGGCGCCAAGACCGTCAACGGCGTCAGCTACGACTCGCCGACCTCCGACGGTCTGCCGGTGACCGGCATCGGCCGGGAGAAGGCCGCGCAGATCTGGTTCAAGGCGCTCACCACGAAGTTCGGCTCGTCGACCAACTACGCGGGTGCGCGCACCGGCACGCTCGCGGTCGCCGGTGAGCTGTACGGCACGACCAGCGCCGAGTACAAGGCCGTCGCCGACGCGTGGGCCGGCGTCAACGTCGGGACGCGGCCCGGTGGCGGCGACCCGGGGACGGGGACGTCGTTCGAGAACACGACTGACGTGGCCATCCCGGACAACGGGGCGGCGGTCACGTCTTCCGTGACGTCCACCAAGACGGGGGCGGCGCCCAGCACGCTGAAGGTGGGCGTGGACATCGTCCACACGTGGCGTGGTGACCTGGTCGTCGACCTGCTCGCCCCGGACGGTACGGCGTACCGGCTGAAGGGCTCCAGCGGGTCGGACTCCGCGGACAACGTCAAGGAGACGTACACGGTCAACGCGTCGTCCGAGACGGCGAACGGTGTGTGGAAGCTCAGGGTGCAGGACGTGGCGGCGCAGGACACGGGTTACATCAACAGCTTCAAGGTGACGTTCCCGTAGTAACGCGGGGAACGAATTGAGCGGCCCCGGGGGAACACTCGTTCCGCCGGGGCCGCTCGGCGTGCAGGGCTTTTTCCCCTACCCGCCCCTTCCCGAGCTTGGGCTCCGCCCCAGACCCCGCTCCTCAAACGCCGGAGGGGCTGGATAGTGCCGCGTTGCGGCAACCATCCAGCCCGTCCGGCGTTTGAGGGCACGGCCGGGGCGGCCGGCGGGTCAGCGCATCAGTACGCCTGCCCCCTCCCCCGTCGCCTCCGTGGGCAGGGCCACCAGGCCCAGGTCCGCGCTGTGCGGGAGGAGGCGGTGGGACGGCAGTATGCGGACCGTGTAGCCGAAGGGGCCCGTGCGGTCGAGGGCCAGCGGGCCCTCGTACATCCAGCGGCCCTCCAGGTCCGGGCCGCCCGCCGGTTTCAGCGGGAAGGTCTGCGCCTCGCCGATCGCGTCGTCCGGGTCGACCCGGCCCGCGACCGCCTGCACCTCCACGTCGTCGGGGGACAGGGGGCCGAGAGCCACGCGTACGCGCAGGCCGAGCGTCGAGCCCAGCTCCGCGGTGCCGTTGACCGGGGTCGCCGCCAGCGCCTCGACGTGGTCCACCGCGACCCTGGGCCAGGCGGCACGCACCCGCGCCTTCCACTCCGCCAGCTCGCGGGCCGCCTCCGGGACCAGCGCCCGGTGCGCCTCGGCGGCCGGGGCGTACAGCCTCTCGACGTACTCCCGCACCATGCGCCCCGCCAGCACCTTCGGGCCGAGCCTGACCAGGGTCTGACGGACCATCTCGATCCAGCGGTCGGGCAGTCCGCCGCGCCCCCGGTCGTAGAAGCGCGGCGCGACGCGCTGCTCGATCAGCTCGTAGAGGGCGCTGGCCTCCAGGTCGTCGCGCCGGTCCTCATCCGTCGACGCGCCGTCGGCGGTCGGGATGGCCCAGCCGAAGTCCGGCTCGAACCACTCGTCCCACCAGCCGTCGAGCACCGACAGATTGAGGCAGCCGTTGAGGGCGGCCTTCATTCCGCTCGTCCCGCACGCTTCGAGTGGGCGCAGGGGATTGTTCAGCCAGACGTCGCAGCCGGGGTAGAGCTTCTTCGCCATGCCCATGCCGTAGTCGGGCAGGAAGACGATCCGGTGGCGTACCCGCGGGTCGTCCGCGAACCGCACCAGCTCCTGCACCAGCCGCTTCCCGCCGTCGTCCGCCGGGTGGGCCTTGCCCGCCACCACGATCTGCACCGGCCTGGTCGGGTGGAGCAGCATCTCCATCAGGCGGTCGCGGTCGCGCAGCATCAGGGTGAGGCGTTTGTAGGAGGGGACTCGGCGCGCGAAGCCGATCGTCAGGACGTCGGGGTCGAGCACCTCGTCGATCCACCCGAGTTCCGCGTCCCCGGCGCCGCGCTGGCGCCAGGACGCGCGCAGGCGCTCGCGTACCTCCTGCACCAGTTGTTCGCGCAGGGTGCGCCGCAGGTCCCAGATGTCGGCGTCCGCGATATCGGCGACGGAATCCCACCGGTCGGAGCCGCCGAGGGAGCCGACCGACAGGGCGTCCTCGGCACGGCCCGCGCCGATCTTCCGCGCCCCGAGGCGCATGACCTCGGGGGCGACCCAGGTCGGCGCGTGCACGCCGTTGGTGACGGAGGTGATCGGCACCTCGTCGGGGTCGAAACCGGGCCACAGGCCCGAGAACATCTGGCGGCTCACCGCGCCGTGGAGCGTGGAGACGCCGTTGGCGCGCTGGGCGAGCCGCAGGCCCATGACCGCCATGTTGAAGAGGTTCGGCTCGCCGCCGGGGTACGTCTCCATGCCGAGCTGGAGGATGCGTCCGACGTCGACGCCCGGCAGCTCGCCGTTCTCACCGAAGTGGCGCGCGACGAGCTCGCGGTCGAAGCGGTCGATGCCCGCCGGGACCGGTGTGTGCGTCGTAAAGACGGTCCCGGCACGGACCGATTCGAGAGCGGGGTCGAATTCCACCCCTTCGCCCGCCAGTTCCCTGATCCGCTCCAGGCCGAGGAAGCCGGCGTGGCCCTCGTTGGTGTGGAACACCTCGGGGGCCGGGTGGCCGGTCAGCCGGCAGTACGAGCGGACCGCCCGCACTCCGCCGATGCCGAGCAGCATCTCCTGGAGCAGCCGGTGCTCGCTGCCGCCGCCGTACAGCCGGTCGGTGACGTCGCGTTCCCCCGCCGCGTTCTCCTCGACGTCCGAGTCGAGCATCAGCAGCGGTACGCGTCCGACCCGCGCCTGCCAGATGCGGGCCCGCAGGGACCGCCCACCGGGAAGGGTGAGTGCGACCTGACTGGGGGTGCCGTCGGGCTCCCGGAGGAGGGAGACGGGGAGTTCGTTGGGGTCGAGCAGGGGGTAGTGCTCCTGCTGCCAGCCTTCCCTGGACAGGCTCTGCCGGAAGTATCCGTGGCGGTAGAGGAGCCCCACCCCGATGAGGGGTACGCCGAGGTCGCTGGCGGCCTTCAGGTGGTCGCCGGCGAGGATGCCGAGGCCGCCCGAGTACTGCGGGAGGGCGGCGGTGACTCCGAATTCGGGTGAGAAGTAGGCGACGGCGGCGGGCAGTTCCGGCGTCGCGTTCTGCGACTGGTACCACCGCCTGCCGCGCAGATAGTCGTCCAGGTCGTCTGCCACGGCGGTCAGCCTGCGCAGAAAGCGCCGGTCCTGGGCCAGCTCGGCCAGCCGCCCGGCAGGTACGGCCCCGAGCAGCCGTACGGGATCACCCCCGGAAGCTGCCCAGCCTTCGGGGTCCACGGCCTGGAACAGCTCGCGGGTCTCGGTGTGCCAGGACCATCGCAGATTGCGGGCGAGGTCGCTGAGTGGTCGTAGGGGTTCGGGAAGAACGGGGCGCACGGTGAATCGACGAATGGCCTTCACGTGTTCCACCTTCGCAGGGGACATACGAACCGGGTCGGACGCACGACGGCGTGTGCCCGGCCTTTCCCTGACGAAGGTAGTGCCACCCCGCCCCCCGCAACCACGGCGCACGGGAGCGCTGAGGATCAACGCAGGGCGTGCACCCCGACGCCGTACGGCGATCCCAGGTTGACCGTGACCGGGTCGAACGCCCCGGTCGCCGCGTACGTGGCGGCGATGGCCGCCAGCTCCTCGGGCGGGATCACCTCGTCGATGTCGGTGAAACCGCCGGGTGCCCGCTCGTGCGCCAGACTGATGACGACCTCGGGGCCGAGCCGCCGGTTGGCCCGCTGGAGTCCGGTCATCGCGGGCCTGCGTTCCGCCTCGTACGCCATCAGCGCGTCGGCCGGATCGGCGTGCCGCGCCATGGCGTGGGCGAGGGCGCGGGCGTCCACGATGGACTGGGTCGCGCCGTTGGACCCGACCGGGTACATGGCGTGGGCCGCGTCACCGATCAGCGTCGTACGGCCGTGGCTCCAGCGATCGAGGGGGTCGATGTCCACCATCGGGTATTCGAACGCGCGGTCCGATGCCCGCAGTATTTCCGGGACGCTGACGCCGTCGAACTCCCAGCCCTCGTAGTGGCGCAGGAACTTGCCGATCGGGACCGGCCGGTTCCAGTCGCCGCGCGAGTCGTCGTCGATGGACTCGGCGGGCATCGCGAGAGCCCAGTTCACCAGCACCTCCCCGGTCTCGCGGTCCGGTTCGGTCATCGGGTAGACGACGGCCTTCTGCCGGTCGGATCCCGCGATGAACATGAACGTGGCCGTACGGTCGGCGGGCATCCGCGAGGTGCCGCGCCACACGAGCATGCCGTTCCACGACGGCTCGCCGCTGCCCGGGTGGAGCGCGGCGCGGACGGCGGAGCGGATGCCGTCGGCACCGATCAGTACGTCCGGCTCAAGAACGGCGCTTCCGCGGGTCCCGCCGTCGCGGTGCTCCAGCTTCACGTGCGCGCGGCCGTCCGGCAGCGTGGTCAGCCCGGATACGCGGACGCCGCCGACGATGGCGTCCGCGCCCAGCCGCTTCCGTACCGCGTCGGCGAGCGTCAGCTGGAGGTGGCCGCGGTGGATGGACAGCTGCGGCCAGTGGTAGCCGGCGTCGAGACCGCGCGGGTCGCGGGAGATCAGGCCGCCGGAGCAGTGGTAGTAGCGCAGCTCGCGGGTGCGTACGGCCTGCTGTTCGAGTACGTCGAGGAGCCCGAGCGCGTCGAGTTCGCGCACGGCGTTGGGCATGATGTTCAGCCCGGCGCCGACCGGCTGGATCTCGCGCGCCGCCTCGACCACGGTGATCCGGTCGAAGCCGGCCGCGTGCAGGCTCAGGGCGGCGGTGAGTCCGGCTATGCCGCCGCCTGCGATCAGTATGTGCGTCATGGGTGGGTAGCCCTTCAGGCGTTCGATGCGACCGGGGTGCGCGGCCGTGCGGTGGCGCGGCGCACCAGGGTCTCGTTGTCCCGGGTCAGGTCGAGGACGGAACGCAGCAGCTCGATGGGGGCGCCGCCGGAGCCCACCTCGTAGAGCCGCACCTCCTCGCTGTACGCCTTGCGGGCGATGCCGATGTGGCGGGCCCGGAAGGTCTTGAGGATGCGCAGTACGCGGGCGAGGGAGATGGCGGAGGCCGCGAGCCGCGGGGACAGCCGGTCCGCGTTCTCCCAGTCGATGGCGGTGGACAGCTTGGAGACGGCGGAGGTGCCGACGCGGTGCGCGGCGTAGAAGTCGCGCCAGCACGGCAGGGAGTACTGCACCGACTCGGCGAGAAAGCGGTCGTACTCCGGGCTGCTGTGGTCGCACTGCCACAGCGTCAGGTCGACCAGCCACAGCGGCACCTGTGCGGCGGCCGGGCCGAGGTAGTCGATGCCCGCTACGTCGATCTCCTCGAAGTACGGGCGCAGGACCCGCGCGAAGAAGACCGGCGAGACGTTGGCGACGGTGAAGTCGATGGAGTCGACCATGGACTGGACGTGCTGCGCGGTGCGGTCGAGGGCGAGGGCGAAGCTCGGATCGTGCGGTTCGAGGCGGGCCAGCGCGGCGCAGGTGTCGAGCGAGGCGGCGAGACTGGGGAAGACCATGCGGACGGCGTCCTGGAGGTTGCCCTCCATCTCCTCACCGGTGTACATGCGCCGGCGGGCGCCGATGGGGTTCCACGTCGTGTAGTGGTGCACGGTGTCGCGCGGCACCATGTCGGTACGCCGCCCGAGCGCCTCCAGGACGGGCAGGGCCTCGGGTACGACGGCCAGCGGCTCGGTGCCGTGCCGTTTGAGCGAGCCGAGGATCATGCCGAGGTCGCGCATGGCACCGAGCGACTCGACGACGCTCCACCGGTCGACGGTGGCGGGGAGCGGCAGGAGGGTCCGAAGGGCGACGGTGAGAGCCGGGACGTCGGCGTCGCGGTTCATCGCGGGCAGTACGGCGAGCAGCGGGTCGGCGGCCAGTGGGTCGGCCTCGCGTATCTCGGATATCCGGTAACGCGGCTCGCGCAGTGCGTCAAGACCGGGCGCGACGAGGTCGACGGCGTTCCGCAGCTCAGTGAGGTGCGTGAGGTGCGTGGTCATGGGATGCCCCCCTCGGGCAATGGGATTCGGTGGATGCCATGCGGTGCGGCCGACGGCGTGGTTCCGCCGCGGTGTGGGCGCGGCGGAGGTTTGCGCAGTGCGGTGATGCGGTCCCTGGTGGCGGCCCCGGATCGATCGCGACGGCGGCTCGTGGCCGGCCGTCGCGTGGTGCCGGTCAGCGCCGGGGTGTCCCGTACTCCGGGCAGCGCTGCCCGTTCCGTACGGCACGCCCTGGCGCGCACCGGCGCGCGGCGAGTCCCGCGCGCGGGCGGGCGGCGCCCCTCAACGCCGCCCGCCGCAGCCTCACTTCAAGGCGTCCTCCACCTGCTCCCGGGGTGCCGGGAGATCGGCCGGTGCTGGGAGGCGCAACCGGGTGGAGAGCAGTGCGGCCACGCCCGCGAAGGCGGCGCCGACGAGGAGCGCGGCCCTGAAGCCCGCGGTCTCGGCCGTGACGGCGGCGCTGGTGGACGCGTCCGTGACGGCGGTGGAGACGGCGACCAGGACGGCGAGGCCGAGGACCGAGCCGAACTGCTGGCTGGTGTTGACGAGCCCGGAGGCGAGCCCCGTCTCCTCGGGCGACGCCTCGGCCGTCGCGGCCACATTGGTGGTGACCATGACCAGGGGCAGGGCGACGCCGAGTACCAGGCTGGGGGCGAGGACGGTGGTGAAGAAGGTGTCTTCCGCGGCGAGCGCGAGGGCCAGCCAGGCCGTACCGGCGAAGAGCAGCCCGAAGCCGAGCGTCATCGTGGACCGCAGGCCGAGCCCGGCGATGAGGCGCCCGCTCTGCGGCGCGGTGACGACGACGACGACCGACAGCGGCAGCAGCCCGAGCCCGCCGAAGAGCGGCGAGTGGCCGAGCACGCTCTGGAGGTACAGGCTGACGAGGAAGAACATCGGGAAGAGAGCCATCTGGGCGAGCGCGCTCAGCACATTGGCGAGCCGCAGCGCGGGCCGCCGCAGCACGCCGGGTGGCACCAGCGGACGCGCGATCTTCCCTTCGAGTACGGCGAAGGCGGCGAGCAGCAGCAGTCCGCCGCCACCGGCGGCGAGCGTCCGCCCGCTGGTCCACCCCGCCTCGCCCGCGCCGACGAGCGCGTACGCGATCAGACCGAGCCCACCGGTGGCGGTGAGCGCGCCGCCGAGGTCGAAGCCGCGCTCGGCGGAGCGCGTACCGCCGTCGAGGAGGCGCAGGGCGAGCAGGCCGAGCACCAGCCCGACGAGCACGTTGAGCCAGAAGGTGGAGCGCCAGCCGAGCAGGTCGGTGAGGACCCCGCCCAGCACGGTTCCCAGTACGCCGCCGAGGCCGCCCATCGCGGCGAACGCGCCGAGTGCCTTGTGCCGCCCGGGCCCGTCCGGGAAGAGGATCAGCAGCAGGGCGAACGCGGCCGCCGCGGCCAGCGCGGCGCCCACGCCCTGGACGGCGCGGGCGGCGATCAGCGCGCCGGAGGTCTGGGCGATCCCGCCGACGGCGGAGGCGGCGGCAAGCAGGCCGAGACCGGCCACGAAGAGCCGTCGGTGGCCGAGGAGATCGGCGGTACGCCCGCCGAGCAGGAGCAGCCCGCCGAAGGTGATGAGGTAGGCGTTGGCCACCCACGACAGTCCCGCCGAGCCCGAGCCGAGATCCTCACCGATGGAGGGCAGCGCGACGTTGATGATCGCGGTGTCCATGATGAGCAGCAGCTGGGTGGAGGCGAGCAGCGCGAGGGCCGCCTTCACAGAGCCCTTCACCGATTCGCGCCTCGCCCTGCGGTGTTTCGGCCGGGGGTCCGGGGGTCGTCCCCCGGGAAAGCACCGGGCGCCGGGCGCTCCCCGCCGCCCGGCCCCAGCGTGTAGCCGTCGAGGCAGGCCTGCGCGAGCGACTCGCAGGCGTCGGTGTCGCCCTCCCACACCTGCTGCATCAGGTAGATGTGCGGGGCGCCGTGGTAGAAGCGCTCGTACTGCTCGTGCCGTCCGGCGAACTCCGAACCGAGCGCGTCCCAGGCCAGCTTGAGCAGCTTGATCCGGTCCTCGGCGGGGTGTCCGGGCGAGCGGATGTATTTCTTGACGAGCGGCCCGAGCTCCGGGTGCAGCAGGTCCTCGGCGGAGGCGGGCAGCTGGATGACGCCGCCGCCCGCGAGCATCTTGATCTCCTGCACGGCCTGCGGGTAGAGCTCACCGGCCATGATGCGCTGCGCGAAGGAGATCTCCTTGCCGGGCTTGACGCCCTGCCCGCCCTCGACGTTCTCGTACGACGCCTCCGCGGCCAGCACGAAGGCCTTCGCCTGGGCGACCTTGCCCATCAGCCGGCCGATGGCCTGGGTGACGGGCGGCAGCTGGTAGGTGTTGTTGGCCTTAGTGATGAGGATGGCGAGGCCGGTGAGGAATTCGAGCTTGGTCCAGAAGCGGGTCGCCGCCTGGTGCACGAAGTTGACGTACGCCGGGGTCTGCCACCACATCGTGAAGCTCGCGTCGACGTTGCGGTAGGCGAGGACGTTCTCCCACGGTACGAAGACGTCCTCGCAGACCAGCAGGGCGTCGTTCTCGTCGAAGCGGGAGGACAGCGGGTTGTCGAAGACGCTGCGCGCCTGCGCCTCGTACGACGTACGGGAGAGGAATTTCAGTCCCGGGGTGTCGATCGGCACGGAGAAGCAGACGGCGTGCTCGATGTCCTGCGGGGCGAGCGGCTCGATGGTCCCGACGATGACCTCGTTGCCGAAGACGGCGCCGGTGCCGATCATCTTGGCGCCGCGTACGACGATCCCGCCGTCGCGCTCCGCGACGACGCGGACCACCAGGTCGTCCTCCTCCTGCTCGGAGGCGGACCTGGTGCGGTCGATCTGCGGATTGGTGATGGTGAAGGTGGGGTAAAGGTCGCCCTCGGCGAGCCGCCGGTGGTAGGCGAGGGCGTTCGGGGCTCCGTCGAACGACTCCGTGGTGAAGACCTGCGGGAGCGCGGCGAATCCGGTGGCTCCGGCGGCCATGTAGTCGGGCGTACGGCCGAGGAAGCCGAAGCTGGCCTCCGCCCACACCTTGTGGGCCCGGCGGCGGGCGACCAGGTCCTCGTACGATCGCGGGATCGCGTAGGCGCGGTGCACGCCCTGCGACGTGAGCACGGGTGTGTGCTCGGAGTCGTGTGCGAGGTCGAAGAGGCGGGCGATGGATCCCGCGGTGTTGCGGAAGGCCGGGTGCCGGGTGACGTCCTTGACCCGCTCGCCGTCCAGCCACACCTCTCGGCCGTCTCGCAGCGATTCCAGATAATCCTGACCGGACCTCGTCACCAATTCTCCTCATACGGAACGGCAATGCCGCTGCCGAGCCTGTCTGGCCGCGCCCGCCCCGGCAATGAACACCCGTCCACCGGTCCTTATGAACCGGCCAGTCCGGTGCGGGTGGCCGGCCGGCCCGCAGGGCCTCTTACGCCGGCCCCGCCGCGATCCGGTACTCGCCAGGCGTCGTGCCGAACCACTTGCGGAACGCGAGGTGGAAGCCCACCGAGCTCTGGTAACCGACCCGCTGCGGCACCGCCGACTGCGCCACCGTCGTCTCCCTCAGCAGCCGCGCCGCCTCCTGCATCCGCCGCCCCGTCAGGTGCCGCGCCGGCGCGTCCCCGACCAGGGTGCGGAAGGCGGCGGTGAAGGCGGACCTGGACATGCCGACCTCGCGGGCCAGCGACTCGATCGTCCACGGCTCCGCGAACCGGGTCGCGATGATCACCATCGCCCTGCTGATGCCGGGGTGCCGCAGCACCGGCAGCGCTGCCGGGTTGTCGGCCAGTTGGCGCAGCAGCGGCCGCAGCGCCAGCACCAGCGCCATCTCGAACGCGCGCAGCGTGATGAGCCGGTCGCCGGGCCCGACGGGCCGGTCCGGCGCCGCGAGCAGGCGCAACGTGTCACGCAGCAGCGGTTCGGCGGCGACCTGCGGGCCGTCGAGCACCAGGGCCCACGGCAGCGCCTTGTAGAGGCCGGTCGCGGCGCTCGCGTCGTAGTGCAGCCCGGCGCACAGCAGCCGGCTCTCCGGTCCGCTGCCCTCGATCCTGATCTCGCCGGACGTACCGGGCTGGCGCTCGGGCAGCACGGCGCGCAGCGGCATGCCCTGCCGGTCCGGCCGGTCGGAGAGGCGGTGCGCGGTCCCGGTCGGGAAGACGGCGAGGTCGCCCACGTTCAGTTCGAGGGGGGTCTGGCCCTCGCCGCTGATCCAGCAGCCGCCCTCGACGATGTAGTGGAGTACGGCGCAGCTCTGCTCGGCGTCACCCTCGATGGCCCACGGGGCGTTCACATGCCAGCGGCTGTCGAAAACGCCGGTGAGGCGCAAAGGCTTCAACAGCTCGCTGAGCAGGTCGTCGCTTTCGCCGCTTTCGCCGCCTTCGTCGCCTGGTCGTTCCATCGCGTCCATTGGACGATCCCTCAACCCTCGCCCCGGTTTGTTAATTGATCGGCCGAAGCCCCCGCCGCCAGCCTGGAAAGGCCGTTCACGGCAACAGCCTCACCCTATCGAAGGGCTCTAGACACTCATGTCCGATCACATTCCGATGCGCGTCGCGGTCGTGGGGGCGACCGGCTTCCAGGGCGGCGCGGTGGCCCGCCTGCTGGTGGAGCGGAACCACCGCGTCCGCACACTGACCCGCAAGTCCGAGAGCGAGCGCCCCGAGCTCGGGGGAGCCGCCTTCGTCCTTGGCGACCTCGCGAACGCGGACGACGTACGCCACCTCTTCGAGCGCGCCACGCACGCCTCGGTCGTGATGCCGCTGGTGTACGACACCGAGACGGTCAGGACGTACGCCCGGAACATCGCGGACGCGGCCCGTGGGGCCGGAGTGCGGAGAGTTGTCTACAACTCCAACACCCGCGTCCCCGAGGCCTCCACCAATGTGGCGGCCTTCGAGACCCGGCGGCTCGCCGAGACCGTACTGCGCGAGGGCCTGCGCGGGAGCGGTGTGGAGCTGGTCGTGCTGCGGCCGCCGGTCTACCTCGACAACCTCTTCAGCCCGTGGAACGGCCCGGCGCTGGCGAGGGACGGCGTACTCGCCTACCCGCTGCCCGCCGACACGAGGACCGCCTGGATCTCCCACCGGGATCTCGCCGAGGCCGTGTACGCGGCGCTGACCGCGGACGGTGTCGCCGGCCGCACGCTGGACATCGGCGGCTCGCAGAGCCTGACCGGGGACGAGCTCGCGACGGCCTTCGCGCAGGGGCTCGGCCGCGACGTGCACTACGTACCGCTGCCGCCGCACGTCTTCGAGGAGGGACTGGCGCAGGCCATCGGACCCCGGGCGGCGGCCGGTGTGGCGGGCATCTACCACTACATGGCGAGCGGCGCGGGCCCCGAGCTGATGGCGGGAGACGACGGCAGCGCCGCCGAGGCGCTCTGCGTGAAGCCGGCACCGGTCGACGAGTGGGTGGCCAGGCAGCCGTGGCAGATCTGGGCCGACGACGCGACCGCGGTCTCCTAGTCCTCCCCTTTCGGGTCCTCCCCTTTTTGGAAGACCTGCGGACAACCTGAGTGATCACCTCCTCAATGCCCTCACCGGCGATATGGCCAATTCCGGCCCCGCGTGCGGTCTTGTAGTGCTTCACAGCGCACGAGAGGCTGCCCAGAGGCGTCTGCGGCAGCACCACGGGGGGCCGGCCGAGAGGGCCGCACCAACTCCGCAGTACGTGCGCCAAGTTGAGGAGGGGACTCAGCACATGGCACAAACGCGCAATTCCCGCCCGCGCCTCGCGGGAGCCGTCACCGCTGTCACCACGGCAGCGGTTCTCTCGGCCATCACGCTGCCCGCGCAGGCCGCCCCGGCCGAGGGGCGAATACTGGGAGCCGGCGCACCCGGCTCGGTCGGCAACAGCTACATCGTCACGCTCAAGACCGGACCGGGGGGAATCAAGGCTCCCTCCGAGGCCGGCAGCGACCTCGCGCAGCGGTACGGGGCGACCATCAAGCACACGTACAGCACCGCGCTCAACGGTTACGCGGTGAGAGCGGACGAGGCGGAGGCCAAGCGCCTCGCGGCCGACCCGAACGTCGCCTCCGTGGTCCAGGACACCAAGGTGTCGCTGGCCGGCACCCAGCAGAACCCGACGTGGGGCCTGGACCGGCTCGACCAGCCCGGCCTCCCCCTGGACAAGTCGTACACGTATCCCGACAGCGCCGGCGGCGGCGTGAACGTGTACGTCATCGACACCGGTATCCGCTCGTCCCACCAGGACTTCGGCGGCCGGGCGAGCAGCGGCTGGGACTTCGTCGACAACGACGCCACCGCCCAGGACGGCAACGGTCACGGCACGCACGTCGCCGGCACCGTCGCGGGCCAGACGTACGGCGTCGCGAAGAAGGCCGAGGTGGTCGGCGTACGGGTGCTCGACAACGCCGGCTCCGGTACGACGGCCCAGGTCATCGCGGGCATCGACTGGGTGACCAAGAACGCCAGGAAGCCGGCCGTGGCGAACATGAGCCTCGGCGGTTTCGCCAACGCCCAGCTGGACGCGGCCGTACGCAACTCGATCGCGTCCGGCGTCACGTACACGGTCGCGGCGGGCAACGACGGGCTGCCGGCGAACCTGTACTCGCCGGCCCGCGTCGCGGAAGCGGTCACGGTCGGCGCGACGGACGTCAAGGACGCGCGTGCGAGCTTCTCGAACTGGGGTCCGCAGCTCGACCTGTTCGCCCCCGGAGTGGCGATCTCGTCCGCCTGGAACACGGGTGACACGGCGACAAAGACCATATCCGGTACGTCGATGGCGGCCCCGCACACCGCGGGCGCGGCGGCGCTGTACCTGGCCGGTCACGCGTCGGCGACCCCGGCGGACGTGAGCCGGGCGCTGACCGAGAAGGCGGCCAAGGACAAGGTCACCGGCGCGGGCCTCGCCTCGCCGAACCGCCTGCTCCAGGTGAACAACTGATCGCAGCGGCACACTCGCACACCGGAAAACGGACGGCCCCGCCCGAAAGGCGGGGCCGTTTCTTTTCGGCATTCTTACGCGGCGGTAGTTAACAAACCCCCGGATTGCGCACCCGTGGTACGAGGGAAGGCTCCTCCGGTACGCACCCCCACGTACCCAAGTCGGCCCAAGTCGGTCCACCCGAGTGAACGTGGACAGGAGCGGTGATGCCCGCACCCCGCCAGTCGCCAACGGAGCAGATAAAAAGGACAGACCCCAAGAAAGCCCCCGAACGCGAGCCGCGCTCGTCCGCGGCCGCACAGCCCCCAGGTGAGCCAATGATCGGTCGCATCCCTGTCCTGGACGTACGTCCCGCCGTCGACTGCGGCAGAAGGCCGGCGAAGGCGGTGGCCGGTGAGACGTTCGAAGTCACCGCCACCGTCTTCCGCGAGGGTCACGACGCCGTCGCCGCCAACGTCGTCCTGCGTGACCCGGCGGGCCGGGAGGGGCCCTGGACGCCGATGCGCGAACTCGCGCCGGGCACCGACCGGTGGGGCGCGCGCGTGACGCCCCTCGCCGAGGGTCAGTGGACGTACGCCGTGGAGGCCTGGTCGGATCCCGTGGCGACCTGGCGCCACAACGCCCGCATCAAAGTCCCGGCGGGCCAGGACACCGAGCTCGTACTCGCGGAGGGGGCGGAGCTGTACGAGCGGGCCGCCTCCGGTGTGCCGAAGAAGGACGGGCGTGAGGCGGTCCTGGCCGCCGTCGACGCGCTGCGCGACACCGCGAAGCCCCCCGCCGCCCGGCTCGCCGCCGCGCTCGACCCGGAGGCGGACGCCGCGCTCGGCCGCCACCCGCTGCGCGAGCTGGTCACCTCCTCACCCGAGATGCCGCTGCTCGTCGAGCGCGAGCGCGCGCTCTTCGGCTCCTGGTACGAGTTCTTCCCGCGCTCCGAGGGCGTCCGTACCGACAAACGGGGGAAGCAGACCGGCGGAACGTTCAAGACGGCCGCCGAGCGGCTGCCCGCCGTGGCCGCGATGGGCTTCGACGTGGTGTACCTGCCGCCCATTCACCCCATCGGCACCACGCACCGCAAGGGCCCCAACAACACCCTGTCGGCATCGGCCCGGGACGTCGGCGTGCCCTGGGCGATCGGTTCGAAGGACGGCGGCCACGACGCGATCCACCCCGGCCTCGGCACCTTCGAGGACTTCGACGCCTTCGTCGCGCGCGCCCGGGACCTGCGCATGGAGATCGCACTGGACTTCGCGCTCCAGTGCTCGCCCGACCACCCCTGGGTCAAGGAGCACCCGGAGTGGTTCCACCACCGCGCCGACGGCTCGATCGCGTACGCCGAGAACCCGCCGAAGAAGTACCAGGACATCTACCCGATCGCGTTCGACGCCGACATGCCCGGCCTGGTCCGCGAGACGCTGCGGGTGCTGCGGCTGTGGATGAGCCACGGGGTACGGATCTTCCGCGTCGACAATCCGCACACCAAGCCGGTGGTCTTCTGGGAGAAGGTCATCGCGGACATCAACCGCACCGACCCCGACGTGATCTTCCTCGCCGAGGCCTTCACCCGCCCCGCGATGATGCACACCCTGGCGGCGGTCGGCTTCCAGCAGTCGTACACGTACTTCACCTGGCGCAACACCAAGCAGGAACTGACCGAGTACCTCACGGAGCTCACCGGCGACGCCGCTTCGTACATGCGTCCCAATTTCTTCGTGAACACCCCGGACATCCTGCACGCCTACCTCCAGCACGGCGGCCGTCCCGCCTTCGAGGTACGGGCCGTGCTCGCCGCGACCCTGGCGCCCTCGTGGGGCGTGTACGCGGGCTACGAGCTGTGCGAGAACACCCCGGCCAAGCCGGGCAGCGAGGAGTACCTGGACTCGGAGAAGTACCAACTGCGGCCGCGCGACTGGGAGTCGGCCGAACGCGAGGGCCGCACCATCGCCCCGCTGATCACCACCCTCAACCGCGTGCGCCGCCGTCACCCGGCGCTTCAGCAGCTGCGCGATCTGCACTTCCACCACGCCGACAACGACGCGGTCATCGCGTACTCGAAGCGCTCCGGTTCGAACATCGTTGTGGTGGTCGTCAACCTCGACCCTCACCACACCCAGGAGGCCACGGTCTCGTTGGACATGCCGGAACTCGGCCTCGACTGGTCCGACTCCGTCCCGGTGCGCGACGAGCTCACCGGCGAGACCTACCACTGGGGCAGGGCCAACTATGTGCGCCTCGAGCCGGGCCGTACGCCCGCGCACATCGTCGTCCTGCGACCGTCCCCGCCGATCGGAGGGTCACCCACATCATGATCGTCAATGAGCCCGTCCACGACACGTTCGAGGACACGCCCGCCAAGGACCGCGACCCGGAGTGGTTCAAGCGAGCGGTGTTCTACGAAGTGCTCGTCCGTTCCTTCCAGGACAGCAACGGAGACGGCGTAGGCGACCTCAAGGGCATCACCGCCAAGCTGGACTACCTCCAATGGCTCGGCGTCGACTGCCTCTGGCTGCCGCCGTTCTTCAAGTCACCGCTGCGCGACGGCGGTTACGACGTATCGGACTACACGTCCGTCCTCCCCGAGTTCGGCGACCTGGCCGACTTCGTGGAGTTCGTGGACGCCGCGCACCACCGTGGCATGCGCGTCATCATCGACTTTGTCATGAACCACACGAGCGACCAGCATCCGTGGTTCCAGGAGTCGAGGTCCGATCCGGAGGGGCCGTACGGCGACTACTACGTCTGGGCCGACGACGACAAGCAGTACCAGGACGCCCGGATCATCTTCGTCGACACGGAGACGTCCAACTGGACCTTCGACCCCGTCCGCAAGCAGTACTTCTGGCACCGCTTCTTCTCCCACCAGCCGGACCTCAACTACGAGAACCCGGCCGTGCAGGAGGAGATGATCTCCGCCCTGCGCTTCTGGCTCGACCTGGGCATCGACGGCTTCCGCCTCGACGCCGTTCCCTACCTCTACCAGGAGGAGGGAACCAACTGCGAGAACCTCCCCCGCACCCACCAGTTCCTGAAGCGGGTGCGCAAGGAGATCGACGCGTCCTACCCGGACACCGTGATCCTCGCCGAGGCCAACCAGTGGCCGGAAGACGTCGTCGACTACTTCGGCGACTTCAAAAAGGGCGGCGACGAGTGCCACATGGCCTTCCACTTCCCTGTCATGCCGCGCATCTTCATGGCCGTACGCCGCGAATCGCGCTACCCGGTCTCCGAAGTCCTGGCCAAGACCCCGGCCATCCCGTCCAACTGCCAGTGGGGCATCTTCCTGCGCAACCACGACGAGCTGACCCTCGAAATGGTCACGGACGAAGAGCGCGACTACATGTACGCGGAGTACGCCAAGGACCCGCGGATGCGCGCCAACATCGGCATCCGCCGGCGGCTCGCACCCCTCCTCGACAACGACCGCAACCAGATCGAGCTGTTCACGGCGCTGCTCCTGTCCCTCCCCGGTTCGCCGATCCTGTACTACGGCGACGAGATCGGGATGGGCGACAACATCTGGCTCGGTGACCGGGACGCCGTACGCACACCCATGCAGTGGACGCCCGACCGCAACGCCGGCTTCTCGTCCTGTGACCCGGGACGGCTCTTCCTCCCCACGATCATGGACCCCGTCTACGGGTACCAGGTCACCAACGTCGAGGCGGCGATGACCTCGCCCTCCTCGCTGCTGCACTGGACCCGGCGGATGATCGAGATCCGCAAGCAGAACCGGGCCTTCGGACTCGGCTCGTACACCGAGCTGCCGTCGACCAACCCCGCGGTGATCGCGTTCCTGCGCGAGTACAAGGACGACCTCGTGCTGTGCGTCCACAACTTCTCGCGCTTCCCGCAGCCGACGGAACTGGATCTCCAGGCCTTCAACGGACGGCATCCGGTCGAACTGATCGGTGGGGTGCGTTTCCCGGCCATCGGCGAATGGCCGTATCTGCTGACCCTCGCAGGTCACGGCTTCTACTGGTTCCGGCTGCGCAAGGACGCGTCGCCGCTCCCGGCCAAGCGCGCCTGAAGTGCCTTCTGCGGCGGGGCGGTTTCCCCCGCCCCGCTGTGGGCACTCATCCCGTCATATCGGGTCCGTACGGACGATCCCCGACCCGACACTTCCCGCGTTTCGGCTGCGGGGAGAACCCCACGCACCGCCCGGACAGCTACGGTCGCAATCCGGGACACTCTGCGCATCCTGTGGTGTGCCCGGGGAAAGGACGCGATGCCATGTCGGAGGCTGCATCCACCCGGAGTACGGCCGCCCGCCGCGCCACTCCTCCAGCCCCACCCCCGGCGCTGCTCCCCTCGCTGGCGCCGCTGCTGTACGAATGGCTGCCCAGGCAGCGGTGGTTCGCGGGCAAGGGACGCCCGGTCACCGGGTTCTCGCTCGTCGCCGCCACGGAGTTGCTGCCCTCGTCCGGCGGCGTTACGGGCGCTCCCGGTCTGCTGCATCTGCTGGTGAGCGTCCAGCAGCCCGCCGCGGCCACGCACGGTCCGCCGGCGCCACCGGTGGCCGACTGCTACCAACTGCTGCTCGGTGTACGGTCCGCGCTGCCGCCGCGGCTCGCGCCGGCCCTGATCGGGCACGCCCAGGAGGGTCCGCTGGAGGGTCTCACCGTCTACGACGCGCTTCTGGACCCGCGCCTGGCCGGTCTGCTCCTGGAACGGCTGCGCAACACCGGTGCGCGGGGGGCGCTGCGCTTCGAGCGGGACCCGTCGGTCGTCATTCCGCCCGGTCTCACACCCAGGCCGCTCGGCGCCGAGCAGTCCAACTCGTCTCTCGTCTATGGAGATTCGTTCATTCTCAAGGTCTTCCGCCGGGTCAGCCCCGGCTCCAACCCCGATCTGGAGCTGCCGCTCGCCCTCGCCCGCAAGGGCTGCGAGCGGGTGCCGGCGCCGGTCGCCTGGTACGAGGCCGACAACGCCGACGATCCCTACGAGCCGTACACCCTCGGGGTCCTGCAGCCCTTCCTGCGCGGCTCGGAGGACGGCTGGCAGCGCGCGCTGCGGGCCCTCGCCGTCGGCAACGACTTCACCGCCGACGCGCAGGCGCTGGGCCGGGCCACCGCCGAGGTGCACACCGCGCTCGCCGGCGCCCTGCCGACGGTGATGCTGCGCAAGCAGCAGACCGAGGCGCTGGCGGCGGCGATGACCGAACGCCTCGACGCGGCGGCGCAGGCGGTGCCGGCGCTCGTCCCGTACGTCCCCGCCCTGCGCACCGCCTTCGACGCGTTCGCGGCGCGGGGGCGGGCCGGGCGGGCCTGGCCGGCCCAGCGGGTCCACGGCGACCTGCACCTGGGCCAGGCGCTGCGCGCACCCGGCGGCGAGTGGTCGGTCATCGACTTCGAGGGCGAGCCGTCGCGCCCCCTCGCGGAGCGGCGCCGCCCGCAACCGGTCGTACGCGATGTGGCGGGCATGCTGCGGTCGTTCGACTACGCCGCCCGCTCGCACCAGCCATGGGACGCGGACTGGGCGACGCGGTGCCGTGAGGCGTTCTGCGACGGGTACGCGAAGGCGTCGGGGACCGACCCCCGTGACGAGCCGGAGCTGCTCAGGGCGTACGAGACGGACAAGGCGGTGTACGAGGTCCTCTACGAGGCCCGGCACCGCCCGGACTGGCTCCCGGTCCCCCTGGCCGCCATCCACCGCCTGGCCTCGTCGTCGCCCGGCGCCCGCACCCCCGGCCACCGCCCGGAAACCACCACACACCGCACCACTGGCCCGCTGCCCGGAACACCCAGGCACAGCGCCCCCACCCGGCCGCCGGGAACGCCCCCGCACAGCGGCCCCGCCCCGTCCTCGGACACCGCGGCCCACCGCGCGTCCGACCCGCCCCCGGACACCGACCACACCCCGGGACCGACACCATGACCCCTCTCCCGCCGACACCGGTGACGCGTACTTTGCCCCGGCCCGGTCTCCGGGGGCTGCGTGCAGCGCAGCCGTCCGGGGCCGCCCGTGGGCGCCTGTGGCTCCGGCGCGCGGCCGGGCCGCCGCGCCCGGGCGCCGCCG
>NZ_JAGGPC010000039.1:0-115257 GCF_018614005.1 Streptomyces sp. ISL-99
GCGAAGACCAGCCTCCAGCACCAGCTCACCGGCGCCGCCGTCAACCTCATCCGCATCAACGCCTGGCTCACCGACACACCAAGAGCCCGCACCCGCACCAGCCCCCTGACAGCACTCCGCCCCGCCGCATAACGACGGGGCGAAGCAACCAGGCCCGAATTCACCAACAGCATCCGGCGGGGGCCGGGCACCTTCACGCTGTGATGTCCTTCGTCGTGAAGCGCGCCCAGGCGGCGGAGCCGAACACCGCCGCGTACAGCGCCTGGAGCCCGAGATTGTCCAGCACCTCGTCCCAGTACACCGGCTCGCGCAGCAGGTCCGCGAAGGACAGCCAGTAGTGCGGGAAGAGGTACGGGTGGATCGCGTGCAGCTGCGGGATCGTGTCCAGGATCTGCACCGTGATCAGCAGCCCGACCGTCGCCGCCATGGCCGCGATGCCGCTGTTGGTGAGCGTCGAGACGAACAGGCCGATCGCCGCGAGCCCGGCCAGCGAGGCCGCTACGACGGCCGCGATCAGCGCGGCCCGTAGCAGGCCGTCCCCGAAGCCGATCCGCGTACCGGAGATCGTCGTGACTTCACCCAGCGGGAAGAGCAAGGCCCCGGTGACCAGCGCCGATACGGCCACGACCAGGGTAGCGACCAGGCAGAAGACCATGGTGGACGCGTACTTGGCGAGCAGCAGCCGGGTACGTCCGGCCGGGGCGACCAGCAGATAGCGCAGCGTGCCGGCGTTCGCCTCGCCCGCCACCGCGTCGCCCGCGACGACGCCGACGGCCATCGGCAGGAAGACCGGCAAGGTGGCGGCGAGCGCCGCGAAGACGAGGAAGAGCCCGTTGTTCGTGATCTGGGTGAGGAAGGCCGGGCCCGCGCCGCCCCCTTCGCCGCCTCCGCCGCTGACCGGCGAACCGTCGCTCGTCTCGATCTTCACGGCGATGCCGATGAGTACGGATACGGCGGCCAGCACCGCCAGCAGCGCGAGCGTGCGCCAGCGCCGGAAGGTGATCGTCAGCTCGGACCGGAAGAGGCCGAGGAAGCCGAAGACGCTGCCGGCGGGCACCCTGAGACCGAGGCCGTCGACGGCGAGCTGCCCGCCGCGGAAGCGCTTCGTGAGCCCACGTGTGGCGATCACGGCCTCACTGTCCACGGCGGACAACTCCTCCATCCCCGCTGTGCCTTACTTGGCCGCGTTGGCGGCCTGGACCAGCGCGTCCTTGGTGACCGCGCCGACGTACACCTTGCCGTCGTCCGTCATCAGGGCGTTGACGAGACGGGTCTTGAAGACCGTGCCCGAGCCGAACTCGCCGGACACCTTGTCACCCAGCGCGTCCATGAACTCCGCGGCCTCCGGCGGCACGTCGCCCTTCTCGGGCGCCTTGAAGCCGGCTTCGCCGCCGGGGGACGAGATCTCGGCGACCGTGGTCCAGCCCTTGCCGATGACGTTGAGTCCCTCGAAGTCCTTCAGCTCGTCCTTGCCCTTGAAGTCCTTCTTGAAGTCCTTCTCGTGGGTCTTCAGTTCGTCGGCCTCGGTCACCTTCGCGCCCTTGGGCGGGCTGAACCTGAAGGTGTCCACGGACGGCTTCGCGAAGTCGACCTTCGTGAAGCCCGCGTCGATAGCGGCCTTGCCGCCGCTGCTCGGCGTGAGGGTGAACTTGAGCGGTACGCCGTTCTCGGCGTCGACCGCGATCCGGATGGACCCGATCGTCGAACCGGACTGCTTGGGCTTGATGAGCAGTTGGTACGCGTCCCGGCCCGCGACCTGCGCCGTACCGTCGACCGTGACCGATGTGGTGTCGTCCGCGGCCTTCAGCGCCTCCTCGGCCAGCTCCTTGGGGGTCGTCGGAACGCCCTCGGGCAGCTTCTCGCGCTTGCCGGAGTCCTCGCCCGAGCCCTTGCCCGAGCCCTTGCCCGAGTCCTTGGCGCCGGCGGGTGCCTCGGCGTGGAAGGCCTCGTTCGAGGCACTGTCGTACGCCCAGACCTCGCCGGCATTGTGAATCAGGCTGTACTCCGCGGCGTTGCCCAGGATCGAGACCCGCTGCTTGTCCGGGCCGTCGGCCGCGACGCGCAGTGTGTGCGTACCGGAGGCGAGTTCCATCAGCTTGGCCTGCGGGTCGGCCGACGAGCCGTCGCCGCCGGTCTCGCCCTTGGGCATCAGGCTGCCTGCCATGCCGCCGAGCGAAGGAATGCCCAGGTCGGTGTTGATCTTCACGGTGCCGGAGAGCTGCTGGGTGTCCGAGGCCGCGATCTTTTCGATCAGCTGCTGAGCAGTGATCTTCGGCAGATCGGGGTCGCCGGAATCGGCGAGCGCCGGGACGAGCCCGATGGTCGCCGCCGCCACCCCCGCCACCGCGACCGGGACGATGTAGCGCGCCGCCTTCCGGCGCCCCGCGGCGAAGTTCCTGCCCTCGGTGGTCTGTGCGCTGTCGTTCGGTGCCATGTGTGCCCTACCTCCGTGGTTGGCGGCCGTCGTCCAGTTGCACTCGTCCACCCCGCGCCGCCATTCTCACCCGAATTGGTGGGGAGTGGTGGTCCCAATCTGACCAAAACGGCGGGCAGGAAGCGTCAGCCCCGGGGATCAACTCCATCTACTGCTCCGGGATGACAACCGGCGTCGGCGCCTCCACCATCAGAGAGCGGAGACGCCGATTGCCCCTTGCATCCAGTTACCGCGGTTGCCACCGTTTCCGCGGTTGCCGCTACCGCTGGATGAAGACGTAGTACGCCTGATACGGAACGGCCGTCGACGTGCCCGCCTCGCAACTGCCGGCCGGCGCGACGCCGCCCACCGTGTTCAGCCGCAGGATCTCGGTGGTCTGCGCGAGGAGCCCGTGCTTCTCGCCGGACTGCTCAGCCTGGAGGTCGAGTTCCGGGATGTTGCCCGCACCGTTCGCGCTCTTGCTGATGAGCGAGCCCGTGACCGCGCTGTGGTCCGGGGCGATCCACTGCGGCGTACCGGAGTTCGGCCGTACGAAGGAGTGAGCGATGTCGCCGGCGAGTACTGCCCGTACGTCACGCTGCTGGAACGAGCGCTTGCCGTCCGTCCCCTTCACGCACGCGTAGATCTGCTTGCCCTTGACGACCGGCGACTGGAAGTTGTTCAGCGCGCGGTCGAAGTCGAAGCCATTGGTGACCTTGTGGAACTGGCCGCGCACCGCGCCGGCCGGGAACTCGGCGGTGTGCAGGTTGGCGTAGAAGCTCGTCGGGTCGGCCTTGAACGCCTTGAGCAGCGCCGCGTCCGCGACCTCGACCGAACCGGTCGCGGTCCGCGCCTTGCCCTTGTCCTTGCCGTGGCCCTTGCCCTTGTCGTGGCCGAGCTGCTTGGTGAAGTCGGCCTTGATGCCGCCGTTGACGCCCTTGCCGCCCTGGTGGATGTGGAGCGCGGTCGGCTCGCCGGTGCCGCGCCACTCCACGGCGAACGACACCGTGCTGCCCTTGACCTTGACGAATTCCAGCGCGACGCCGTCCCGGTCGCCGAGGGCGGGCCCGCCCTCGACCGGTACCTCGTTGGCGCCGGTCAGGCTGGCCACGAAGAACGACGCCCCCGTGCCGCTGCCCCTGCCACTGCTGCCCCTGTCGGCGGCAATGGCCGGAAGGGCGGCGAGAGTGACGCCCGCCGCTGCCGCGACCGCCGTGATGCCGATGAGGACGCCGCTCTTACGCCTGCGAATCTTCGCGATCCAGCCCATGACCGGACATCTCCCCGTTCCAGTGCCGCCGCCCCCTGCGTCGGCTTCTGGGCATGAATACGGAGCGGATGCGATTCCGAACTCAACGCGACAATGTGACCTGAGTCACATCTCTCGCTCCTACCCGGCGCGGTGCACCACCGCGTCGCACAGCTCCTCCAGAGCCGACTTCGCGTAGCACTCGGGCAGCGGCGCCAGCGAGGCCCTGGCCTCCTCGGCGTACCGGATGGTGTCGCGTCGCGCCTGCTCGAGGGCCGGGTGCGCACGCAGACGCCGCAGCACCTCGGCGAGCCTGGCGTCGTCCGTGAGGTCGCCGTCCAGCAGCTCGCACAGCTCGACGTCGTCCGGGCGCCCGTGCTCCGCGGCCTGCGCGCGCAGCAGCAGTACCGGCAGCGTGGGGATGCCCTCGCGCAGGTCCGTGCCCGGCGTCTTGCCCGACTCGTGGCTGTCGCTCGCGATGTCGAGTACGTCGTCGGCCAGCTGGAAGGCGGTGCCGAGGCGCTCGCCGTACTGCGTGAGGATGCCGACGACGCGCTCGTCGGCGCCCGACATCATCGCGCCGAAACGCCCCGATACGGCGATCAGCGAGCCGGTCTTGCCCGCAATGACGTCCAGGTAGTGCCCCACAGGGTCCTGGCCCTCGCGGGGACCGGCCGTCTCCAGGATCTGGCCGGTGACGAGACGTTCGAACGCCTCCGCCTGGATCCGTACGGCCTCCGGACCCAGGTCCGCCAGAATGTGCGAAGCGCGCGCGAAGAGGAAGTCGCCGGTGAGGACCGCGACCGAGTTGCCCCAGCGGGCATTGGCGCTGGCGACCCCGCGGCGTACGTCCGCCTCGTCCATCACGTCGTCGTGGTACAGCGTCGCCAGATGCGTCAGCTCGACGACCACGGCGGAGGGCACGATGCCCGGCGCGTGGGGGTCACCGAACTGCGCGGCCAGCATGACCAGCAGCGGCCGGAACCGCTTGCCCCCGGCCCGGACCAGATGCTGGGCGGCCTCCGTGATGAAGGGCACCTCGCTCTTGGTGGCGTCGAGCAGTCCTTCCTCGACGGCTGCCAAGCCGGTCTGGACATCGGTCTCAAGAGCCTGGTCCCGCACGCTCAGTCCGAACGGCCCGACGACGGTCACGAGGGTCACTCCTGTCTGCTGACGATCACACGGATTGTCGATGTGTCGCTGCCTTCACTCAAGTCAGCGTATCCGGTCGCCTTTCGATCACAGTGAGCGCCTTCCCGTGGCCCTGAGCACAGCCCGATGTGCCCGGTATGCCTCTATCGCCCCATGCAGGCATAAATAGTACCTTCATCCCGCGACGCCGTGTCCGATGCCCCGCCCGACGGCGAGGCCACCGAACCACCCGCGCGCCCACCCGCCCCGAGGACGATCACGCCTCCTTCGGACAGCCCCGCGGACTGCTGACGCCGTCCGGCCTGGAGGCCTGGGAGCCCCGCGCGTCCGTCCCCAAAGGGCGCCAAGCCGGAATTCCCCCTCCAGCAAGGCCTTTTCGGACATTGCGAAATCTTTTGGCACTGCCCTCCCAGGCGACACCCACGTAACGTGTTGTCCTCCACGACCTGGAAAGCGAGGCAGCACCGATGCCCGAGCAGAGCCCGCTCGACCTGGCCGAAGGCGACCTCTTCGGCCCGCACAACCTCCCCTACGGTGTCTTCTCCACCGCGGACGAGCCCGAGCGCCGCCGTGTCGGTGTCCGTATCGGCGGCCATGTGCTGGACGCGGGGGCGGCAGCGCTCACCCTGGGCTCTCCGTACGCGGCGCTGCTCGCCCAGCCGACGCTCAACCCGCTGCTGGCGGCGGGGCGTACCGCTTGGCGCGACGTACGCCGGGCGCTCACCGCGTGGGTGACGAGCCCGGCGCACCGCGCCGACATCGAGCCCCTGCTGCACCCGGTCACGGCGGTCACGCTGCACCTCCCGTACGACGTCGCGGACTACGTCGACTTCTACGCGAGCGAGCACCACGCCACGAACGTCGGCAAGATCTTCCGCCCCGACGGTGACGCGCTGACCCCCAACTGGAAGCATCTGCCGATCGGTTACCACGGCCGGGCCGGCACGGTTGTGGTGTCCGGTACGGACGTCGTGCGCCCCAGCGGCCAGCGCAAGGCCCCGGTGGACCCGGCCCCGGTCTTCGGCCCTTCGGTCAAGCTCGACATCGAAGCGGAGGTCGGCTTCATCGTCGGCACGCCTTCCACTCACGGCACGCCGGTGCCGCTGGCGGACTTCCGGGAGCACGTCTTCGGCCTGTTCCTCCTCAATGACTGGTCGGCGCGGGACATCCAGGCGTGGGAGTACGTGCCCCTCGGCCCCTTCCTGGGCAAGTCCTTCGCCACATCCGTATCGGCGTGGGTGACCCCCCTCGAAGCGCTGGACGCGGCCCATGTGGCGCCCCCGGCCCGCGACTTCCCCCTCCTCCCCTACCTGGACGACTCCAACGAGGAGGAGCCCGGCGGCTACGACATCCGCATCGAGGTGAAGATCAACGGCGAGGTGGTTTCGTCTCCGCCCTTCTCGACCATGTACTGGACGGCGGCCCAGCAGCTGACCCAGATGACGGCGAACGGTGCGTCGCTCCGTACGGGCGACCTCTTCGGCTCCGGCACGGTCAGCGGCCCCGAGGTGAACCAGCGAGGCTCCCTCCTCGAACTCACCTGGAACGGCCGCGACCCGATCGAACTCGCCACGGGCAAGCGCACGTTCCTGGAGGACGGCGACGAGGTGACGATGACGGCGTGGGCACCGGGCCCGCACGGCACGAGGGTAGGCCTGGGCGAGGTAACGGGCCGCATCACCCCGGCGACCTAGCCCTGCGGGGACCGGAGGGGGGACCGGGGTGCCGCTGCCCCGGGTGCGGGGCGCGGGGCCGGAGTGCCCCTGCCTCGGGTCCGGGGTGGCAGGTGGTCAGGGCCGGGGCGCCGCTGCCCGGGTGGCCGGGTCGCGGGACCGGGGTGCGGGACCGGAGTGCCGCTGCCCCGGGTGCCGGGGTGGGCGGGTGCCCAGGGCCGGGCGCGGGCGTGGGGTGCCGCTGCGCGGGGCTTTCCCCACCCCGCCCCTTCCCGAACCGGGGGCAAGCCCCCAGACCCCCGGACGCCCTCCGGGCATGTCCTCAAACGCCGGACGGGCTGAATGGTTACCGCAACCAAATCCAGCCCCTCCGGCGTTTGAGGAGCGGGGTCTGGGGCAGCGCCCCGCGCGGCGGAGCCGCAAAGTGTCGCAGCGGGAAGGGGCAGCGTACGGGGTGGGGCAACGCCTCCCTACGCCGGGCCGGACAGTTCCGGCTCGTCCCAGTCGGGTTCCGCGTCCCAGTCCCATTCCGCCGCGTCCGCATCGGCAACCGGTGCCGCGGACACCGCCGCCCTGGCCGGGGCCGCCGATCCGACCGCCGGGTCCGCCGCGCCCACCGGAGCCACCGGAGACGCCGCAGCCACCCGGGCCGCGGGAGACGCCGAGGCCGACGCGCCAACCCGGGCCGCGGGAGACGCCGGGGGCGTTGCGCCCGCCGGGGCCGTCGGCGCCTCCACCTCCGCCCCGTCCAGCGAGGCCAGCACTCCCAGCACTCCCTCCCCGTACGTGGCCAGCTTCTTCTCGCCGAGGCCGGCGATGCCGCCCAGGTCCGCCACCGATCCCGGCCGCACCGTCGCGATCTCCCGCAACGTCGCGTCGTGGAAGATCACGTACGCCGGTACGCCCTGCTCCCGCGCCTGCTCCGCGCGCCACGCCCGCAGCGCTTCGAAGACCGGTACCGCCTCCGTCGGCAGGTCCGCCTTGGCGGCGGCCGACTTCGCCTTGCGCTCGCCCTTCGCGGAGGCGGAGCGCGCGGCCGGCACCGTCTTCGCCTCCTTGCGCAGGCGCACCTCACGCTCCCGGCTCAGCACAGAGGCGCTCTCCTCCGTCATCACCAGCGTGCCGTACTCACCCTCGACCGCCAGCAGCCCCTGCGCCAGCAGCTGCCGTACCACGCCCCGCCATTCCGCCTCCGCCAGCTCCTCGCCGATGCCGAACACCGACAGCTGGTCGTGGTCGAACTGGATCACCTTGGCCGTCTTGCGGCCCAGCAGGATGTCGATGATCTGGCCCGCTCCGAACTTCTGCCGCCGCTCCCGCTGCAACCGCACCACCGTCGACAGCACCTTCTGCGCCGGCACCGTCCCGTCCCACGTCTCGGGCGGATTCAGGCACGTGTCGCAGTTGCCGCAGGACGGCGCACCGGGCTCCTGCCCGAAGTACGCCAGGAGCTGCGCCCGCCGGCACTGCGCGGTCTCGCAGAGGGCGAGCATCGCGTCCAGATGGGACGCCGCGCGCCGCCGGAACGCCTCGTCACCTTCCCCGCCCTGGATCATCTTGCGCTGCTGCACCACGTCCTGGAGGCCGTACGCCATCCATGCCGTCGACGGCATGCCGTCACGCCCGGCACGGCCCGTCTCCTGGTAGTAGCCCTCGACCGACTTCGGGAGGTCCAGGTGGGCGACGAACCGCACGTCCGGCTTGTCGATGCCCATACCGAAGGCGATGGTCGCGACGACTACCAGCCCCTCCTCCCGCAGGAACCTGGACTGGTGCGCCGCGCGCGTCCCCGCGTCGAGCCCCGCGTGGTACGGAACCGCCTCGATGCCGTTCCGGCAGAGGAACTCCGCCGTCTTGTCCACCGAGTTGCGCGAGAGGCAGTAGACGATGCCCGCGTCCCCCGCGTGTTCCTCACGCAGGAACGACAGCAGCTGCTTCTTCGGGTCCGACTTCCCCACGATCCGGTACTGGATGTTGGGGCGGTCGAAGCTCGCCACGAAGTGCCGGGCCTCCGGCATCCCGAGGCGTTGCGTGATCTCCCGGTGCGTGGCGTGCGTCGCGGTCGCCGTGAGCGCGAGCCTCGGCACCTCCGGCCACCGCTGGCCCAGCACCGACAGGCTCAGGTAGTCCGGCCGGAAGTCGTGGCCCCACTGGGCCACACAGTGCGCCTCGTCGATCGCGAAGACGGAGATCTTGGCGCGGGACAGCAGGTCCAGCGTCGCGTCCAGACGCAGGCGCTCCGGCGCCAGGTACAGCAGGTCCAGCTCCCCGGCCAGAAACTCCGCCTCCATCGCGCGCCGCTCGCCGAAGTCCTGCGTGGAGTTGATGAACCCGGCCCGCACACCGAGCGCCCGCAGCGCGTCGACCTGGTCCTGCATCAGCGCGATGAGCGGAGAGATCACGATGCCCGTGCCTGGTCTGACCAGCGCCGGGATCTGGTAGCACAGCGACTTTCCGCCGCCGGTCGGCATCAGCACGACGGCGTCCCCACCCGCCACCACATGCTCGATGACCGCCGCCTGCTCGCCGCGGAACGCGTCGTACCCGAAGACGCGGTGCAGCGTCTCCAGGGCGTCGCTCCGCGTCACCTCACCGGCCTCGGCCATGCCACCTGTCCCGTCCATCGCTCTGTCCCCCGTACGTACCGTGCCCGGCTCCCCACGATAGGGGCACCCACTGACACCACCGCCCAAAAGCTGCCGCCCGGCACCCCTACGAGGAGGGACACCGGGCGGCAGCACCCACACACCAAGGTTCAGCGGACGAAGACTCCCGCCTGGCCGGCCAGATCCAGGAAGTACTGCGGCGCGACACCGAGCACCAGCGTCACCACGACGCCCACCCCGATCGCCACCGTCGTCAGCGGCGACGGCACGGCGACCGTCGGGCCGTCGGCCTTCGGCTCGCTGAAGAACATCAGGACGATCACCCGGATGTAGAAGAACGCGGCGATCGCGGACGAGATCACACCGACCACGACCAGCGCCCCGGCCCCGCCCTCGGCCGCCGCCTTGAAGACCGCGAACTTCCCCGCGAATCCCGACGTCAGCGGGATTCCGGCGAAGGCCAGCAGGAACACCGCGAAGACCGCCGCCACCAGCGGCGAGCGCCGCCCCAGCCCCGCCCACTTCGACAGGTGCGTCGCCTCGCCGCCCGCGTCCCGCACCAGCGTGACCACGGCGAAGGCGCCGATCGTCACGAAGGAGTACGCCAGCAGGTAGAAGAGGACGGACGAGATGCCCTCGGGCCTGGTCGCGATCACACCGGCCAGGATGAATCCGGCGTGCGCGATCGACGAGTACGCGAGGAGCCGCTTCATGTCGGTCTGGGTGACCGCGACGATGGCGCCGCCCAGCATGGTGACGATCGCGATGGCCCACATCACCGGACGCCAGTCCCAGCGCAGGCCCGGCAGTACGACGTACAGCAGCCGCAGCAGGGCGCCGAAGGCGGCCACCTTGGTCGCGGCGGCCATGAAGCCGGTGACCGGGGTCGGAGCGCCCTGGTAGACGTCCGGGGTCCACATGTGGAAGGGGACCGCGCCGACCTTGAAGAGCAGGCCCATCAGGATCATCGCGGCGCCGATCAGGAGCAGCGCGTCATTGCCCATGGTGTCGGCCAGCGCCGGGTCGATCTGCTTGACCGTGCCGTCGACGACGCTCGCGATCCTGGCGTACGAGACGGAGCCCGCGTACCCGTACATCAGCGCGATCCCGAAGAGCAGGAACGCCGACGAGAAGGCGCCGAGGAGGAAGTACTTCACCGCGGCCTCCTGCGACATCAGCCGCTTGCGGCGGGCGACGGCGCACAGCAGGTACAGCGGGAGCGAGAAGACCTCCAGCGCCACGAACAGCGTCAGCAGGTCGTTGGCCGCCGGGAAGACGAGCATCCCGGCGATCGCGAAGAGCAGGAGCGGAAAGACCTCGGTGGTGGTGAACCCGGCCTTCACCGCCGCCTTCTCGCTCTCACTGCCCGGTACGGACGCGGCCTGGGCGGCGAACGAGTCGACGCGGTTGCCGTGCGCGTCCGGGTCGAGCCTGCGCTCGGCGAAGGTGAACACGGCGACCAGCGAGGCCAGCAGGATGGTGCCCTGGAGGAAGAGCGCCGGGCCGTCGACCGCGATGGCGCCCTCCGCCGCGATCTGCGCCTTCGTCGTGCCGTACCCGCCGGCCGCGAGCGCCACGACCGCCGCGAAGGCGGCGGCGACGGCGACGACCGACAGGAACAGCTGCGTGTAGTACCGCGCCTTGCGCGGCACCACCGCCTCGACGAGTACGCCGACCACGGCCGCGCCGACGACAATGAGCGTCGGTGACAGCTGGGCGTACTCGATGTGCGGGGCCGTGAAACCGCCGTCGGCGCCGGGCGCCGCGACCGTCGCCCACAGGCTGTGGACAGCTGATGCGCTCACTTGGCCGCCTCCGCCTCAATCTCGGGGGTGGGGTCCGTTTTCCGGACGTCGTTCATGGTGTGCTGCACGGCCGGGTTGACGATGTCCGTCAGCGGCTTGGGGAAGACGCCGAGGAGCAGCAGCAGCGCGATCAGCGGGGCGACGACCACCAGCTCACGGGCCTTGAGGTCGGGCATGGTCCGCACCTCGGCCTTGACCGGGCCCGTCATCGTCCGCTGGTAGAGGACGAGCGTGTAGAGCGCGGCGAGAACGATGCCGAGGGTGGCGATGACCCCGGCCACCGGGTACGCCGCGAACGCGCCGACCAGTACCAGGAATTCGCTGACGAACGGTGCCAGGCCCGGCAGGGACAGCGTCGCCAGGCTGCCGACCAGGAACGTCCCGGCGAGCACCGGGGCGACCTTCTGCACACCGCCGTAGTCGGCGATGAGCCGCGACCCGCGCCGCGTGATCAGGAAGCCGGCCACCAGCATCAGCGCGGCGGTCGAGATCCCGTGGTTGACCATGTAGAGCGTCGCGCCCGACTGGCCCTGGCTCGTCATCGCGAAGATGCCGAGCACGATGAAACCGAAGTGCGAGATCGAGGCGTACGCGATCAGCCGCTTGATGTCGCGCTGACCGACCGCGAGCAGCGCACCGTAGACGATGCTGACCAGCGCCAGCACGATGATCACGGGCGTGGCCCACTTGCTGGCCTCCGGGAAGAGCTGGAGGCAGAAGCGCAGCATCGCGAAGGTGCCGACCTTGTCGACGACCGCCGTGATCAGTACGGCGACCGGGGCGGTCGCCTCGCCCATGGCGTTGGGCAGCCACGTGTGCAGCGGCCACAGCGGCGCCTTCACGGCGAACGCGAAGAAGAAGCCGAGGAAGAGCAGCCGCTCCGTGTTGGTCGCCATCTCCAGCTCGCCGCTCGCCCGCGCCTCGGCGATCTCCGCGAGCGAGAAGCTCCCGGCGACCACGTAGAGACCGACGACGGCGGCCAGCATGATGAGCCCGCCGGCCAGGTTGTAGAGGAGGAACTTGACGGCGGCGTACGAGCGCTGGGTGGCCGCCGCCCCGTCGGTGCCCGCGTGCGCCCGGTCCCCGAAGCCGCCGATGAGGAAGTACATCGGGATGAGCATGGCTTCGAAGAAGATGTAGAAGAGGAAGACGTCGGTGGCCTCGAAGGAGAGGATCACCATCGCCTCGACCATCAGGATCAGGGCGAAGAAGCCCTGGGTCGGCCGCCAGCGTGACGACTTGGTCTCCAGGGGATCGGCGTCGTGCCAGCCCGCGAGGATGATGAAGGGGATCAGCAGCGCGGTGAGCGCGATCAGCGCGACGGCGATGCCGTCCACGCCCAGTTCGTACCTGACCCCGAAGTCCGGGATCCAGGCGTGGGATTCGGTGAGCTGGTAGCGGTCGCCGCCGGGCTCGAAGCGGACGACCACGAGGGCCGCCAGTACGAGCGTGGCGAGCGAGAAGGCCAGCGCCAGCCACTTGGCGGCCGTGCGGCGCGCGGCGGGCACGGCGGCGGTCAGGATCGCACCGACCGCCGGGAGCACCGCCGTCGCTGTGAGCAGGGGAAAGGACATCGTGATCAGACCGCCCTCATCAGCAGGGTCGCGGCAATGAGGATCGCCGTACCGCCGAACATCGAGACCGCGTACGAGCGGGCGTAGCCGTTCTGCAGTTTGCGCAGCCGGCCGGAGAGCCCGCCGACCGTGGCCGCCGTTCCGTTGACCACGCCGTCGACCAGGGTGTGGTCGACGTACACCAGCGAGCGGGTGAGGTGCTCGCCGCCACGGACCAGGACGACGTGGTTGAAGTCGTCCTGGAGGAGGTCGCGCCGGGCGGCGCGGGTCACGAACGAGCCGCGCGGGGCGACGACCGGGACGGGCTTGCGGCCGTACTGGAGGTACGCGATGGCCACGCCCGCCAGCAGGACGGCGACCGTCATGCCGGTGATCACCGGGACGCTGATCGGCGGGTGCGGGTGATCGAACTGCGTCACCGGCTCCAGCCAGTTCACGAACCGGTCCCCGATGCTGAAGAAACCGCCCGCGAAGACCGACCCGAAGGCGAGCACGATCATCGGGATCGTCATCGACCTGGGCGACTCGTGCGGATGAGGCATCTCACCGGGGTGCACCTCGATGCCGGGCTCGACACTGGCCGTCTTGTCCGGGTCGGGGGCGGGCTGCCAGCGCTTCTCGCCGAAGAACGTCAGGATCATCACGCGCGTCATGTAGTACGCCGTGATGCCCGCGCCCAGCAGCGTGACCGTGCCGAGGATCCAGCCCTGGGTGCCGCCCGAGGCGAACGCCGCCTCGATGATCTTGTCCTTGGAGAAGAAGCCGGACAGGCCCGGGAAGCCGATGATCGCGAGATAGCCGAGCCCGAACGTCACGAACGTCACCGGCATGTACTTCCGCAGGCCGCCGTACTTCCTCATGTCGACCTCGTCGTTCATGCCGTGCATGACCGATCCGGCGCCGAGGAAGAGGCCCGCCTTGAAGAAGCCGTGCGTCACCAGGTGCATGATCGCGAAGGCGTAACCGATCGGGCCGAGGCCCGCCGCCAGGATCATGTAGCCGATCTGCGACATCGTGGAGCCGGCCAGGGCCTTCTTGATGTCGTCCTTCGCGCAACCGACGATCGCACCGAAGAGGAGCGTGACCGCTCCGACCGCCACGACGGCGGTCTGCGCGTCGGGGGCGGCGTTGAAGATCGCGCCGGACCGGGTGATGAGGTAGACGCCGGCGGTCACCATGGTGGCGGCGTGGATGAGGGCCGAGACCGGGGTGGGGCCCTCCATCGCGTCACCGAGCCACGACTGGAGCGGCACCTGTGCCGACTTGCCGCACGCGGCCAGCAGCAGCATCAGCCCGATGGCCGTCATCTTGCCCTCGGACGTCTCCCCCGTCGCCTCCAGGACCGGCCCGAAGGCGAAGGTGCCGAAGGTGGTGAACATCAGCATGATCGCGATGGACAGGCCCATGTCACCGACGCGGTTGACGATGAAGGCCTTCTTGGCCGCCGTCGCCGCGCTGGGCTTGTGCTGCCAGAAGCCGATGAGCAGGTACGACGCCAGACCGACGCCCTCCCACCCGAAGTACAGCAGCAGGTAGTTGTCGGCGACGACCAGCAGGAGCATCGCCGCGAGGAAGAGGTTCAGGTAACCGAAGAAGCGGCGCCGGCGCTCGTCGTGCTCCATGTAGCCGATCGAATAGATGTGAATCAAGGTGCCCACACCGGTGATCAGCAGCACGAACGTCATCGACAACTGGTCGAGCTGGAACGCGACGTCACCCTGGAAACCCTCGACGGGAATCCAGCTGTAGAGGTGCTGGCGCATGGTCCGCGCCTCGACGTCGTACCCCAGCATCGCGCCGAACAGCACCACACCGACCACGAACGAGGCCGCCGCGAGGGCCGTGCCGATCCAGTGACCCACACGGTCGAGCCGCCGCCCGCCGCACAGCAGGACCGCCGCTCCGAGCAAAGGCGCTGCGACGAGCAGCGCAATCAAGTTCTCCACGATTCTTGCGACCCCTTACAGCTTCATCAGGCTGGCGTCGTCGACCGAGGCCGAGTGGCGGGACCGGAACAGCGACACGATGATCGCGAGACCCACCACGACCTCGGCGGCGGCGACCACCATCGTGAAGAACGCGATGATCTGGCCGTCGAGATTGCCGTGCATCCGGGAAAAGGCGACGAACGCGAGGTTGCAGGCGTTGAGCATCAGCTCGACGCACATGAAGACGACGATCGCGTTCCGCCGGATCAGCACACCCGCCGCGCCGATGGTGAACAACAGCGCCGCGAGATACAGGTAGTTGACCGGATTCACTTCGCGACCCCCGATTCGTTCTGGCCACGGGCACCGTCACCGTCACGCTCATGGCCGGCGTCACGGCCGGTATCACGGCCCAGCCGCTCCTCGGCGCGCTGCTCCAGCGCCTTGAGGTCGGCCAGCGCCTCCGTCGACACGTCCCGGATCTGACCGCGCCCGCGCAGCGTCTTGTTGACCGTGAGCTCGGACGGCGTACCGTCCGGCAGCAGACCGGCGATGTCCACCGCGTTGTGCCGGGCATACACACCGGGTGCGGGCAGCGGCGGCAGGTGCTTGCCGCGTACGCGCTCCTGGGACATCTCCCGCTGCGTCTTCGCGCGCTCGGTGCGCTCGCGGTGCGTGAGCACCATCGCGCCGACGGTCGCCGTGATGAGCAGGGCGCCGGTGAGCTCGAAGGCGAAGACGTACTTGGTGAAGATGAGTTCGGCCAGGCCCTCGACGTTGCCGCCGGCGGCGGCGTTCGCCCTGCCGAGCCCGTTGAAGGTGGACAGCGAGGCCTGCCCGATGCCGGCGATCAGCAGGATGCCGAACCCGAGACCGCAGCCCGCGGCCAGCCAGCGCTGCCCCTTGAGCGTCTCCTTCAGCGAGTCCGCGGCCGTGACACCGACCAGCATGACCACGAAGAGGAACAGCATCATGATCGCGCCGGTGTAGACGACGATCTGGACGACACCGAGGAAGTACGCGCCGTTGGCGAGGTAGAAGACGGCCAGGACGATCATGGTCCCGGCCAGGCACAGCGCGCTGTGCACCGCCTTCTTCATCAGGATGGTGCACAGGGCGCCGATGACGGCGACCGTACCCAGCACCCAGAACTGCACGGCCTCGCCGGTCGAAGTGGCGGAGGCGGCAAGAGCGTTCATCCCCCGATCACCTTCTCCGTCGCCGGCTCGTCCTCGCCGAAGGTCGACGCGGCCTCCTGGGGCCGCTCGCCCTTGCTGAGCGCGACCTGCCGCTCGGTGCCCGGCGCGGCCTCGGTCACCAGGCCCCGGTAGTAGTCCTGCTCGTCCATGCCGGGGAAGACCGAGTGCGGCGCCTCGACCATGCCTTCCTCCAGACCGGCGAGCAGCTGCTCCTTGGTGTAGATGAGCGACTCGCGACTGCTGTCGGCCAGTTCGAACTCGTTGGTCATCGTGAGCGCGCGCGTGGGGCACGCCTCGATGCACAGGCCGCACAGAATGCAGCGGGCGTAGTTGATCTGGTAGACGCGGCCGTAACGCTCACCGGGGGAGTAACGCTCCTCCTCCGTGTTCTCCGCGCCCTCCACGTAGATCGCGTCGGCCGGACAGGCCCAGGCGCACAGCTCGCACCCGATGCACTTCTCCAAGCCGTCCGGATGGCGGTTGAGCTGGTGCCGGCCGTGGAAGCGCGGCGCCGTCGTCTTCTGCTGCTCCGGATACTGCTCGGTCAGCCGCTTCTTGAACATGGCCTTGAAGGTCACGCCGAAGCCGGCCACCGGATTCTGCCAGGGCGTCCGGGGGGCTTCCCCCGGCTTTGAGGTGTCAGGCATCGTCGGCCTCCTTCCCGTCACTCATAGTGTCCGGCCCACCACTGACAATCAGCTCGCGCTCATGGCGCGGCCGCCTGCGGGGCACGGGTGGCAACTCCTGGCCGGGCAGCGGGGGCACCGGGAATCCGCCCGCCATCGGGTCGAAAGCGGGTGGTTCCTCCCCGTCCCGCGCCGCCTTCTCCTTCTCCTTCTTGTCGCGGAAGATGTCGGCGACGAAGGACAGGAGCAGGATCGCGACGATCGCCCCGGCGACGTACAGCACGATGTTCTGGAATTCCATGTTCTCGTTGCGCATCGCGCGCACCGTGGCGACCAGCATCAGCCAGACCACCGAGACCGGGATCAGGACCTTCCAGCCCAGCTTCATCAGCTGGTCGTAGCGCACGCGCGGCAGCGTGCCGCGCAGCCAGATGAAGAAGAACAGGAGCAGCTGGACCTTGACGACGAACCAGAGCATCGGCCACCAGCCGTGGTTCGCGCCCTCCCAGAAGGCCGAGATGGGGTACGGAGCCCGCCAGCCGCCCAGGAAGAGGGTGACCGAGACCGCCGAGACGGTGACCATGTTGACGTACTCCGCCAGCATGAACAGCGCGAACTTGATCGACGAGTACTCGGTGTTGAAGCCGCCGACCAGGTCGCCCTCGGACTCCGGCATGTCGAAGGGGGCGCGGTTCGTCTCGCCCACCATCGTGACGACGTAGATGATGAAGGACACCGGCAGCAGGACGATGAACCAGCGGTCGTGCTGCGCCTCGACGATCGCCGAGGTCGACATCGACCCGGAGTAGAGGAACACCGAGGCGAAGGCCGCGCCCATCGCGATCTCGTACGAGATCATCTGCGCGCAGGAGCGCAGGCCGCCGAGCAGCGGGTACGTCGATCCCGACGACCAGCCCGCGAGCACGATGCCGTAGATGCCGACGGAGGCGATCGCGAGGATGTAGAGCATGGCGATCGGCAGGTCGGTCAGCTGCATCGTGGTGCGCTGCCCGAAGATCGACACTTCGTTGCCGGCCGGTCCGAACGGGATGACCGCGATCGCCATGAAGGCCGGGATCGCCGCGATGACCGGAGCAAGGATGTAGACCACCTTGTCCGCCCGCTTGACGATCACGTCCTCCTTGAGCATCAGCTTGACGCCGTCCGCGAGGGACTGGAGGAGACCCCACGGACCGTGCCGGTTGGGGCCGATGCGCAGCTGCATCCACGCGACGACCTTGCGCTCCCACACGATGGAGAAGAGCACGGTGATCATCAGGAACGCGAAGCAGAAGACGGCCTTGATGACGACGAGCCACCACGGGTCGTGCCCGAACATGGACAGGTCCTCGGCCGCGAGAAGCATGGAGTTCACGCGAGCACCTCCGGTACGTCGGTGGCGGTGGCAGCGGCCGCGGGGCCGATGCGGACGACCTGTCCGGGGACCGCGCCGGTGTCGGTGGCGACGCCGCCGCCCGTCGAGTTCAGCGGCAGCCACACCACGCGGTCCGGCATCGCCGTGACCTGGAGCGGCAGTTCGACCGTCCCCGCGGGCCCGGTGACGGCGAGCAGGTCGCCGTCCTTTACGCCCGTACCTGCGGCGGTGGTCTCGGAAAGCCGGGCGACGGCCGCGTGGCGGGTGCCCGCGAGCGCCTCGTCGCCGTCCTGGAGCCGGCCCTGGTCGAGCAGCAGCCGGTGCCCCGCGAGCACGGCCTCGCCGGCGCCGGGGCGCGGCAGCGGCTGGGCGGACTCGGCGGGGTCGGTGGCGTGGGCCCCGCCCCAGGCGCCGAGACGGTCCAGCTCGCGGCGTACGGCCCGTACGTCCGGCAGTGCCAAATGCACGTCCAGAGCATCGGCCAGCATGTGCAGCACCCGCGCGTCCTCAGGGGCGAGCGTGCGCGTCATCTGGTCGGGCTTGAGCGCGGCCTCGAACATCCGGGCCCTGCCCTCCCAGTTGAGGAAGGTGCCGGGCTTTTCCGCGACGGCGGCGACCGGAAGGACGACGTCCGCCCGGTCCGTCACCTCGCTGGGCCGCAGCTCCAGGGAGACGATGAAACCGGCCTGGTCAAGTGCTTCACGCGCGCGTACCGGGTCGGGAAGGTCCGCGACCTCGACGCCCCCGACGAGCAGCGCGGCCAGTTCACCGGTGGCGGCGGCCTCGATGATCTGGCCGGTGTCGCGCCCGTAACGGCTCGGCAGTTCGGCCACGCCCCAGACCGCCGCCACCTCGTCCCGCGCGCGCGGGTCGGTGGCCGGGCGGCCGCCGGGCAGCAGCGCGGGCAGCGCGCCCGCCTCGACGGCGCCGCGCTCACCGGCCCGGCGCGGGATCCACACGAGGGAGGCGCCGGTCGCGTTGGCGGCCCGTACAGCCGAGGTGTACGCGCCCGGCACGGCGGCCAGCCGTTCGCCGACGACGATCACGGCGCCCTCGGCCCGCAGTGCCTCGGTCGCGGCGTTCCCGTCGCCCCCGAGCTCGGTGCGGTCCGCGATCGCGTCGAGCCACTCGGGTTCGGTGCCCGGCGCGGCGGGAAGCAGGGTGCCGCCCGCCTTCGTCAGGCCGCGCGTCGCGTGCGTCGCCACGGCGAAGGTGCGCTGCCCATGCTTGCGGTGGGCCTTGCGCAGCCGCAGGAAGACGCCGGGGGCCTCCTCCTCGGACTCGATGCCCACGAGCAGTACGGCGGGCGCCTTCTCCAGCGCCGTGTACGTGATGCCCGTACCGTCGAGATCGCGTCCGCGTCCGGCGACCCGGGATGCCAGGAAGTCGGCCTCCTCGCCGCTGTGCACGCGCGCGCGGAAGTCGATGTCGTTGGTGTCCAGGGCGATACGGGCGAACTTGGCGTAGGCGTAGGCGTCCTCGACGGTGAGCCGGCCGCCGGTCAGGACACCGGCCCGCCCGCGCGCCGCCGAGAGCCCCCGGGCCGCCGCTTCGAGCGCCTCGGGCCAGCTCGCCGGTTCCAGTACGCCCGCCTCGCTGCGTACGAGCGGAGTGGTGAGCCGGTCGGGACGCTGCGCGTAACGGAAGCCGAAGCGCCCCTTGTCGCAGATCCACTCCTCGTTGACCTCGGGGTCGTCGGCCGCCATGCGCCGCATGACCTTGCCGCGCCGGTGGTCGGTCCGGGTCGCGCAGCCGCCCGCGCAGTGCTCGCAGACGGACGGCGACGACACGAGGTCGAAGGGCCGCGAGCGGAAGCGGTACGCCGCCGAAGTCAGCGCGCCCACCGGGCAGATCTGGATCGTGTTCCCGGAGAAGTACGACTCGAAGGGGTCACCCTCACCCGTACCCACCTGCTGGAGCGCGCCGCGCTCAAGCAGCTCGATCATCGGGTCGCCCGCGATCTGGTTGGAGAAGCGGGTGCAGCGCGCACACAGCACGCACCGCTCGCGGTCCAGCAGCACCTGCGTGGAGATCGGGACCGGCTTCTCGAACGTCCGCTTCTTGCCGTCGAAGCGGGACTCCGCGTCGCCGTGGGACATGGCCTGGTTCTGGAGCGGGCACTCGCCGCCCTTGTCGCAGACCGGGCAGTCCAGCGGGTGGTTGATCAGCAGCAGTTCCATCACACCGCGCTGCGCCTTGTCGGCGACCGGCGAGGTGAGCTGGGACTTGACGACCATGCCGTCGGTGCAGGTGATCGTGCACGACGCCATGGGCTTGCGCTGGCCCTCCACCTCGACGATGCACTGGCGGCAGGCGCCGGCGGGGTCGAGGAGCGGGTGGTCGCAGAAGCGCGGGATCTCGATGCCGAGCAGCTCGGCGGCCCGGATGACCAGCGTCCCCTTGGGAACGGAGATCTCGATGCCGTCGATCGTCAGGGAAACCAGATCTTCGGGCGGGACCGCCGCCTCGCCGCCTCCGGAGGGAGCACTTGTCGTGACGGTCATGCGTTCACCTCCGTGGTGTGGGCGGGCTTGTCGGCCCAGACGGTCGACTTGGCCGGGTCGAAGGGGCAGCCCTTGCCGGTGATGTGCTGCTCGTACTCCGCCCGGAAGTACTTGAGCGAGGAGAAGATCGGGGACGCGGCGCCGTCGCCGAGCGCGCAGAACGACTTGCCGTTGATGTTGTCGGCGATGTCGTTGAGCTTGTCGAGGTCGCTCATGCGGCCCTTGCCGGCCTCGATGTCACGCAGCAGCTGCACCAGCCAGTACGTCCCTTCGCGGCAGGGCGTGCACTTGCCGCAGGACTCGTGGGCGTAGAACTCGGTCCAGCGGGTGACGGCCCGCACCACGCACGTCGTCTCGTCGAAGCACTGGAGCGCCTTGGTGCCGAGCATCGAGCCCGCCGCGCCGACGCCTTCGTAGTCCAGCGGTACGTCGAGGTGCTCGTCGGTGAACATCGGCGTCGACGAGCCGCCAGGCGTCCAGAACTTCAGGCGGTGTCCGGCGCGGATGCCGCCGCTCATGTCGAGCAGCTGGCGCAGCGTGATGCCGAGGGGGGCCTCGTACTGGCCGGGGTTGGTGACGTGGCCGCTCAGCGAGTAGAGCGTGAAGCCCGGGGACTTCTCGCTTCCCATCGAACGGAACCACTCCTTGCCCTTGTTGAGGATCGCGGGAACCGACGCGATGGACTCGACGTTGTTCACAACAGTCGGACACGCGTAAAGACCCGCGACGGCAGGGAAGGGGGGACGGAGCCGGGGCTGGCCGCGCCGGCCTTCGAGCGAGTCGAGCAGCGCGGTCTCCTCACCGCAGATGTACGCGCCCGCACCCGCGTGCACGGTGAGTTCGAGGTCGAGACCGCTGCCGAGGATGTTCTCGCCGAGGTAGCCCGCCGCGTATGCCTCACGTACGGCCTCGTGCAGCCTGCGCAGTACGGGGACGACTTCGCCGCGCAGGTAGATGAACGCATGGCTCGACCGGATCGCGTAACAGGCAATGACAATCCCCTCGATGAGGGAATGCGGGTTCGCGAAGAGGAGCGGGATGTCCTTGCAGGTCCCGGGCTCCGACTCGTCGGCGTTGACAACTAGATAGTGCGGTTTGCCGTCGCCCTGCGGGATGAACTGCCACTTCATGCCGGTGGGGAAGCCGGCGCCGCCGCGGCCGCGCAGACCGGAGTCCTTGACGTACGCGATGAGGTCGTCCGGCGACATGGCGAGGGCCTTGCGCAGGCCTTCGTACCCCTCGTGCCGCCGGTAGGTGTCCAGGGTCCAGGACTCGGGCTCGTCCCAGAACGCCGACAGGACGGGCGAGAGCAGCTTTTCAGGGCTGGTCTCGTTGATCTCGGCTGCCAAGGTCATCACTCCCCCTCCTCGGTTTCCGGTCCGGCCGGGTGAGCGGGGTCGGACGCCGAGGTCTGCTGCGGAGCGTCGTGCGAGCTGAGGTGCTCGGACGGCGAAGGATCGTGCGGCGGCCCGTCCTGCTGCTGGGCCTCTCCGCGCGGGTGGACCACGCGGTGCTGCGGTGCCTCGCCCTTGGCTAGCTTGAGCCCGATGAGCGAGGCGGGCCCGGCGCCACCGGTCGCCTCGACGGCGCCGGGGCGCTCGTCGGGGAAGCCGGCCAGGATGCGGGCGGTCTCCTTGTACGTGCACAGGGGCGCGCCGCGGGTGGGCTGGACGGGCCGTCCTGCCCGCAGGTCGTCGACGAGGCGCTTGGCGGATTCGGGCGTCTGGTCGTCGAAGAACTCCCAGTTGACCATCACCACGGGCGCGAAGTCGCAGGCCGCGTTGCACTCGATGTGTTCGAGGGTGACCTTGCCGTCCTCGGTCGTCTCTCCGTTGCCGACGCCAAGGTGCTGCTTCAGCTCGTCGAAGATCGCGTCGCCGCCCATGACCGCGCACAGCGTGTTGGTGCAGACGCCCACCTGGTAGTCGCCGGACGGCTTGCGCCGGTACATCGAGTAGAAGGTGGAGACCGCGGTGACCTCCGCGGTGGTCAAGCCGAGCGTCTCGGCGCAGAACCGGACGCCGGTGCGGGTCACGTGGCCCTCCTCCGACTGCACGAGGTGCAGCAGCGGCAGCAGGGCGGACCGGCTGTCGGGGTAGCGGGCGATCACCTCCTTGGCGTCCGCGTCGAGCCGGGCGCGTACGTCGGCCGGGTAGTCGGGAGCGGGGAGCTGCGGCATCCCCAGGCTCACCTCTTGATTTGCTGGTGTGGCTGTCACCGGTCGACGCCTCCCATCACGGGGTCGATGGACGCGACGGCGACGATGACGTCGGCGAACATGCCGCCCTCGCACATCGCCGCCATGGCCTGCAGGTTGGTGAAGGACGGGTCGCGGAAGTGGACCCGGTAGGGACGGGTGCCGCCGTCGGAGACCACGTGCACACCGAGCTCGCCCTTGGGTGACTCGATCGCCGTGTACGCCTGCCCGGCCGGCACCCGGAAGCCCTCGGTCACCAGCTTGAAGTGGTGGATCAGGGCCTCCATGGAGGTGCCCATGATCTTCTTGATGTGGTCGAGCGAGTTGCCGAGGCCGTCGGGTCCGAGCGCGAGCTGCGCGGGCCAGGCGATCTTCTTGTCGGCGACCATCACGGGGCCCGGCTCCCGGAGCCGGTCCAGGCACTGCTCCACGATGCGCAGCGACTGCCGCATCTCTTCGAGCCGGATCAGGAAGCGGCCGTAGGCGTCGCAGGTGTCGGCGGTCGGTACGTCGAAGTCGTACGTCTCGTAACCGCAGTAGGGGTCGCTCTTGCGCAGGTCGTGCGGCAGCCCGGCCGAGCGCAGGATCGGGCCGGTCGCGCCGAGCGCCATGCAGCCGGTGAGGTCGAGGTATCCGACGTCCTGCATGCGGGCCTTGAAGATCGGGTTGCCGGTGGCGAGCTTGTCGTACTCCGGCAGGTTCTTCTTCATGGTCTTCACAAGCTCGCGGAGCTGGTCCATCGCGCCCGGGGGCAGGTCCTGGGCCAGTCCGCCGGGCCGGATGAACGCGTGGTTCATGCGCAGGCCGGTGATGAGCTCGAAGGCATCGAGAATCAGTTCACGATCGCGGAATCCGTAGATCATGATCGTCGTCGCGCCCAGCTCCATACCGCCGGTGGCGATGGCCACCAGGTGGGAGGCGAGCCGGTTGAGCTCCATCAGCATCACGCGGGTGACAGTCGCCCGGTCCGGGATCTGCTCCTCGATGCCGAGCAGCTTCTCGACGCCCAGGCAGTACGCCGTCTCGTTGAAGAACGGCATGAGGTAATCCATGCGCGTGACGAAGGTCGTGCCCTGCGTCCAGTTCCGGAATTCGATGTTTTTCTCGATGCCGGTGTGCAGGTAGCCGATGCCGCAGCGGGCCTCGGTGACCGTCTCGCCGTCGATTTCGAGGATGAGCCGGAGCACGCCGTGCGTCGACGGGTGCTGGGGGCCCATGTTGACGACGATGCGCTCGTCGTCGGCCTTGGTCGCCGCCTGGACGACCTCGTCCCAGTCGCCGCCGGTGACTGTGTATACGGGACCTTCGGTGGTCTCGCGTGCAGGTGCGGGTGGGGTGGTCACGAGTACGACCTCCGCTGGTCCGGAGCCGGAATCTGGGCGCCCTTGTACTCGACGGGGATGCCGCCGAGGGGGTAGTCCTTGCGCTGCGGGAAGCCCTGCCAGTCGTCCGGCATCATGATCCGGGTGAGGGCGGGGTGCCCGTCGAAGACGAGGCCGAAGAAGTCGTACGTCTCGCGCTCGTGCCAGTCGTTGGTCGGGTAGACCGAGACCAGCGACGGGACGTGCGGGTCGCTGTCCGGGGCGCTCACTTCGAGCCGGATGAGCCGGCCGTGGGTGATCGAGCGCAGGTGGTAGACGGCGTGCAGCTCGCGGCCCTTGTCCTCCAGGTAATGGACCCCGCTGACGCCCGTACACAGCTCGAAGCGCAGGGCCGGGTCGTCGCGCAGGGTCTTCGCCACCCGCACCAGGTGCTCGCGCGCGATGTGGAAGGTGATCTCGCCGCGGTCGACGACGGTCTTCTCGATGGCGTTGTCCGGGAGAAGGTTCTGCTCCTCCAGGGCGCCTTCGAGCTCGTCGGCGACCTCGTCGAACCAGCCGCCGTAGGGGCGGGCCGCAGGTCCGGGCAGGCGTACGGAGCGGACGAGGCCGCCGTAGCCGGTGGTGTCGCCGCCGTTCTTCGCGCCGAACATGCCGCGCTGGACGCGGATCTCTTCGCCGTGATCACCGCGCTGGCCGGGCAGGTTCTGCGCGCTGAGTTCCTTGTCGGGGTTCGGCTCGTTGATGTCGCTCACCGGAGCAGCCCCTTCATCTCAAGGGTGGGGAGCGCCTTCAGGGCCGCTTCCTCCGCCTCGCGGGCCGCTTCTTCCTGGTTCACGCCGAGCTTGGAGTTCTGAATCTTGTGGTGGAGCTTCAGAATCGCGTCGATCAGCATCTCGGGGCGGGGTGGGCAACCGGGCAAATAGATGTCAACAGGAACAATATGATCAACACCCTGCACAATTGCGTAGTTATTGAACATTCCACCTGAAGAGGCGCAAACACCCATGGAGATAACCCACTTGGGGTTCGGCATCTGGTCGTAGACCTGCCTCAGCACCGGCGCCATCTTCTGGCTGACCCGGCCTGCCACGATCATGAGGTCGGCCTGCCGCGGCGAGCCGCGGAAGACCTCCATGCCGAAGCGGGCCAGGTCGTAGCGGCCGGCGCCCGTCGTCATCATTTCGATGGCGCAGCAGGCGAGGCCGAAGGTCGCGGGGAAGACGGAGGACTTCCGCACCCAGCCCGCGGCCTGTTCGACGGTGGTCAGCAGAAAGCCGCTGGGCAGCTTCTCTTCGAGTCCCATTGGTGACCCCTCAGCCCCTCAGTCCCATTCCAGGCCGCCGCGCCGCCATACGTACGCGTAGGCAACGAAGACGGTGAGCACGAAGAGCAGCATCTCGACGAGCCCGAAAAGCCCCAGGGCGTCAAAGGAGACGGCCCAGGGGTAGAGGAAGACGATCTCGATGTCGAAGACGATGAAGAGCATCGCCGTCAGGTAGTACTTGATGGGGAAGCGGCCGCCACCGGCGGGTGTGGGTGTCGGCTCGATGCCGCACTCGTACGCTTCAAGCTTTGCCCGGTTGTAGCGCTTTGGGCCGATAAGCGTGGCCATGACCACGGAAAAGATCGCAAACCCTGCCCCGAGGGCGCCGAGCACGAGGATGGGCGCGTAGGCATTCACGCTCCTCGCTCCTTCCAGTCGTCCTTGACCGTTGGACCGCACCCGGGCCTGCATTTCGCGCCGCCTCCATGATCTTCGCCACGCGAAGATCATGTATATGTGAGGCAGTTCACAAGCCCGGCTGCTTCGCATCTTATGCCTGCTGGTCTGTGATCTGCGACACGGGTTGCGACAACGTCTTTGTGATCTCCACCACCCGACGAACGATCATCAAGCCGGGTGAGCGGTGATCTTCATACGCGAAGTGCACGAGTGGCTACCAGACGTGACAAGCGGTGGTGTTACCGCTGGTCGCGAGGGGGGCGCGCTATCAAGCGATGTCCTGTACAGGCAAATTCGCAAGGGGCGGCTTCCGAGTGATAAGGGAAAGCCGCCTCATCACTCCGAGGGAGCCCGGCGGACGAATGTGGACGCGTGAGCGCGTTCACGAGCGATCCGGGTCCCGAACGGTTGTCGATCTGTGACCTGTGCCACTTCATCCCCGCCCCGGGGAAAGCGGGCTTGGCCAACGGTGTGAACGGGTGGTAAGCGCCGGGCAATTGGGACGTAATGCGGAAAGCCCATGATCACAGGCATGATCACGCATGCCCGTATTGCCCGTTACGGCGTCAATAAAGCCCGGCAGAAGCCCGATTCGAGCCGCTGAGGCGCAACTGTGGCGGAGCACACCTTTCTTGAAGGGAACCGCGAACGCCTGATAGCGGTTGTCCCATGTCCCTCACCGCTCACATACCCAGCCACCGGAAACCCCGTCGTAGCGCCTCCAAGGTCGCGCTCCGTGCCGGAGTTGCCGGTGGCGTCCTCAGCACCCTCGGTGTGGCCGGTGCTGCCGGGCCGGCGCATGCCGAGCCGGTGACCGCCACCATCGAAATGCCCACCCTCACCGCGGACCTGGCGAACACCGTCGCCGTCTCCGCCGAGGCCACCCAGCAGGTCGCGCACGCCTACGACCTCCAGGCCCAGCAGGACGAAGCCGCCGCGAAGGCCGCGAAGGCGGCCAAGAAGGACAAGGCGGAGGCCGAACGCAAGGCCGAGGCCGAAGCCAAGCGGAAGGCCGAAGAGGCCGCCAGGAAGAAGGCTGCTCAGGAAGCAGCCGAGAAGGCCGCCGCGGAAGAGCGCGCCTCGCGTTCCTCGGAGCGCACGACGCTCAGCGCCTCCGCCTCCGTCGGCTCCTCCGACTCCTCCTCGTCATCCTCCACCGCCACCGGCAGCGCCGCCGCCATCGTCGCCTTCGCGCGAGCCCAGGTCGGCGACGCCTACGTCATGGGCAGCACCGGCCCCAACTCCTGGGACTGCTCCGGCCTTGTCCAGGCCGCCTACCGCCAGGCCGGCATCGACCTCCCGCGCGTCTCGGGCGCTCAGTCGAGCCTCGGCACCTCCGTCTCTGTCGACAGCCTCCAGCCGGGCGACATCCTCTACTGGGGCAGCCGGAGCAACTCGTACCACGTGGCGGTCTACGTCGGCGACGGCAAGTACGTCGGGGCGCAGAACCCGAGCACGGGCGTCGTCGAGCGCTCGCTGTCGTACGACATGCCGACCGGCGCGGTCCGCGTCCTCTGACCAAGCCTTAGTTCTTCCGCGACGGAGGGCCGTCGTTCCCACGCCCGGGAACGACGGCCCTCCGTCGTGCGTTCGCTCCATCTGCCTGCACCTGGTACGCCGGACCTCGGCGCGCAGGTCGCCGGCCAGCCGGCCCACCGCCTGGTCGTGCCGGCCCATCGCACCGGCGGGCAGTCCCAGTTCATCGACCAGCCCGTCCCCGAGACCGACGACGGCAACCTCGCAATTTCGCCGGAGCCGGTGGCCGGATGTGACAGATAACCGTCATTGCGGTCGCGGGGTGGAGGCGCTGACGATGGACGCATGCCCACCCCCCACCGTGTCGTCATCGCGGTCTTCCCGGATGTCGACCTGCTCGACGTGACCGGCCCGGCCGAGGTCTTCGCCCTGGCCAACCGGCAAACCGGTGGCCGCGCGGCCTACGAGGTCCGCCTGGCAGGCCCCGACGCGGGGCCGGTCGTCACGTCGGCCGGAGTGCGCCTGCTGGCGGACCTGGCCTTCGCCGACGTGGGCGCCGCAGTGGACACACTGCTGGTGCCCGGCGCGGTGGACCTGCACCCGCACGGCCCGGTGGCCCGGATCGACGACACCGTGGTGGAGTGGATCAGAACCACGGCGCCGTACGCGCGGCGCATCGCGTCGGTGTGCGTGGGCGCGCACCTGCTCGCGGCGGCCGGACTGCTCGACGGCCGGCGGGCGACCACGCACTGGTCGACCGCGGCGCAGCTCGCGGCCGAGCATCCGCAGGTGAGGGTCGACGCCGACCCGATCTTCGTCCGCTCCGGCCGGGTGTGGACCGGCGCGGGCATCAGCACCTGCATGGACCTGGCGCTCGCCCTGGTGGCCGAGGACCACGGCGAGGACCTGGCCCTGGCCGTGGCACGGGAGCTGGTGATGTACCTCAGGCGGCAGGGCGGCCAGAGCCAGTTCAGCGTGCCGCTGAGCCGGCCCGCCGCGTCCCGCAGGGACATCGACGAACTGCGCGTGTTCATCACCGAGCACCTCGACGACGATCTGTCAGCGCCCGCGCTGGCCGGTCGCATGTGCCTGAGCGAGCGCCATTTCGCCCGGGTCTTCCGCCAGGAGACCGGCACCAGCCCGGCCGCCTATGTGGAAGCCGCCCGGGTCGAAGCGGCCCGCCGTCTGCTGGAGACCACCGACCAGCCACTGGAGCAGATCGCGGCGACTGTCGGGATGGGATCGGTGGAAACACTGCACCGCGCCTTCCGTAAACAGATCAGCACCACCCCGGCCTCCTACCGCCGCCGCTTCCGCACCGCTTCCTGACCGCTCCTGCCGTCCCCACGCCCCCTGCCCCCCTGCCCCTCTGTCACGCGAACTGCCGCAACCGCGGCCTCGCCATGCCCGTTTCCCGCCCGAAAGGAACCTTTTACCCATGAACGCCTCCGCGACCCTGCGTGACGTCATCGGTCTCGACAACACGCTGCCCCGCCTCAGCGAGACCACCCTGATCATGATCGATTTCCAGAACACCTACCGCACCGGCGTCATGGCCCTGGACGGCGCCGAGCCCGCCCTGGCCGCCGGGGCCCGCCTGCTCGCCGCCGCCCGCTCGGCCGGCGTACCGGTCGTCCACGTCATCAACGACGGAGGCGAGGGCACCCCCTACGACATCCGCACCGAGATCGGCGCCATCAGCCCGGAAGTGGCACCTGCCGACGGCGAGCCGGTAGTGGTCAAGCAGTTCCCCGACTCCTTCCACCGCACCGACCTGGAAAGGAAGCTGCGCGACCTCGACGCCGGCCCGCACCTGGTCCTGGCCGGGTTCATGACCCACATGTGCGTCTCCTTCACCGCCCAGGGCGCCTTCAACCTGGGCTACCGGCCCACGGTCGTCGCCGAAGCGACCGCCACCCGCTCCCTGACCGCACCCGACGGCAGCACCGTGCCCGCCGCCACCCTCCAGGCAGGAAGCCTGACCACCATCACCGATCTCTTCGGCACCGTGGCCCCCACGGTCGAACACCTCACCGCCTGACCGGTCACACCTCACAAATGTCATCAGTTCCTGTGCAGCAGATCGTCCTGTGGGCGGAGGGCGTGCCGCGGCGGCGCGACGAGGATGGAGGAATCGCGTACGCCCGTACGCGAGTTGACCCCACGGGAGTGACCATGAGCCCAGCCCGCCCGTACGGCCGCCACCCGGACCTCCGCCGCCCGGAGCACCGGAGAGTCCGCCTGGCCGCCGCGGCCTCGGCCGCCGTTCTGTCGCTCGCGGTCGGCGTCGTGCCGACGCACGCCGCCGCCGCCGAGCACATGACAGCCGCCTCCACCTCCGCCTCCGCTCCTTCCGGCGCGCCCGCCGCGCCCTTCAAGGGAGTCGGCCACCGCCTCGACCGGGCAGCTCTGCGCGACTCCCTCGCGGCCATTCACCGGGCCGGTATGTACGGGGCCTATTCATCGGTCCGGGACGGCTCCGAGCAGTGGCGGGGCGCCACCGGATTAGCCGACGTGGACACCGAGCGCCGGATGCGCCCCGACTTCGAGCACCGGATCGGCAGCATTACCAAGACCTTCACCGCGGTGGCCGTCCTTCAGCAGGTCCACAAGGGCCGCATCGAACTGGACGCGCCGATCGGGCGCTACCTGCCCGAGCTGGTACCGGGTGAGACAGGCCGCGAGGTGACGGTACGCATGCTGCTCAACCACACCAGCGGCATAGCCGACTACGTGCTCCCGGCCTTCCCGGGCGTCGTCGAAAACCCGGAAAAGGTACTGGAAGAAAACCGCTTCCGCCGCCTGGACCCCGAGCACCTCGCCCGTCTCGGCCTCGCGGCACCACCGGCCGCCGAGCGCGGCAAGCACTCATACTCGAACACCAACTACATCCTCGCCGGGCTGCTGTTGCGGGAGGTCACGGGCCAGGACCCGGAGACGTACATCACCCGCAACGTGATCCGTAAGGCCGGGCTGCGGCACACGTACTTCCCCCGCTCGCCCTACATATCCGGGCCGCACGCCAAGATGTACGAGTCGATGTACGGCTATATAGACCCGGCCCGCGACTTCAGCGCCTACGACATGTCCTGGGCCGGTACGGCCGGGGCGATGGTGTCGACCATGCGGGACCTCAACGACTTCTACCGCCAACTGCTCGGCGGCAAGCTGCTCGGCCCCGCCGAACTCCGCGCCATGAAGACCACCGTCCCGGCACACGACCCGGAGCCGGGCCAGGAAGTCGTGATGCGTTACGGACTGGGCCTCTTCACCATGCGCATGCCGAGCGGCGGCTGGTACTGGGGCCACAACGGCGTTGTCTTCGGAGCCGGGACCTGGGCGCTCTCCACCGAGGACGGCCGCAGGCAGGTCGCGATGGGCTACAACTTGACGAAGTACAAGCGGTTCGACGAGGACAACAGGCCGAAGCCGGACCCGATAGGGGACGCGCTGTTCCAGTACGTCGACGGCGCACTCAGCGGCACGGGGCAGTCCTCCGCACCCCGCCACCGGCGGCCGGCACCCGGCTCGCTTCCCCCGCTCAACGCCCTGGTGGAACCCGGGCAACTGCGCCGATAGTCATCGCTCCGGCCGGAATTTGTGCGTACGGACGGTGTCCCGCAGCCGGGCCGCCTTGCCGCGCACGACGTCCGCCGGGAGGCGGTCGTCGTCCGGGCGTACGTACGGCTCACTGCGGCAGACGCGGCACAGACCGCCCGCCAGGGATTCCGGCGTACCGGGGGCGTGGCAGTCGGTGCACTCCATGACGCACCGGCCCTGAACGGGCGCCGGAAGCGCGGGCGGCAGCCGGTCGATCAGCCGGTTCTGTACGAAGCCGAAGGGACGCCGTACGGGGTCGGGCAGCATCGTCGCGACGGCCCGCACGAGCTGCGCCTCGGTGGCCCCTCGCCGGAACCAGTCCCCGGCGAGGTCGGCCAGCGCATCGCATTCCACTCCGGACAGGGCGAGTTGGGGGTGCTGGTGCACGAGCCGGGCGAGCGCGTCGCGACCGCGCGCCGCGGGCTCCTGCGCGGGCACGGGGTCGGCCAGTCCGGACTGCGGAACATCGCCACCAAGGAAGGCCGCCCACCAGGCATCGGGACGAGCGGTACGCGTGAAGAACGTCCGGTACACCCACCGCGCGCCTTCGGCGTCCTGCACTTCCCGGCGTACGCGCCGCAGGTGCCCGGCCTCGGAGAGCCTGCGCAGTACGGTGCCGATGGCACACTGCCCGAAGCCTTCCAGCTCCCTGGCCAGCGCTTTGATGGAGATGTCGGCGCCGTCGGGCAGCCGGTCGATGTAACCGGCGACGGCTGCTTCACGCTTGGGCAGATGTGCGAAGTCGCGGGCGCGGCGGGGCTCCTGGTCGGGCGCGGACCGTTTCCCGAAGCCGGGCTTGGCCATCGGGTGGGCGGGCGCGTGCAGGGCGGGACTAAGCTGCTGAACAGCCATGAGATCGGCTCCACGATCTTGTTGGTCAGACCCCTGTGTGGTGCTGCTAACACCGCATGGGGGTCGTTTCGTTGTGGCGCACGCTACACGGCAGGAGCACTGCGTGGCGACCCGGCCACGAAAAGTCATCTCCACTGGCACGCCGAACAGTTGGCGCGCCGCACGCGGGGTGGGTGGGAAGGATCCCCACCCCCCATTCCTAGCAAAAGCCGCTCGAACCTCGCCCCCCGAAGCTCAAGCCTCGCCCCTGCGGCAGCTCCACCCCCGTCCTGCGTGGCCGCGGTGAAGGGCGACCGGCTGCGGCCCCGCGCCTGAGCCGTCACCGCCAGGCGGTCAGCAACTCCTCGGGGCCGACCACCTGTACGCCGTCCACCGTGGCGCCGCTGCGCGATACCGCGAGCAGCGGTGTCGCGTCGTCCGCGCCCGGCAGCTGCGAGCGGTGGGCGATCAGTTTCGCCAGGTCGTGGGCGTCGAACGGCCGGTTTTCCAGCCACTTGACGGAGCCGACTGCCGTGATCCGCTTGGCGATCGGGCCCCGGTCGGCCGCGACAATGTCGATTTCCGGGTCATTGGTGCGCGTCCAGTACCCCCCGACAGCACCTGAATCGTCGGGCACCCCGCCCTCCCGCATGCGGTAGAGCCCCTCGCGGACGACGGGCTCGATGGCGCGACCGCGCCAGGAAGTCCACGACTTCCGGATCCGCGCCAGCGTCAGGTCCCCTCTGCCCCGCTCGATCTCCGAGAGGTACGGCCCGATGAAGGCGAGCCAGAACCGCAGATGCGGATCGGCGACGTAATACCGGGTCTCCTTCGACGGGCGCGTGGACAGGGGGGTGACCGCCTCCACGACCCGTTTTGCGCCGAGCAGTTGGAGCGACCGGTTGAGGCTGGTCGCGGGGAGGCCGCCCGCCGCCCGCCCGATGAGTGAGTGGGTCCGCTCGCCGGAACCGATGGCTCCCAGCACCAGGCGTGCCTGGGCGTCGGCCGGGAATTCGGCGGCCAGCGATCGCTCCCCGCTGACGATGAGCGCGGACGTGGGATCGGCCACGACTTCGGCCAGGTAGTCGAAGACTCCGGCGGCTCGCGGCCACTCCTCCAGTACGAGCGGCAACCCGCCGGACACAAGATAGGCGTCGAAGGCCTCGGCGGGCGGCAGTCGCAGTATGTCCGCCACATCTGCCGGGCTGAGCGGCGGGACCACCATCTCCGTACCCCGCTGGTGGAAGGGGCGGTCGTAGTCGTTGAGCCGCTCCATCATCGCCAGGTCAGAGCCCACGCAGAGCAACAGGACCGGTCGCCGTGACAGCTCGCGGTCGAAGAGCTTCTGCAGGGTGCCCTCGAAGCCCGGATCGTTCTTGATCAGGTATGGCATCTCATCGAGCACCACCACGCTCGGCCGGTCGGTCGGCAGGGCACCGGCGAGAAGGTGCAGGGCGGCGTCCCAGTCCCTGGGCGACTGCCCGCGCATCGCCTCGGCGCCGGGGAGATCCGATGCGGCGGCCGCCTCGATGAACAGCCTCAGGTCCGTTTCGGCAGTGGACTGGGCGGAGGCGGTGAAGAACATGCTCGGCAGCCCCGAGCGCTCGATGAACTCCTCCACCAGCCGGGACTTCCCCACCCTTCGGCGGCCACGCATCAGGACGGCCCGGCCGGGCCGTCCTGCCCGGCCGCCGGCCTCGGTGCGCTTGATCATCCGGTCGAGGGCGGCAAGCTCGCGCTCGCGGCCGATGAAGTCGTCCATTTATGCCATCCATCCGCCTGCGATCGGCCCAGGCATGATGGGCCCAAAAATGAACGTACCAAATTTGGTAGTGACCTGCATCACAAACGATGGGTCAGGAATTCGGTGCGACCTTCGCCAGGCCGTTGATGATGCGGTCCATCGCGTCGCCGCCCGTCGGGTCGGTCAGGTTGGCCAGCATCTTCAGTGTGAACTTCATCAGCACCGGGTGCGTCAGGCCGCGCTGGGTGGCGAGCTTCATGACCTTCGGGTTGCCGATGAGCTTCACGAAGGCGCGGCCCATCGTGTAGTAGCCGCCGTACGTCTCCTTGAGGATCTTCGGGTAGGCGTGCAGTGCCAGTTCCCGCTGGGCGGGGGTCGCGCGGGCGTGTGCCTGCACGATCACGTCGGCGGCGATCTGGCCCGACTCCATGGCGTACGCGATGCCCTCGCCGTTGAACGGGTTCACCATGCCGCCCGCGTCGCCGACCAGCAGCAGGCCCTTGGTGTAATGCGGCTGGCGGTTGAAGGCCATCGGGAGCGCGGCGCCGCGAATCGGCATCGTCATGTTGTCCGGGGTGTAGCCCCAGTCCTCCGGCATCGACGCGCACCAGGCTTTGAGGACCTCGCGCCAGTCCAGTTCCTTGAACGCCTTGGAGGAGTTCAGGATGCCGAGGCCGACGTTCGACGTGCCGTCGCCCATGCCGAAGATCCAGCCGTAACCGGGGAGCAGGCGGTCCTGCGGGCCCCTGCGGTCCCACAGCTCCAGCCAGGACTCCAGGTAGTCGTCGTCGTGGCGCGGGGAGGTGAAGTACGTGCGTACCGCTACGCCCATCGGGCGGTCCTCGCGGCGGTGCAGGCCCATGGCGAGGGAGAGGCGGGTGGAGTTGCCGTCGGCCGCGACGACCAGCGGGGCGTGGAAGGTGACCGGGGTCTTCTCCTCGCCCAGCTTGGCGTTGACACCGGTGATCCGGCCCGTACGGGGGTCGACGATCGGCTCGCCGACGTTGCAGCGCTCGTGCAGGCGGGCACCGGCCTTCTGGGCCTGGCGGGCGAGCTGCTCGTCGAAGTCGTCGCGCTTGCGGACGAGTCCGTAGTCGGGGTACGAGGCCAACTCCGGCCAGTCCAGCTGGAGGCGTACGCCGCCGCCGATGATGCGCAGGCCCTTGTTGCGGAGCCAGCCCGCCTCTTCGGAGATGTCGATGCCCATCGAGACCAGCTGCTTGGTGGCGCGGGGCGTCAGGCCGTCGCCGCACACCTTCTCGCGCGGGAACGCGGTCTTTTCGAGGAGCAGGACGTCGAGTCCGGCCTTCGCCAGGTAGTACGCGGTGGTGGAGCCGGCGGGTCCGGCCCCGACGACGATCACATCTGCGGTGTGCTCGGAGAGGGGCTCGGTCACGGCGGGATCTCCCGTAAGACTCGACATCGCGTGCCTTGGGGGCACAGGTCAGGGGCAGTCTATTGGGGGGTGCGGAGCGGTCCTCGGAAGGGTGGTCAGTGGAGGGTCCAGGTGGACAGCGCGGTGTCGAAGGTCTTGCGGGAGTACTGCCAGTCCCGGTCCCGGCCCTTGGTGTAGATCGAGTAGTCGGTGCCGTTCGGCGCGATGTAGCCCTGGTCGATGGCGTGGAGGGTCTCGCCCGTCTGCTTGTCCGTGAACGTGTACTCCCAGATCGCGCCCGGGCGGCCCTGGAAGGTGTTCCGTTCCAGGCGCAGGCGCCGGAAGTCCTTCTGGTTGACCCTGGCCTTGTTCTCAATGCTGAGGAAGTTGTCGTACGAGGAGGCGTACGGGGGGTTGGGGACGACGCCGATGAGCAGGTGCTCCATGCCGGTGGAGCCGGAGTAGGTGATCTGGCCGGAGACCGCTTTCGTACGGGACCAGAGCTCGGGTACGGCGAGGGAGAAGCCGGCGGGGTCGGTCACCGTGCGGAAGCCGGCGGGGGCGTCGGGGGCTTGTAGGCCTTCCGGGATTTGTGGGCTTTGTGGGGCTTCGGGAGCTTTCGGGCTCTCCTGGGGCGGGATCGTGGGCGCGGGCGCGGATGGTGCCGATGACGTCGACTCGGTCGGGTGGTCGCTCGTGGTCACTACGGGCTTGTCGTTCTGCGACTGGGCCGGGGCGGTGCCGTCGTCGCTGAGCAGCAGCACACCGGCGGTCGCACCGCCGCCGATGAGGAAGGCGGCGGTGAGTGTGGCCGCCCAGACGCGAGCGGGGTTCTTACGCGCAGGCGAAGGCGGGGGTCCGGGCGCGGGCACAGGCGCGAGGTGCACGGGAGGCGGCGGGTTGACCGGGGTGGCCGTCGCCGTCTCCATCGCCTCCAGGGGTACGGGTGGGACGTACTGCGGCTGCGGTCGTTCGCGCCCGCACCTCAGGCAGTAGCGGGCGTCGTCGGAGACCTCGGTCCCGCAGTGCGGGCAGTGCGGCGGCATGGACCCATCTTGCCCGGCGGGCGGGGCGCGTCAACCGGCTTCCGGGAAGCGGGGGTTGCGGCGTCGGCCGGGGTGCGGCCGACGCCGCCGCCCGCCGGGAAACCCTTCCTGGTCAGCTGCCGAAGAAATCGCCCAGGGACGCGGCGAGCACGTCCGGGGCCTGTTCGGCCACGTGATGTCCGGAGTCGATTCCGTGGCCGCGGACGTCGGTTGCCCAGTGCTGCCAGATCTTCAGCGGGTCACCGTAGAGCTCTTCGAGGTCGTCCTGGAGCGACCACAGGATGAGTGCGGGGCAGTTGATCCGCTCGCCGGCCCTCCGGTTGGCTTCTTCGTGGCGCTTGTCGACGGTCAGACCGGCTCGGTAGTCCTCCAGCATCGCGCGCACCACGTCGGGGTTTCTCGTGGCCTCGCGCCATTCGTCGTAGTTCTCCTGCCCCATGCTCTGCGGATCGCCGCGGTACCAGCTGTCCGGGTCGGCGTTGATGACACGCTCGGGAATGTCCGGCTGGGCGAAGAAGAACCAGTGCCACCATCGCGTCGCGAACTTCGCGGTGATACGGGACAGGTGCTCGCTGATGGGCAGGCAGTCGATCAGCGCCACCCGGGACACCGCGTCGGGGTGATCGAGGACGAGGCGCAGCGCCACGGCTCCCCCTCGGTCGTGCCCGGCGAGCAGGAATCGGTCATGGCCGAGGGAGCGCATCACGGCCAGCATGTCCCGGGCGACCGCGCGTTTGGAATGGGCGGTGTGATCGGCTGTGGGTACCGGGCCACGAGAGCGGCCGTATCCCCGCAGGTCGGGGCAGACGACCGTGAAGCCTCGCTCGACCAGCTGAGGGGCGACGCGGTGCCAGGTCGCGGAGGTCCTGGGGTGGCCGTGCAGCAACAGCACCGGCGGGCCCTCTCCGCCGTAACGCACGAAGATGCTCGCGTCCTGCACCTGAACCAGCTTGGATTCGAATTCTTCGAACATCACCCCAGCGTCTCGCACCCCGTGCCGGGAGGGGGCTGGAAGACCGGCAAAGCTAGAAGACCGAGAGGCCCGTCAGGGTCGTGAAGCGGTCCAGGGCCGCCACGCCCGTCACCGAGTTGCCGCGCTCGTCCAGGCCCGGGCTCCACACGCACAGCGTGCACCGCCCCGGTACGACCGCCACGATTCCGCCGCCCACGCCGCTCTTGCCCGGCAGCCCGACCCGGTGGGCGAATTCGCCGGCCGCGTCGTACGTACCGCACGTCAGCATCACCGCGTTGATCTGCTTCGCCTCGCTGCGCGTCAGCAGCCGGGAGTCGTCCGCGCGCAGTCCGTGGCGGGCGAGGAAGCGGGCCGCCAGGGCGAGGTCCGCGCAGCTCATCTCGATCGCGCACTGCCAGAAGTAGTGGTCGAGGAGTGTGGGGACGGGGTTGGTGATGTTGCCGTACGACGCCATGAAGTGGGCCAGGGCGGCGTTGCGGTCGCCGTGCGCGGATTCCGATTCCGCGACCTCCGGGTCGAAGGCCAGGTCGGGGTTGCCGGATTCCTGGCGGAGGAAGTCGAGGAGTTCGCTGCTCGCGTCGCCGGTGAGGGTCTGGAGGCGGTCGGTGACGACGAGCGCGCCGGCGTTGATGAACGGATTGCGCGGGATGCCGTTCTCGTACTCCAACTGGACCAGGGAGTTGAAGGGGTTGCCGGACGGCTCGCGGCCGACCTGCTCCCACAGGGAGTCGCCGCCCGTCGCCAGGACCAGCGCGAGCGTGAAGACCTTGGTGATCGACTGGGTGGAGAAGGGGCGCTGCCAGTCCCCGACTCCGTACACCTTGCCGTCCACATCCGCGATGGCCATGCCGAAGTGGCGCGGGTCGACGGCGGCGAGCGCCGGGATGTACTCGGCGGGCCTGCCGCTGCCGACCTGCGGCGCCACGTCCCGCGCGATGCGCTCCAGGACCGACTGGTAGTCCACGGGTGGCTCTCTACTGCGGCTTCGTGCCGCGGTGCAGTGCTACGACGCCACCCGTCAGGTTGCGCCAGGCCACCTTCGACCAGCCCGCCCGCTGGAGCCGGGACGCCAGTGCCGCCTGGTCGGGCCACGCGCGGATGGACTCGGCGAGGTAGACGTACGCGTCGGGGTTGCTGGAGACGGCCTTTGCTACCGGCGGCAGCGCGCGCATCAGGTACTCGGTGTAGACGGTGCGGAACGGGGCCCACGTCGGGTGCGAGAACTCGCAGATCACGACCCGCCCGCCGGGCTTGGTGACCCGGTACAGCTCGCGCAGCGCCGCGTCCGTGTCCTGCACGTTGCGCAGACCGAACGAGATCGTCACCGCGTCGAACACGTCGTCGCGGAACGGCAGCTTCGTCGCGTCACCGGCGGTCAGCGGCAGGTGCGGGTGGCGCTTCTTGCCCTCGCGCAGCATGCCGAGCGAGAAGTCGCAGGGGACGACGTACGCACCGGTGGCGGCGAAGGGGAGGGAGGAGGTGGCCGTACCCGCCGCGAGGTCGAGGACCTTCTGCGCGGGGCGCGCGTTCACGGCCTTCGCGACCTCCTTGCGCCACACCCGGTCCTGCCCGAGCGAGAGGACGTCGTTGGTGAGGTCGTAGTTCGCCGCCACGTCGTCGAACATCGACGCGACTTCGTGCGGCTGCTTGTTCAGGGATGCGCGGGTCATGCTCCGTATTCAAGCAGTACGTCCCGAAGCCCGGATCAGCGGAATCCACCCTCGACGCGCCCCGTGATCACACCGGCTCCGCGTTCATACCCGCCCGCGGTACACCAGCCGTCCGTCCAGCGCGGTGACCAGGCACGGACCGTCGCCCTTCTCTCCCTCGAATACGGCGAAGTCCGCGACGCCGGAGGGGGTGAGCACCCGTGGCCGCGCGGTGACCGGGGCGCCCGGGGTCCCCTCGTACCACCGGATGCCGGACCGCTCGACGGCCGTGCGCACCTCGGGCCGGGTGAAGGGCCCGGCGAGCACGGTCGTGCCGCGCGCCAGCAGCCGCTGCACGCCGCGCCGGGCACTGGCAGACCACCGGGCGGCGGTCATGTCGAGCGCGTCGAGGGCGGCGCCGGTCAGGGGCTCGGTGCCGAGGGCGTCGGCCTCGCGGGGGTCGGGCCAGTAGGCGGCGTCGAGGAGCGCGGCGGCGTCCGGCTCGTACCGGCCGGGCGTCAGCAGCCCGGCCCACTCGCGGACGCGGGCCCGGTCGCCGTACGCGGCGTACAGCTCTTCGTACGGCCCGATGGCGGCGAAACGCCGGCCGTCCACGACGACCGCGTGCCCGGTGTCCGTCCGCTCCTCGTCCGGATGATCCGCGACGAGACGGACGCCGAGCACCCGGTGAATCGTCAGCACGGCGCTCCTAGTTGGTGCTGGTTGCGGCTAGTTGGTGCTGAGGATCTTCAGCTCGGGGTGCGCGGTGCCGCCCTCGATGGCCGTCGACGACAGGTGGGAGACGGCGTGGTCGTCGACCGGGTCGTTCGCCGGGTCGTCGTGGACGAGGATGTGCTCGTACGTCGTGGTGCGCTGCGCGGGCACGCGTCCCGACTTGCGGATGAGATCGATGATCTCCATCCGGTTCGAGCGGTGCTTGGCCCCGGCTGACGAGACGACGTTCTCCTCCAGCATGATCGACCCCAGGTCGTCCGCGCCGTAGTGCAGCGACAGCTGGCCGACCTCCTTGCCGACCGTCAGCCAGGAGCCCTGGATGTGCGCGACGTTGTCGAGGAAGAGGCGCGCGACGGCGATCAGGCGCAGGTACTCGAAGAGCGTGGCCTGCGTACGGCCCTTCAGCGCGTTGTTCTGCGGCTGGTAGGTGTACGGGATGAAGGCGCGGAAGCCACCCGTCCGGTCCTGTACGTCGCGGATCATCCGCAGGTGCTCGATGCGCTCGGCGTTGGTCTCACCCGTACCCATGAGCATCGTCGACGTCGACTCGACACCCAGCCGGTGCGCCAGCTCCATGATCTCCAGCCAGCGCTCGCCGGACTCCTTGAGCGGCGCGATGGCCTTGCGCGGCCGCTCGGGCAGCAGCTCGGCGCCGGCGCCCGCGAAGGAGTCGAGCCCGGCGGCGTGAATCCGCCGGATCGCGTCCTCGGCGCTCACGCCCGAGATCCGCGCCATGTGCTCGACCTCGGAGGCACCGAGTGAGTGGATGACGAGCTGCGGGTACGCCGCCTTGATCGCGGCGAAGTGCTCCTCGTAGTACTCGACGCCGTAGTCCGGGTGGTGTCCGCCCTGGAACATGATCTGCGTACCGCCGAGCTCGACGGTCTCCGCGCAGCGGCGCAGGATGTCGTCGAGGTCGCGGGTCCACACCTTGTCGCTCTTGGGCGCGGCGTAGAAGGCGCAGAACTTGCACGCGGTGACGCACGAGTTCGTGTAGTTGATGTTCCGCTCGATGATGTACGTCGCGATGTGCTCCGTACCGGCGTAGCGGCGGCGGCGCACGGCGTCGGCGGCCTGGCCGAGGGCGTGCAGCGGCGCGTGGCGGTAGAGCTCCAGCGCCTCTTCCGGGGTGATCCGCCCACCCTCAGCGGCGCGGTCGAGGACGGCTGTGAGGTCGGCCTTCTCAGTCACCGGAGTGTCCCTTTCGGCAGGGTGTGGACGGACCGGCCCAGCCTACGCCAGCCCTCGGAGTGAGCGGCGGGCGCCCGGTTGACGCAAAGATGGCGACCGAGGCGTGCATCGCAGTACGCTCGCGATATGGCCGACACAGCGCGCGTCACCATCACGCTCCCTGCCAAGCAGGTCGAAGCGCTCAAGCAGATCACCGACAACGTCTCGGGGTACGTCGCGGAGGCAGTCGCCCGGCAGCTCCGGCGGGAGTTCGTGGCACAGGAATTGGCGCGTTACCAGGAGGAGTACGGCGCATTCACTGAAGAGGAGCTGGCGCAGGCCGAGGCCGAGATCTTCGGCACGTCCAAGCCGAACGACACTGAGGCCAAAGCGGCATGACCAAGTACTTCTCCACCCTCGTCCTCGACAGCGAGGGTCTGTCGGGATGGGTCTCCCGCGACCGCAAGATCTCCGCCCGGATCTTGCGGCTCCAGGAACTCGGCGCAGATATGGCGATCAGCGCGGCCACCATCATCGAGGTCACTCATGCGAGGGCGGACATGGCGCGCCTGAACTGGCTGCTCTCCGGCATCAAGGTCGAACCCCTCACCGAGCAGGCATCCAGAGCGGCCGCCAAGCTCCTCAGAAACGCCAACCTGCACGGCCACAAGTACGCCATCGATGCCATGGTCGCCGAAGTGGCCCTCCGCCAGCCCGGCCCGGTGGCCCTGCTGACCTCGGACACCGACGACATGCGCAAGCTCTGCGGAAGCGGCGTGCACCTCGTCAATGTCTAGTACGCCATCCGGTACGCCCCGCTCCCACTTCGCCCGCGTACGACTTCGCCTCAGCGGTCCAGCCGGCGCAGTGAGCCGGCCGGGTTCCCGGTGCCCGCGCCCTCGGCCCTGACGGTCAGGGTGCCGTCCTTCTCCAGCGTGTACGTGACCTGAACGGTGCCGCGCGCGCAGCCCGGGGTGGAGGGGCGGGCGGGGTCGGCGCGGTCGGTGATGCGGATCCTGTTCGCCGTGGCGGAGTCCAGTTCGCCCAGGCCGTTGCACCGGAGCGGGCCGAAGGTGTTCGTCGTACGGGCCACGGCGTCGCCCGGTACCCCTGCGCTGATCTTGACGGAGTACTGGCTGGCCACGCCGCCCGCCGTGACGCTTCCCTCCCACGTGCCGGTGAAGGCCTTGGGCACACCCGGCGGCGTGGCGGGGGCTGCGTCGTGGCCGCCGCTTTCCTTACCGGCGTCCGTGTTGTCACCGCCCAGTCCGCTCAGGTAGACGGAGCCGCCCACCGTCGCGACCGCCAGCGCGCCCGCGACGGCGAGGACCACCGTGCAGCTCCTGCGGCGGCCACGCCCCCGGTCGCCGGGGGTGTTCTCGGTGGTCAGCGAGAGCGAGAGGCGGCCCGCCGGATCGCTGGCCGTCGCGGCCGCGTCCCCGAGCGGCTCCGGTACGACGGGCACAGGCGCAGGCCCGGGCCCGGCGGCCCCGCTGCCGAAGGACGCCGGCGGCGGCCCGAACGCGCCCACCGCCGGGCTGCTGAACGGCACCGGCCCCGACAACCCCGGCGGCGCCGAAGCCGGTTCCAGGTCGAGCAGCCGCACCGCCGCCCGGCCGGCCCGCTCGACCAGCGGACCCGGCAGCCACCCCGCCGCCACCAGCCGCGCGGCTCCACCCGGCGCGAGCCGCCGCGCCACATCTCCGGGGGACGGCCGGTCCGCCGCCTCCTTCGCGAGGCACGCGGCGACCACCTCACGCAACTCGCCGTCCAGCGCGTCCAGCCCGTCCAGCCGCGGCTCCTCGTGCACCACCTTGTAGAGCAGCGCCGCCGAGGAGTCGCCGGGGAACGGCGCCTCGCCCAGCGCGGCGTACGCCAGCACCGCACCCAGGGAGAAGACGTCGGCCGCGCCCGTCACGTCCTTGCTGAGGATCTGCTCGGGCGACATGTAGCCGGGCGAGCCGATGGACACGCCGGTGGAGGTGAGCGACGCGGTGCCGTCGGTGGCGCGCGCGATGCCGAAGTCGATCAGCCGGGGCCCGTCGAGGGTCAGCATGACGTTCGACGGCTTGACGTCCCGGTGTACGAGACCGAGCCCGTGCACCGCCGTCAGCGCCTCCGCGAGCCCAGCGCCCAGCGCCCGTACCGCGTACGCGGGCAGCGGCCCGGCGTCGGCGACGGCCTCGGTCAGCGTCGGCCCGGCGACGTACCCGGTGGCCACCCACGGCACGGTGGCGTCCGGGTCCGCGTCCAGCACGGGCGCCGTCCAGTCGCCGCCCACCCGGCGGGCCGCCGCCACCTCGCGACGGAAGCGGGCCCGGAACTCGTCGTCGAGCGCGTAGTGCGGGTGCGCGACCTTGACCGCGACCGTACGTCCGCCCGCGCTGCGCCCGAGATAGACGCGGCCCATGCCACCCGCCCCGAGCCTGCCGAGGATCCGGTACTCGCCGACGGTCTGCGGGTCCCCCGCGTCGAGCGGCTGCATGGCCTCGTCCTCCCCCGTACCGCCCACTGTCGGCTCCGCCCGCGGCTTGCTGTCGCCAGCAGCCTAGGGCGTGTCCGGCAGATCAGGGCCGGGGCCGCGACGCCTGGCACGGCACCTCGCCGCGTTGCCGAAACGCCCGAATAGCTCCGCTATTAGGACGCTCCGGCGCCTTGCGATGCACCGCACCAGACGCCGCGGCCTTTCCGCCCCTGATCCGCCGGACAGGCCCTGGGGGCGCCCCGCTCAGCCGAGCAGTTCGACGGTGACATCGGCCGGAAACCCGGTGGTCGGGCCGGTCCTGCGGGCGAATTCCCGTACGCCCGCCAGTTGCTCGGGGCCGAAGCGGAAGTCCAGCGTCGTAAAGTAGCGCTCCAGCAGCACCGCGTCGAAGACCTCCCAGCGCGCGGCCTGCTCGGCAACCTTGCCGACCTCTTCCAGGGACAGATCGCGGGAGGTCAGGAACGCCTCGTGCGCCTTCTTCACGACGCCCGGCTGACGCGCGAGGTAGTCCTTGCGCGTCGCCCACACCGCGAAGACGAACGGCAGCCCCGTCCACTCCTTCCACATCTGCCCCAGGTCGTGGACCTCAAGACCGAGCCGCGGCGCGTCGTGCAGCGCGGCCCGCAGCGCCGCGTCGCCGATCAGTACGGCCGCGTCCGCCTCCTGCATCATCACCCCGAGGTCGGGCGGACACGTGTAGTAGTCGGGCCGTACGCCGTACTGCTCGGCGAGCAGCAGCTGCGCCAGGCGCACCGACGTACGCGACGTCGAACCGAGCGCGACCCGCGCCCTGTCGAGCTGCTCCAGTGGCACCTGGGACACGATCACGCAGGACATGACGGGCCCGTCGCAGCCGACCGCGAGATCGGGGAAGGCGACGAGATCGTCGGCGTTGCGCAGGAACTCGACGAGGGTGACGGGCGCGATGTCGAGATCACCGCGCACAAGTTGCTCGCTCAGCCGCTCAGGGGTGTCCTTCGACAGCTCGAAATCGAGCAGCGCTCCGGTACGGGCCAGCCCCCAGTAAAGGGGCAGGCAGTTCAGGAACTGGATGTGGCCGACACGTGGCCGGCTGCGACGGTGGTCGACAGCAGTTGAATTGTCCACATCGCGAGGCTAGACCCGTCCGTGACCGGGGCCGACGCCGGGGCGGCCGGGGCGAGTCGGTGACCTCCGGAAGGCTTGCGGAGGGACGCCGTCAAACTTCCGGGTGACGTGATCTTTCCCTCTTCCACTCTCCTCAAAGTGCGTGCTACGCTCGCCGCAAGTTGCAGTTTGGTTTCCCTTGCAGTACAGAGCCTGCGGAGCATGTGACCCGCAGGCTTTTGTAGTTTTCAGGCTTCTTTGCAGGTTCTGGAGCAGGGCAACCCTTTGGCCCATAGGAGGGCTTATGGCTACCGGAACCGTCAAGTGGTTCAACGCTGAAAAGGGCTTCGGCTTCATCGCCCAGGACGGCGGCGGCCCGGATGTCTTCGTCCACTACTCCGCGATCAACGCGTCTGGTTTCCGCTCGCTTGAGGAGAACCAGCAGGTGAACTTCGACGTCACGCAGGGCCCCAAGGGCCCGCAGGCGGAGAACGTCACCCCGGTCTAGTTGCCCGGGCCGACTGATCGCGGTCGGAATACGCAGTACCAAGGAGCCCCGTTCCTCGCGGACGGGGCTCCTGCCTGTGTGCGGGCCACCGGGGAGGTGGTCACCCGGCGTCGCCGGGCGAAGGCGCCCACCGCTGCCCGTTCATGAGGTTCTCCAGGCCCGCCCAGGCGAAGTTCATCAGTGTCGCGGCCGTCTCCTTCGCCGAGACGCCCGGCGTCCCGTTCCCCCACCCCGCGAGCGACTCGGCGGCCCCCACCAGCGCATGGGCCAGCCCGGCCACTTCGCGCTCGGCCAGTTCCGCGTCGCAGTCCGCCTCGCGCGCCGCCGCCCCGATCAGGTACGTCACGAAGCCGATGATCTCCGTACGCATCGCGGCGACCTCGGTGGCGAACGGCTCCCCGTGTGTACGGGCCTGGTTGTGCAGCACCGCCCAGCCGTCCGGGTTCTCCGCGGCGTGCGTGAAGAAGGCCCGCAGCCCGTCCCACAACTGACGATCGGCCGGTACCCCGGGCTCCACCCCTGCCCGTACCGCTTCGACAAGCGCGCTCGCCTCGCGCCGGATGCAGGCCGTGAACAGCTCTTCCTTGGAGTTCAGGTACAGATAGACGAGCGGCTTCGACACCCCGGCCAGCTCGGCGATCTCGTCCATCGACGCGGCGCGGTAACCCCGCTGTCCGAAGGTCTGCACGGCCGCGTCCATCATCTGCCGCTCGCGCACGGCACGCGGCATCCGCTTGCCCTTCACAGCACCATCCACATCCCGGTCCTCCCGCCCCGCGGCTCCCACCTCACCGCATACCGCGACCTACTCACCGGTAAGCGTACGGCGCCCCCTCGCCCCAAATCCCAAGTGCCCCTGAACGCAAGGCGTCCAGGGGCACTTCAGCGATTCAGCGGGTCAGCGGGTCAGCGGGTAACAGCGCCGGCTGGTCACGCGGTGACCGGCACTGCGACCTTCTCCTCGGCGTCACGCACACCGTCGCGCACGTCGTCGTACTCGTCGACCGGCGAGGACGAGGCGGAGTTGTACGCGTCGTGGTCGAGGATCTTCTCGCGGGCGGCGACGACGACCGGCACCAGAGCCTGGCCCGCGACGTTCGTGGCGGTCCGCATCATGTCCAGGATCGGGTCGATCGCCATCAGCAGGCCCACGCCCTCCAGCGGCAGACCCAGTGTCGAGAGGGTCAGCGTCAGCATGACCGTCGCGCCCGTCAGACCGGCGGTGGCCGCCGAGCCGATGACCGAGACGAAGGCGATCAGCAGGTAGTCCTGGATGCCGAGCTGTACGTCGAAGATCTGCGCGATGAAGATCGCCGCGAGCGCCGGGTAGATCGCGGCGCAGCCGTCCATCTTGGTCGTCGCGCCGAACGGCACGGCGAACGACGCGTACTCCTTCGGCACGCCGAGGCGCTCGGTGACCCGCTGGGTGACCGGCATGGTGCCGACCGAGGAGCGGGAGACGAAGGCGAGCTGGATGGCCGGCCAGGCGCCCTTGAAGAACTGGACCGGGTTGACCTTGGCGACCGTCGCGAGCAGCAGCGGGTAGACGCCGAACAGCACGATGGCGCAGCCGATGTAGACGTCCGCGGTGAAGGTCGCGTACTTGCTGATCAGCTCCCAGCCGTAGTCGGCGATGGCGAAGCCGATGAGGCCGACCGTACCGATGGGCGCGAGGCGGATGACCCACCACAGGGCCTTCTGGAGCAGCTCCAGGACCGAGTTGCTGAGCTTGAGGATCGGCTCGGCCTTTTCGCCGAGCTGGAGCGCCGCGATACCGGCGACGGCGGCCATGAAGACGATCTGGAGCACGTTCAGTTCGGTGAACGGCGTGATGACGTCGGTCGGCACGATGCCGGTCAGGAAGTCGATCCAGGAGCCGGAGCCCTCGGGCTTCTTGCCGTCCTTCGGCGTCAGGCCCGTACCGGCGCCCGGGTTGGTGAGCAGGCCGATCGCGAGGCCGATGGCGACCGCGATCAGTGACGTGATCATGAACCAGAGCAGCGTGCGCGATGCCAGCCGGGCGGCGTTGTTGACCTTGCGGAGGTTGGTGATCGACACCAGGATCGCGAAGAAGACGAGCGGCGCGACGGCCAGCTTCAGCAGCTGGACGAAGATGCCGCCGACCTGCTCCAGCGTCGCCTTGAGCCAGCTGACGTCCTGGCTGCGGGCGAGCCAGCCGAGAAGGACACCGAGGACCAGACCGGTGATGATTTGGGCCCAGAAGGGGAACTTGTCGGATATCCGGAAGCGGGTCTTCTGCTTCTCGGGCGCGGTCGCGGAGTTCGCGGACACGGACACACTCCGTTGATTACGTATGGGCATACGGGACGGGGGGTGCGGCGGCCGTGAGCTGCACGTGGCGTGGCGTGCTGGAGCTGTGGGCGGTCGCCGCTGCGTGATGTCGCTTCTGATGTCAGATGTGGCGGCGACAGGCCGCGGACATGCAGCGGCAGAGATCGACATGCAGGCGCGCCACCAGCACGAGCGGGACGCTCGGGTCAGGGGAGTGCGCGGCTGCTGTCGTCATGCCGAGAACGTTAACACTTGCACTTTGAGAACATCAAAGCTCTTCTTTGGGTCCGTACGCCTCGGCGCCCGCCCGGAATACGCCAACACCCCAGCCCCGGACGGGTGTCCGGGACCGGGGTGTCGGTGAGGCTGCTGAGTGTGACGTACCTTACGCCGCCCCTACGGGGTCAGGCCGTCCTCCTGGCTGCGGTTGGACTCCAGCCTGGCCTTCGCGCTGTCCACGCGCTCGACGATCCGCTCGGACATCGCGTCGCGCTGCTTGCGCAGCAGCACGAAGCTGAGCGGCGCGGAGACGACGATGGCGAGCAGCAGGACCCACAGCAGGTTGGAGTCGCCGAGGCCGGCCGGGAGCACGCCGAAGTGGACCAGGCCCCAGATGACGAAGAAGCAGCCGACGAAGACGCCCAGGCGCATGGCGGTGTAGCGGATCGTTGCGTGCTTGGTGCTCACGGGGGACCTTCTTCTCAACGGCAACCTAAAGGGTCTCTACCAGTCAAGCACAGGCCCTCGGCGAGCCGCCCGGGCCCCCACCCTCAGTGCAGTTCCAGCAGCATGACGATGTCGTCGCGGTCGTCCCCCGGCGCGACCCGGATCGCGCCGGGCACGCGCCCGACCTCCTTGTAGCCGCAGGAGGCGTAGAAGCGGTCGACGCCGGTGCCGCCGCGGCAGGTCAGCCGTATCGCTTCGATGCCCTCGAAGCCGCGTACCGCCGCCTCTGTCGCGGCCATGAGGTCCTGCCCGTATCCCTTGCCCTGGTGGGCGGGGTGAACCATGACCGTGTAGAGCCACACCCAGTGCCGCATGAGGCGGTGCGTGTTGTTCGCGATGAAGGCCGTCGCGGCGACGGCGCCCGCCTCGTCGTACCCGACGAGCAGCCGCGTGCGGCCGTCGTCCATGGCGGCGAGGTGCTTGGCCCACTCGGGCCTGATGTCGTCGGAGGTCACCGGTGGTACGAAACCGACGGCGCCGCCCGCGTTGGAGACGTCCGCCCACAGGTCGAGGACGCCGTCGCGCAAGGCGGGGCCGATCCGCGGATCGAGTTCGAAGGTCAGCGGCATGCGTTCGACGATAAACGGATCAGCCGAGCGCCTGCGCCGCCATCCGCAGATCGGACACCAGGCCCTCGTAGGCCGCCTCGCGGTCGTCGGCGCGCAGCACCGCGGAGGGGTGGATGGTGGCGACCACGCTCTCGCCGCGCCCTTCGAAGGGGAGCAGCATCCCGCGCTGCTTGGTCACCCGGAAGGAGGGGCCGAGCAGCGCCTTCCCGGCGGTCGCGCCCAGTACGACGATGATCTCGGGGTCGACGACCCGCAGTTCGGCGTCGAGCCAGGGCTTGCACGCGGTCATCTCGCGCAGGTTGGGCGCCTTGTGGATGCGGCGCTTGCCGCGTTCGGCGACGATCTCGAACTTGAAGTGCTTGACGGCGTTGGTGACGTACGTGTCGTCCGGGTCGATGCCGGCTTCGTCCAGGGCCCGCGTCAGTACCTTGCCGGCGGGGCCGACGAACGGCCGGCCCTGCCGGTCCTCCTGGTCGCCGGGCTGCTCACCGAGCAGCAGGACCCGGGCGTGCGCGTTGCCCGCGCCGAAGACGGTCTGCGTGGCGTCGCGGTGCAACGGGCAGCCGCGGCATCCGGCCGCGGCCTCGCGGAGCCCGGGGAGTCCGGCCCGGCCGGAGGGGAGGAAGGGTTCGGCCGTGTACGCGTCCTCGGGCGACTCGCTTGGGCTTGCCATGCGGCCCGGGTACCCCCCGGCGCCGCCGGCCACACCACGAACCGTCAGCAAACGCCCATAAGCCACCCGTACGGCGTCAGACCCGCATCGCCTGCGGCGACTCGCGGCGGTCCGCCTCCGGCCCCGGGTACTCGCGGATGATCTCGTACCGGGTGTTGCGCTCCACCGGGCGGAATCCCGCGTCCCGGATCAGCTCCAGCAGGTCCTCGCGGCCGAGCTTGTTCGGCGTGCCGTAGTTGTCCGCGTCGTGCGTGATCTTGTACTCGACGACCGAGCCGTCCATGTCGTCCGCGCCGTGCTGGAGCGCGAGCTGCGAGGTCTGCACGCCGTGCATGACCCAGAAGACCTTGACGTGCGGCACGTTGTCGAAGAGCAGCCGCGAGACCGCGAACGTCTTCAGCACGTCGACGCCGCTCGCCATCGTCGTACGGGCCTGAAGACGGTTGCGGATCTTGCCGTCCTTCATGTCCTCGAAGTCGTGCTGGTAGCGCAGCGGGATGAAGACCTGGAATCCGCCGGTCTCGTCCTGGAGCTCGCGCAGCCGCAGCACGTGGTCCACGCGGTGGCGCGGCTCCTCGATGTGCCCGTACAGCATGGTCGAAGGGGTCTTGAGGCCCTTCTCGTGCGCGAGCCGGTGGATCCGCGACCAGTCCTCCCAATGAGTCCTGTGGTCGACGATGTGCTGGCGGACCTCCCAGTCGAAGATCTCGGCGCCACCACCGGTCAGGGACTCAAGACCCGCCTCGATGAGCTCGTCGAGGATCTCGGAGGCCGACATGCCCGACACGGTCTCGAAGTGGTGGATCTCGGTAGCCGTGAACGCCTTCAGCGAGACGTTCGGCAGCGCCTTCTTCAACTCGCTCAGAGAGCGCGGGTAGTAGCGCCACGGGAGGCTGGGGTGGAGGCCGTTGACGATGTGCAGCTCGGTGAGGTTCTCGTTCTCCATCGCCTTGGCGAGCTTGACGGCTTCCTCGATGCGCATCGTGTACGCGTCCTTCTCGCCCGGCTTGCGCTGGAACGAGCAGTACGCGCACGACGCGGTGCACACGTTCGTCATGTTGAGGTGACGGTTGACGTTGAAGTGGACGACGTCGCCGTTCTTGCGCGTACGCACCTCATGGGCGAGGCCACCCAGCCAGGCCAGGTCGTCGGACTCGTAGAGGGCGATGCCGTCCTCGCGGGTCAGCCGCTCACCGGCCCGGACCTTCTGCTCCAGCTCGCGCTTCAGCCCCGCGTCCATGTACGGCCGCCTCCCATATGTCTACGTAAAACAGGCTCCACCCAAGGTACGCCACCCCTCATTTCTGGGGGCGACCCCCAGGCCCCCCTACTGTTCGGGCAGTTCCCCGACCCGGTTCTCCCACTTCGTGGAGAGCACGATCGTCGTCCGCGTCCGCGAGACGCCCCGCGTCCCGGACAGCCGCCGGATCGTCTTCTCCAGGCCGTCGACGTCCCCCGCCCGGATCTTGAGCATGTACGAGTCGTCGCCGGCGATGAACCAGCAGTCCTCGATCTCCGCGAGGTCCTTCAGGCGGCGCGCCACGTCCTCGTGGTCGGCGGCGTCGGACAGCGAGATGCCAATCAGCGCGGTGACGCCGAGACCGAGCGACTTGGCGTCGACCGTGGCGCGGTAGCCGGTGATCACACCCGCCGCCTCAAGACGGTTGATGCGATCGGTGACGCTGGGGCCCGAGAGGCCGACGAGCCGGCCGAGTTCGGCGTACGAGGCCCTGCCGTTCTCCCTGAGGGCCTGGATGAGCTGCCTGTCCACGGCGTCCATATGCCTGAAGCCTTCCATTATTCAGCAATACCGCGTGTTATATAGGTAATCTAAGGCGCGCAGGGCTCAACGCCCCGCAAATCTTTCAGAAGATCAAAGAAGGCGACGTACTGGTCCCTCACTGGTCCTTCCGGGAGCCACCGAGCTCTCCCTCCCAGCGGCGGTACAGACTGTGCGGCACCCCCGCCGCGTCCAGCACCCGCCCCGCGACGAAGTCCACCAGATCCTGGATGTGCGTCGCTCCCGCGTAGAACGCCGGGGAGGCCGGGAGCACCACGGCGCCCGCCTCGTCCAGCGCCACCATGTGCTTGAGGGTCTGGCCGCTCAGCGGCGTCTCGCGCACCGCCACCACGAGCCGGCGCCGCTCCTTGAGCGTCACGCTCGCCGCCCGTTGCAGCAGATCCTTCGACAGCCCCAGCGCCACGCCCGCCACACCCGCCGTCGACGCCGGGACGATCAGCATGCCCTTGGCCGGGTACGAGCCCGACGAGGGCCCGGCGGCGAGGTCCCCCGCCGCCCAGTACCGCACGTCGCCGACATCGGCCGTGAACGTGTCGGGCTTCCCGTCCGCGCCGCGCGCCAGCCACGTCCGCAGGTCTTCCTGCCAGTGCGCGTCCCGGAACGCGATCCCCGTCTCGTCCAGCAGCGTCAGCCGCGCGGCCCGGCTCACCACCAGGTCCACGCTCTCGCCCGCGTCCAGCAGCCCGCGCAGCACGGCGGCGGCGTACGGCGTACCGGACGCGCCGGAGACGCCGACGACCCAGGGGCGGCGCGGCGACTGCGGCTGCTGACTGCGTGCAAGTCCTGACTCCACGTGCCCGACCTTATCCGGGCGCGCCGGGGCGGAACCGAGTCAGGTGCCCGGACGTTCCACTGACAGGCCGCCACACAGGTCGTACGTACCGCAGGGGGACGCCATGCCACCGACCGCAGTCGACCGGAGCCGGAGCGGGAGCCATCCGGCCAGGACCGCCATCGTGCTCATGCTCGGCTGGGTCGCGCTGCTGTGGGTCCTGGAGGCGCTGGACGCCGCGACCGGCGCGCTGGACACGTACGGGCTGAGCCCGCGGGACTTCGGCGAGCTGCGTGACGTACTGCCGATGTCGTTCCTGCACCACGGCTTCGACCACGTGGCGTCGAACACGATCCCCCTCCTGATCCTCGGCTTCCTGGCCGCCCTGAGCGGGATACGCCGCTTCGCCGCCGTCGTCCTCACGATCATGCTCGTGGGCGGGCTCGGGGTGTGGCTCACCGCCCCCGACCACTCCAACACGGCGGGCGCGTCGGTCGTCGTCTTCGGCCTTCTCGGCTACCTGCTGGTCCGCGGCTTCGTCGACCGCAACGCCGTCGACGTCGTGATCGGTCTGCTGGTGGCCGCGGTCTACGGCTCGCTGCTGTGGGGCGTGCTCCCGACGAACACCGCCGTCAGCTGGCAGGGCCATCTCTTCGGGCTGATCGGCGGCGTGCTCGCCGCGTACCTCTTCCGGCGGCGGTCGCCGCTCATACCCGCACCCGCCGGGCGCCGCCTCACACCGTGAGACCGCGTACCAGCAGGTCCAGCAGCGCGCACACGAACAGCGCGATCCCGATGAAGCCGTTCGTCGAGAAGAACGCCCGGTTGAGGCGGGACAGGTCGTGCGGCTTCACGATCGTGTGCTCGTAGAGGAAGGCCACGGTCACCACCACCAAACCGGTCCAGAAGAAGACCCCGGCGCCGGTGGCCAGCGCGTACCAGACCAGCAGCACGGTCGTCACCACATGACACACCCGCGCGCCGTACAGCGCGGCCGGGACACCGAAGCGGGCCGGCACGGACTTCACTCCGTGCGCGCGGTCCGCCTGGACATCCTGGCTGCCGAAGATGAGGTCGAAGCCGCCGATCCAGATGCCGACCGCGAGACCCAGGATCACCGCGTCCCAGGACCACTCCCCCGTGATCGCGAGCCAGGCGCCGACAGGCCCCATGGCCTGGGCGAGGCCGAGAATGGCATGCGGGAAGTTCGTGAAGCGCTTGCCGTACGGATAGACCACCATCGGGACGACGGCGATCGGCGCCAGCGCCAGGCACAGCGGATTGAGCGCGGCGGCCGCGCCGAGAAAAACGACCACGGCGATGAGCGCACCGGTCCACGCCGACCTGACCGAGACCGCGCCGGTGACGAGCTCGCGGTTGGCGGTGCGGGGGTTACGGGCGTCCAGCTCGCGGTCGATGATCCGGTTGCACGCCATCGCGAAGGTCCGCAAACCCACCATCGCCACGGTGACGAGCAGAAGCTTGCCCCAGTGAATGTTCCGGTCGAGCTGGAACATCGCGGTGAGCGCGGCGATGTAGGCGAAGGGCAGCGCGAAGACGGAGTGCTCGATCATCACGAGCCGAAGGAACGCCTTGGTCCTCCCGACCTGCGGAACCGCGGCCGCTGCGCTGCTCACAGCCCGTACTCCTTCCAGCGCTTTGTCACCCGTTCGGCCGTCGCCGGGTCGGACTCGACCATGTTCGGCCAGCCGCCATCGCGGGTGTAGCCCTCCTCGGGCAGCTTCTTCGTCGCGTCGATGCCCGCCTTGCCGCCCCAGAACTGCTGGTACGACGCATGGTCCAGGTGGTCCACCGGACCCTCGACGACCGTCAGGTCACGGGAGTAGTCCACATTCCCCAGCGCCCGCCAGGCCACCTCGTGGTAGTTGTGCACGTCGCAGTCCTTGTCGACCACGATGATCAGCTTCTCCAGCGACAGCATGTGCGCGCCCCAGATGGCGTGCATGACCTTCTGCGCGTGCTTCGGGTACTTCTTGTCGATCGACACGATGACGCAGTTGTGGAAACCGCCCGCCTCAGGCAGGTGGTAGTCCACGATGTCCGGCACGATGATCTTGAGCAGCGGCAGGAAGAAGCTCTCCGTGGCCCGCCCCAGCGGCCCGTCCTCCGTGGGCGGCCGCCCCACCACGATCGACTGGAGCAGCGGACGCCGCCGCATGCTCACCGTGTCGATCGTCAGCGCCGGGAAGTCCTCCTGCGGCGTGTAGAACCCGGTGTGATCACCGAAGGGCCCTTCCGGCAGCATCTTCCCGGGCTCCAGCCACCCCTCCAGTACGACCTCGGCGTGCGCCGGGACCTGGAGCGGAACGGTCTTGCAATCGACCATCTCGATCCGCTTGCCCGAAACGAAGCCCGCGAAGAGGTACTCGTCGATGTCACCCGGCAGCGGCGCAGTCGAGGCGTACGTCACGGCAGGCGGCGCCCCGAAAGCAATGGCGACAGGCAGGCGCTCACCCCGCCGGGCCGCCACCTGGTAGTGGTTGCGGCTGTCCTTGTGGATCTGCCAGTGCATGCCGATGGTGCGCTTGTCGTGGCGCTGGAGCCGGTACAGCCCCAGGTTCCGGATGCCCGTCTCCGGGTCCTTGGTGTGCGTAAGCCCCAGATTGAAGAAGGACCCGCCGTCCTCCGGCCAGGTGAACAGCGCGGGCAACCGGTCGAGATCCACGTCATCACCCGTGATGACGACCTCCTGCACCGGCGCCGCGTCGGACTTGACCTTCTTCGGCGGCACGTGGGCCATCGCCCCGAGCTTGCCGAAAGCCTCCCGCACACCGACGAAACCCTGCGGCAGTTCCGGCTTCAGCAGCCCGCCGATCTTGTCCCGGATGTCGTCGTACGACTTCAGTCCGAGCGCCTTGAGCAGCCGGCGGTCCGTACCGAAGACGTTCATCGCCAGGGGCATGGCGGAGCCCTTGACGTTCTCGAAGAGAAGCGCCGGGCCGCCCGCCTTGTTCACCCGGTCGACGATCTCCCCGACCTCCAGGTACGGGTCGACTTCGGCCTTGATGCGCTTGAGGTCGCCCTCGCGCTCCAGCGCCCGGAGCAGGGAGCGAAGATCGTCGTAAGCCATGCGGTCCAGTATCCGGTACGCACTACGCTTGGCCCGTCACCGGGGCCGCCTTCGGCGCCCCGCGGCCCGCGTTCTGGGAGCTTGCCCTCATGCTCAGGTATCTGCCGTTCCTCCTGGTTCTGGCGCTGTGGATCTACGCCTTCATCGACTGCCTGAACACCCCCGAGGAAGAGGTCCGCCACCTCCCCAAGGTGGTCTGGGTGATCATCGTGCTGCTCTTCGGCGAGGTACTGATCGGCCCGGTCGCCTGGCTGGCGGTCGGCAAGGTCCGCAAGGGAGCCGGGAACGGCACGCCCTCCGAATGGCGCCGCGGCCGCAAGCAGCAATGGGTCGCCCCTGACGACAACCCCGACTTCCTCAAGTCCCTCAAGGACGAGAACGAGAACGACGGCCCCGAGGACCCGACGCCCCCCAAGCCCTGACGCAGCGGCGGGGCCGACCGGACGGTGGCCCCCGGCCCCGCCTCACCTGCCACGCCACCGGTGAGGGGACGTGCCGGGGCGCTCCCCGCAGGGCGTTGAACGCAACCCCCGCGAACGAACCACCACCTACCCGAACGTTCGACGCCCGAGGAGACGCCCCGGCGCGGCACCGCCCCCAACGCCCCCGCAAAAGACGCCCACCCCACCCCCGCGTCGCGATTTACCGGTGCATCAGTCGAAAACCCGTGCACGCACCAACTCACTTTACGTAGGTTGGAGTTAACGTAGCGACACATGTTGCTGGTGCGGGGGGGCACTGTGGACAGAGAGCTGTTCGGCCGCGAGGCAGTCCTCGACGGTCTCGCGCCACGGCTCATCGGTCTGCCTCCTCGCGGGTTCCAGAAGGTCCCCTTCGAGCACCGCGACGATCTGCCCGCCGTGGTCCTCACCGGCGGGCGCGGTATGGGCAAGACCGCGCTGCTCAAGCGGCTGCACAGCGCGTACCGCCAGCGCACCCCCATCGCTCTGATCGACTGCGAGCGAGCCGAGTTCACCGAGCGCCCGGCCGAGCACTCGCTGTCCTGGTCCCCGGTCACCGAGGCCCTCGCCGAGCTCGGCGAGCAGCTCGCGCCGCCCGTGCACGGTGCGGGGGCCGTCGAGTTCCCACGGCTGGCCGCCGGGCTGCTCGCCGTCGCGAGCCTCGGGTGGCAGCCGCACGACGACGAGAACATCGTCGCCGAAGGGCTCCGGCTCGGGCTCCTCGTCGAGCCCGGTTCGCGCTGGCGCAACCAGATCCGCACCTGGCTGACGAAGGTCGTGGCGAAGCTCGCGGCCATGGCTTCCGGGGTGGGTCCGGGGCTCGATGTGGTCGTGGAGACGACCGTCGAGTCCCTGCTCGACGATCTGTTCAACCGGGGCCAGCGCGCCTCCGCCGACTGGTACGGCAACTACCCGGGCGCCGGCGGCAAGGCCAAGCGCGGCCTGACGCTGCTGGCGCTGCACTTCCGGCGCGGCAGCGAGCACCGGGGCCGCGCCGAACGTCACCTCGTCGGTGCCCTGCGGGCCGATCTGGACGCCGCCTACCAGGGAATGGGGCGGTTACGCCGCGTGGGGCGGCCCGTGGTCCTCATCGACAACGCCCAGGCGCCGCTCGGCCGCCGGCTCGTCGAGCCCGTACTCCGGGACCGGGCCGACGGCAAGCGCGACCACGTGGTGCTCGTCGCGGCCCTGCGCGGCCACGACCACCCCGCTCTGCGTCACGCCGTACGCCGGACCCTGCCGGAGGTCCGGCACGAACTGGGCTGGCGGCGCGGACGCGAGATCGCTTCGGGAGCCGTGGCCGTCGAGCTGACCCCGCTCGAACCCGAGCACGTACGGCAGTTCTTCGACCTGACCGACCCACGCCAGCTGACCCATCCGAAGCTGGCCCGTGCCGTGCACCGGCTCACCGGCGGGCGCCCCGTGGGCGTGGACCTGCTGGCCCGGGCCGCCGGGCAGGACCCGCATCCGGAGCGGTTCACCCCGGCTTCGCTGCTCGCCGCGACCGTCACCCTCCGCGAGGACCGGGAAGGGCAGGAGGTGGCCGCCGAGCTGCTCGCGCGGCTGGTGCCCCCGTCCCGGCTCGACTGGCTCACCGTACTGGCGCCCGCGCACGACGTGCCGTCGGCGGAGGCGCTGGCCGCGTCGCGGCTGCCGGGCGAGGAGGGGCGTACGGGACTGGCCGCCGTACGCGATGTGCGCACGCTGCTCGCCGACGAGCACTGGCCGCCGGCCCCCGGGCACTTCGTCGGCGACCCCTTTCTGCGCACGCTGCTGCTGCACCGGCTGCGGTACGGCGACCGTGACTTCGGCCGGTGGCGGGCCGTCCATGAGACGCTGCGCGACTACTACCGGGACCGGGACGTTCCGCGGCGGCTGCACCACGAGCTGGCGCTGGGGGCCACCGAGGGCGCGGTGACGTATCTGCGGGAGACCTTCGCGCTCGCCGACGCCCGCGTCTGGCTGGACGAGCTGCGCTTCATCGCCTCCGCGCCGCATTTCGACGATCCGGATGTACGGCGGCCCATGGCCCTCGGCCGGGCCGACGCGTCGGCGCCGCCGCCCGGCTCGGACACCACGCTCCATCTGCGCATCCGCCGACTGCTGTTCGCGGTGTGGCAGCTGACCGATCCGCTGGCCCTTCCGGACGACGAGGTGACCGAGAAGATGGGGTACGAGCTGGGGCTCCTCTCGGAGCTGCACAGTTCCGGCAACGAAGTTCTCTGGCAGGCCTCCCGCTCCTGGCCGCAGGCCGTACGCGAGTGGCGCGTCCCGGCCGCCGGCACGACCAGCACGACCAGTACGAGAGGGGACGGCTCATGACGGACTGGCTGAGAAGGGTCTTCTGGTTCACCCCTTTACGCAAGGGGCTCACGGTGCTCCTGGTGCTCGCGGTGGTCGCCGGTCTCTCGTACGGCGGCTACCGCATCGCCAACCCCGACCTGACCTGCGCCACAGGAGTCGCCCGGCCGGAGGAGGGCGCGGAGTGTGTGGGCGTCTCCGCCGGCGGCTACGACTTCGAAGTTCCGGCGCTGGGGCAAGTCGCTGACGCCATCGCCAGGGAGAACAAGAAGCTGAAGGCCGGGGAATACGCGACCGTGGCCGTGATGCTCCCTCTCACCTCCAAGGACCGTGGACTGCGTACCAAGGTCCTCCACGAGGTGCAGGGCGCGTTCCTCAAGCAGCACTCGGCCAATACCGACGACAATGGGCGGCTGCCGAAAATCCGGCTCGTCCTGGCCAATACGGGTAACGGAAACGCGCATTGGCAGACGACGGTGAGGCAGCTGAAGGGGATGGTGGACGGCCCCGACAACCTGCGGGCCGTCTCCGGCGTGGCCACCAGCAGCGCCGAGACCAAGGACGCCGTGACGGAGCTGACCGGCTCGAAGATCCCGGTGATCGGGACCACGATCACCGCCGACGACATCGCCAACGGGCCCGGCGAGGACGACAACCCGTACCCCGGTCTCGCCCGTGTCTCGCCCACCAACAGCGACGAGGCCGACGCCATCGCACGGTTCGCCGAGGTCGACGCCGCGAACGCCGTCCTGGTCCAGGACACCCGCCCCGGCGACCACTACACCGCCACTCTCAAGCGGGCCTTCGGCAAACTGCTGACCGATGCTCCGTACGCGCCAGAGCTGTTCACCTCACCGCCCGACCCCAATGACGAGGGCACCACCGCCAACACCTTCCGCCAGATCACGCTGACGCTCTGCACCACCCGCGCCGACACGGTCTTCTTCGCCGGGCGCCACACTCAGCTGCGGCAGTTCGTGAACGCCCTGGGCCAGCGCGGCTGCCAGGAACGGAAGTTCACCGTGCTGACCGGCGACGAGGGGTCCTACCTCGGCGCGGACAAGAAGCTCGACAAGAAGGCCCTGGCCAACAAGGTCACCGTCCAATACGCCTCGCTCGCCCACCCCGACGCCTGGAAAGGGCCCGGCACTCCCAAGACCGGCGGGTCCCCCGCGGCGTACGAGACCTTCGTGGAGCGGCTCGACCGGGCCGTGACGGACCCGGACATCGGGCCCATCGGGCCCATCGGCCCGGACTCGCTGACGGACGGACAGGCGATCATCGCGTACGACGCCATGGCCACGGCAGTGCACGGCATCCGGGACGCCACGGTGAAGGGCGAGAAGCTGCCGGAGATCCGTGATGTCGGCACGTGGTGGCCGCACGTGAAGGGAGATCAGAAGGTCGAGGGCGCGAGCGGCTGGATCTGCTTGGACAACCACGGGAACCCGTACAACAAGGCGGTGCCGATCGTGGAGCTCGCCCCGGACGGCACCCAGCGGTTCGTGGAGATCGCCTGGCCCGACGGGGACCCGCCGGCTCAGGACTGTCTGCCGCCGGGCGCCTCGTAGGCGGCGTACAGCTCGCGGTAGCGGTCCAGGGTCCACGCCGACCAGTCCTGCCGGCGGCCGTCGAGGAACTCGACGAGGTACTCCAGGTGCTGGTGCCAGCCCGCCAGGCGGCTCAGCCGCTCGGCGTCGCCGGGCATCGCCACCTCGTTGGTGAAGCGCAGCACCGTGCCGTTCGTCGCCCCGGCCGGCGCCAGGTGGAAGCGGATGCGCCCGTGCACGGCGACGGTGTACTCCGCGACGTGCTCCACGTCCCAGGCGGTGACGGTGCCCTCGGCGACCGTGCGCGCGCCGCTCTCGTCGGTGCTGAGCCACCGCAGGGTGACCGCGCCGCCCAGGCGCGGCTCCAGGGGTTCGGCGTCCACGAGCCATCCGCGCAGGCCGGCGGGGGTGGCGACGGCGGGCCAGACCTCGTGCAGGGGGTGCGCCAGGTTGAGCGTGAACCGCAGCACGTCCGTGTGTTCGCGGTGCTCGCAGGTGCCGGGACCGATCACATCCGCCATGGGTCCAGCCTCACCCCGCGGGCGGGCTCGCGCACCCGCTGGGGGGGCGGGACCCATGGCGGGATGGTCCGGGTCAGACTCCGGCGTACGAGTGCTTGCCGGAGAGGAAGATGTTCACGCCGTAGTAGTTCCACAGCCAGCAGCCGAACGCGAAGAGCGCCAGGTAGGCGGCCTTGCGGCCCTTCCAGCCCGCCGTCGCGCGTGCGTGCAGGTAGCAGGCGTACGCGACCCAGGTGATGAAGGACCAGACCTCCTTGGGGTCCCAGCCCCAGTAGCGGCCCCACGCGTCGCCCGCCCAGATCGCGCCCGCGATGATCGTGAACGTCCACAGCGGGAAGACGGCGGCGTTCACGCGGTACGCGAACTTGTCGAGCGAGGCGGCCGACGGGAGGCGCTCCAGGACGGACGAGGCGAAGGCGCCCGGCTTGCCGCCGCGGGCGAGGTTCGCCTCGTACCCGTCACGGAAGAGGTAGAGGACCGTGCCGACCGCGCCGAGGTAGAACACCGCACCACAGAAGATCGCGGTGGAGACGTGGATCCACAGCCAGTACGAGTCGAGGGCCGGGACGAGCTGGTCGCTGTCGGTGTAGAGCCACGTCGTGGCGATGCCCAGGTCCAGCAGCACCGTGGTGACCAGTGGCAGGCCGGCCCAGCGGACGTTCTTCTTGGCGGCCAGGAACGCGAGGTACACGCCGACGACCACGGTGGAGAAGGTGATCGAGAACTCGTACATGTTGCCCCACGGCGCGCGCTGCACCGACAGGGCGCGGGCCACCACGCCACCCGCCTCGACGAGGAAGGCGAGGGTGGTGAGCGAGATGGCGATACGCCCGTAGAGGTCGCCCTTCTCGGTGCCGCCCGCCGCGCCGGGGCCGTCCGGGACGTCGCGGGTGCCCGCAGCCGAGCGGGTGATGATCTTGGGCTTGTCGAGGACCGCCGTGGAGCCGCCGGAGCGTACCGTCACCGCGGGGGCGGTCTTCGCGGTCGCGCCGCCTTCGGCGGTCAGCGCGGCGGCCGTGCGGCCGACCTTGCTGCGGCTGCCGAAGACCCACTCGGCGATGTGGGCGAAGAAGGCCAGCGTGTAGACGGCCATCGACGAATAGATCAGCACATTGCTGATGTTGGCGAGGTTCTCGTTGGTTGCGGCCGCGAGATTCACGCGCGGACTCCTTCGACGGGTTCAGCGGGATCAGGTGCCGTCGGCGCCTGCGAATTGAGCGTTGCGGCCAGGTCGGCCAGTTCCTCGGGGAGCTTCGAGGACTCACTGCGGCCGAGTCCGGCCATCTCGACGACGGTGACGCCGTCCTTGCCCCGTACGGCCCGGACCCAGACCCGGCGGCGCTGGATGAACAGCGATCCGGCGAGTCCCGCGATCGCGGCGATGGCGCCCACGAGTGCGGGCATGTTGCCGGGCTGCTGCGAGATCTGGAAGGTCGCCCACTCCTTCACGCCCTTCTCGAACGTGATGGAGCCCGCGCCGCCCGGCAGCTTCATGGTCTCGCCGGGGAGCAGCCGCTGCTTGAGGTCGGCGCCCTGCGCGTCCTTGAACGCCTTCATCTTGCGCTTGTCGAGCTGGTACACGTTCTGCGGCAGGCCCGCGTTGACGCCGAGGCTGCCGTGGAAGGCGTTGAGCGCGAGGACGGGGAAGTCGAGGCCCGGGTACTGCGAGAGCATCGTGCCCTTGCCCGCGCCCGCGAACGTCGGCACGAAGAACGCCTGGAAGCCGAGCTGGTCCTTCTTGCCGTCCTTGTCGCGGTAGCCGTCCATGACCTTGATCGCGCCGGACGAGGTGACGTTGGAGTCCATGGGCAGCAGCGGCACCGGCTCGGAGAAGACCTTCCGGCCCTTGCCGTCCCTGACGGTGACGACGGGGGCGTACCCGTGCCCGATGAGGTAGACCTTGGAGCCGTCGACCTCCAGCGGCCGGTTCACCTCGATCTTGGTCTTCTTCTCCGCACCGTCCGCTCCCTCGGCGTACGTCACATGGGCCTCGTACGTGCGGGGCGTGCCGCGCTGGGGGCCGCTGCGCTCGTATGTACCGACGAACTTGTCCAGCTTGAAGCTGAACGGCGCCAGGTCGTGGTCGCGGTCGAAGAGCGACCCGGACTTGAAGTCGTCGTACTGCGTGAGGGTGTTCGCGAAACCGCCGCCCTCGACGATCAGCTTGCCGCCCTCGGACTTGAAGAGCTGCCCGGTGGCGAAGGACACCAGCATCACGATGAGCGCGATGTGGAAGATCAGGTTGCCGGCCTCGCGCAGGTAGCCCTTCTCGGCCGCGACCGCGTCCCCGAAGGGGGTCCCTCCCTGCTCGAGCGAAGCCGAGAGCTTGGGGGAGTGGGACCGGAAGCGGCGCTGCTTCAGCATCGCCAGCGCGGCCTCGCGCACCTGCTCGGGGTCCGTCTCGGTACGCCAGGTCGTGTACGCCGGGAGTCGCGTCAGGCGGCCGGGGGCGCCGGGCGGGCGGCTGCGGAGCTGGCCGACGAACTGCCAGGTGCGGGGCACGATGCAGCCGATGAGGGAGATGAACAGCAGGATGTAGATCGCGGAGAACCACACCGAGCTGTAGACGTTGAAGAGCCCGAGGTCGTCGTAGATCGGCGCGAGTGTCTCGTGTGCCCGCCGGAAGTCGTCGACCTTGGTCTCGTCGACACCGGTCTGCGGGATGAGAGAGCCAGGGATGGCGCCGAGCGACAGCAGGAACAGCAGGATCAGCGCGACCCGCATCGACGTCAGCTGCCGCCAGAACCAGCGCGCCCAGCCGGTGGTCTCACGCCAGGCCCAGGCGATCCGCCCGGCCGCGCCCGGCTGCATCACGCCGCCGAAGGAGCCGGGGACCGCCCGCTCCTGGGGGGCGGTGGAGAGCTGGGCGCCGGCTTCGCCGAGCTCCTGCTCGTCGGCGGCGGTGGTCGCCTCGTCCGTCGTCTCGGTCTTGCTCATGGAACTCAGATCCCCACCGTGAAGCCTTGGGCCCAGCCCTGCATGTCCTGAACGATGCCGTTCCAGACCCCTGTGACGAGCAGCAGGCCGGTCACGATCATCATCACTCCGCCGATGCGCATCACCCAGGCGTAGTGCTTCTTGACCCAGGCGAACGCACCGAGCGCCCGCCGGAACGCCACCGCGGCGATCACGAACGGCACGCCGAGGCCGAGGCAGTACGCGACGGTCAGTATGGCCCCGCGCCCCGCGCTCGCCTCGCTCAACGCGAGGGACTGGACCGCGGTGAGTGTCGGGCCGGTGCAGGGCGCCCAGCCGATGCCGAAGAGGGCGCCCAGTACGGGCGCTCCCGCGAGGCCGGCCGACGGCCGCTTGTGGAAGCGGAATTCGCGCTGGGTGATCCAGGGCATCAGTCCCATGAACAGGACACCCATGAGGATCATCAGCCCGCCGAGCACCACGGAGAGCGTCTCCTGGTACTCCTGCAACGTCGAGCCGAAGTAGCCGAAAAGCGTCCCGGTCGAGACGAAGACGGCAGTGAAGCCGAGCACGAAGAGCGAGGCGCCCACGACCATGCGGCCGCGCTTGGCCTCCGCGAGGTCGGTGCCGCTGATCCCGGTGACGTACGACAGATATCCCGGTACAAGCGGCAGTACGCAGGGTGAGAAGAACGAGACGAGACCGGCGGCGACGGCGATCGGCAGGGCCAGAATCAGGGCACCGCCCAGAACCGTCGAGTTCGGGTCGGTGATCGCGGCGGCGAGAACGCTCACTTGATCACTTCTCCGCGATCAGCGGGTCGATCATCTGATGCAGCTTCTCCGCGTTGACGGCGCCGAGCGAGCGCGCCGCGAGCTTGCCTTCACGGTCGATCACAATCGTCGACGGAATGAGCTGCGGATTCAGACTGCCCTTCGGAAAGCGGAGAAGCAGCTTGCCGATCGGGTCGTGGAGGCTGGGATAGTCGACACCCCACTCCTCTTCGAACTTGAGCGCGGGGCCGGTGGAGTCGTCACGGGTGTTGATCCCGACGAACGCCACTCCCTTGTCCTCGGTCTCCTTGGCGACCTTCGCGAAATGCGGTGCCTCGGCCCGGCAGGGCGTGCACCACGAACCCCAGACGTTCATGACGACGACCTTGCCCTTGAAGTCGTCGACGTCGAGCTTCTTGCCTTCGAGCGTCTTGCCGTCCAGCTTCGGGGCGTCCTGGCGTTCGCCCTTGGCGACGGTGGAGATACCGCTCCTGCCGGTCACGAACTTGGCGCCGCTGGAGCCCGACGACTGAGCTCCGTCGCCTCCGCACGCCGAGAGCGCGAGTGCGCCGGCGATCACGACGGCGCCCGCCGACATGGCGCGGCGGGTGCGGTTCGAGCGGCGGCGGGGGGCGCGGCTAAGGCTCATGTGAAAAGTTTCGCATGAGCGTTCCAGGGATCTTCCGCGCCCCCCATGGTGCCCGTAAAGCCCCTTGTCAAGAGCTCTTAAGGAATGACTTCCAGCCACCGGCCGGAGACTGCCCGACTTCCAGCGAACGCAGCTTGGCGAGCACCTTCGGGTCCTGTACGTCGAGCCAGTCGCAGAACTGCCGGAAGGAGACCAGGCGTACGTCCTTCTTGCCCGCCATCCCCTTGAGCGCTTCCTCGACGGCGTCCATGTAGATTCCGCCGTTCCACTGCTCGAAGTGATTGCCTATGTAGAAGGGCGCGCGATTGCTCTCGTACGCCCGCTTGAAACCGGCGAGATAAGCCTCGGTGGCCTGCTTCTTCCAGCCGGGGTAGCGCGACGGCACGCCCTGGGTGGAATTCTTCGACTGGTTGGCGAGGATGTTGTAGTCCATCGACAGCACCTCGAAGGAATGGCCGGGGAACGGCATCGCCTGGAGCGGCAGGTCCCACAGGCCGCCCCGCTTGACGGGCCACATCTGGCGGCCGCCGGGCGAGCTGGCGTCGTAGCGCCAGCCGAGCTTCTTCGCCGTCGGGAGCAGGTTGTCCTGGCCGAGGAGGCAGGGGGTGCGGCCGCCGACGAGCTCCTTCTCGTAGTCGAAGGGCAGCGGGTCGAGGTCGGTCCAGCCGGTGTTCGTCTTCCACTGGGTGACGAACGACTTGGCCTGGGCGGTCTCGTTCTCCCACTGGGCGGGTGTCCAGTTGCCGACGGTTCCCGAGCCCGCGCAGAAGTGCCCGTTGAAGTGGGTGCCTATTTCGTGGCCTTCGAGCCAGGCCTGGCGTACGTACTTCAGCGTGTCCTTGATGTGCCCGTCGGTCAGATAACCGATGTCGGAGGCGCCGACGGGGTTGTTCGGCGGCTTGTAGAGGCTCTTCTTCGACTCGGGCAGGAGGTAGAGCCCGGAGAGGAAGAACGTCATCGCCGCGTCGTGGTCCTTGGCGAGCTTGAGGAAGCGCGGGAACAGGCCGTTGCCGACCTCGCCCGCCCCGTCCCAGGAGAAGATCACGAACTGCGGCGGCGTCTCGCCGGGCTGGAGCGGGACGGGCTTGTCCGGCTGGTTCGGCTGCTCGCCGGTGTCGGCCGTCGAGCCGTCGCCTATCAGTCGTATGTCGTCACCGGTCTTGCTGGGCGACGGTGTGGCGTCGCCTTCACCACCACCCTTGCCGGAGCCCTTGCCGGAGCCCAGCCCCGTCGACCCGGAAGGGCCGCAGCCGGCTATGCCGACCGCGGCCGCTGCTCCCAGTCCCAGTCCGAGCAGACCCCTTCGACTCATGTCCCGCATACCGTTGCCCCATCCGCGCTTGTCATCCCCGTTGGCGTCCGCCGGTCATACAAACGGACAACGGGTAAGAGGCGGTGGTGCGGAAGCGGGTTCCGGCGAACCGGCGATTTTTGCCGGGAGTGACCGGAAAGAGACGGATATTACGCGCCGAATGCCTTCGCTTTGCCCTTTACGGGCTTGGCGCCGGCCAGCAGATGCGCCGGTACGAGATCGCGGGCCGGCTCGCTGTACCCGACGGACACGATCTTGTCGCCCTCGAAGGTGAAGGAGGTGAGCGAGGCGAGCGTGCACTGCCGCTTGCGCGGGTCGTGCCACAGCCGCCGCCGCTCGACGAAGCTGCGCAGCGTCCAGATCGGCAGCTGGTGGCTGACGGCGACCGCCTCGTGCCCGCGCGCCGCGTCGCGTGCGGCGGTGAGCGCGCCCATCATCCGTACGACCTGCTCGATGTACGGCTCACCCCACGACGGCTGGAACGGATTCGTCAGGTGCCGCCAGTTCGCGGGCCTGCGCAGCGCGCCGTCGCCGACGCCGAAGGTCTTGCCCTCGAAGACGTTGGCCGCCTCGATCAGCCGCTCGTCGGTGGCCAGGTCGAGCCCGTGCGACTTGGCGATCGGCGTCGCGGTCTCCTGGGCGCGCTCCAGCGGCGAGGAGACGACGTACGCGATGTCGCGCCCGGCGAGGTGCTCGGCGACCCGGTCGGCCATCTGCCGCCCGAGCTCGGAGAGGTGGTACCCGGAGCGGCGCCCGTACAGCACTCCGTCCGGATTGTGCACTTCGCCGTGCCGCACCACGTGGACGACGGTGGTATCGCTCATGCCGTGGCCTCCGCTGCCGCGCGGGCGGCGGCGGGCAGGGCGGCGGCGATGCGCTCGACGGCCCGCGCGTCGTGGGCGGTGGAGACGAACCAGGACTCGAAGGCGGACGGCGGCAGGTAGACGCCGTCGGCGAGCATCGAGTGGAAGAAGGCGTTGAAGCGGAAAGCTTCCTGCTTCCGCGCGTCGTCGTAGTTGCGCACCTCGTCCGCCGTGAAGAACACGGAGAACATGTTGCTGGCCGTCTGGAGCCGGTGCGCGACGCCTTCCTTGGTGAGCGCCAGGGTGACCAGCTCCTGGATCTCCCTCGACACGGCGTCGAGCCTGGCGTACGCCGGGTCGTCGAGCAGCCGCAGCTGAGCGAGTCCGGCGGCGGTCGCGACCGGGTTCCCGGAGAGGGTGCCGGCCTGGTAGACGGGGCCGGCCGGCGCGAGGTGCGCCATGACGTCCTTACGGCCGCCGAAGGCCGCGGCCGGGAAGCCGCCGCCCATGACCTTGCCGAAGGTCATGAGGTCGGGGGCGACGCCGTCGACGCCGTACCAGCCGGCCTTCGACGTACGGAAGCCGGTCATGACCTCGTCGGAGATGTAGAGCGCGCCGTCGGCCTGGCACAGGGCCTTGAGCCCGGCGTTGAAGCCCTCACCCGGCGGGACGACGCCCATGTTGCCGGGCGACGCCTCGGTGATGACGCAGGCGATCTCGCCGGGGTGCGCGGCGAAGGCCGCCCGTACGGCGTCGAGGTCGTTGTACGGCAGGACGATCGTGTCGCCGGCCTGCGCGCCCGTCACGCCGGGCGTGTCGGGCAGCGCGAAGGTCGCCAGGCCCGATCCGGCGGCGGCGAGGAGCGCGTCGACGTGGCCGTGGTAGCAGCCGGCGAACTTCACCACCTTCGCGCGGCCGGTGAAGCCGCGGGCGAGGCGGATGGCCGACATGGTCGCCTCGGTGCCGCTGGAGACAAGCCGCACCTGCTCGACCGGCGCGACGCGCGCGACGATCTCCTCGGCGAGCGCGACCTCGCCCTCACCGGGCGTACCGAAGGAGGTGCCGCGCGCGACGGCCTCCTGAACGGCCGCGATGACGTCGGGGTGGGAATGGCCGAGGATCATCGGCCCCCACGAGCACACGAGGTCGACGTACTCACGGCCGTCGGCGTCGGTGAGGTACGGACCGGAACCGGACACCATGAACCGGGGCGTACCGCCCACGGCACGGAATGCGCGGACCGGAGAGTTCACGCCGCCGGGCGTCACGAGGGACGCGCGGTCGAAAAGCGTCTGCGAAACTGGGGCGTCATAGGGGAAGCTCACACAAGCCATGGTGTCAGAGGCTCCGACGGTCTTGCGGACTGGTGTTTCACCGCACGGCCGTGGGGGAGGTCACTGACACGATGATCGGGTTGCGCGGCCGTGGCCGCGAGTGGTCGGGTGGAGATATGCATCGCGGTGGCGGAGTGGGCGAGGGGACCGACGACCTGGGTCCCGAGCGGGCCCAGGGCGGCCGGCATCGGCGTGAGCGGGAACGCGGAGCGAGGGCGGACAAGCGCGAGGCGAGCCCGAGCGCGGACGCGGACACGGGAAACAGGAGTGGCCGGGTGGGGGTGACCTACAAGTACTTCGGCGCTCCGAACGGAGCCACCGCGGCCCGTGTGCCCATTTCGATGCGCCCGGAGGAGCTGGGCGGCGACGAGCTCGGCATGGGCGGCATGTTCACGAAGATCAAGCCGGAGACGGTGGCCGCGATGGTCCTGACCGGCATCGAGGGCATACCGCTACATAAGGTCCCGCCGCTCGAACTGGTCGTGCTGCACCCGGATTACGCCGTGGTCAAGCTCCCCATGACGGTCGTCGATCCACTGCGCGGCGTCGGCGAGGAGTCGGTGGGCGCGGCAGCCTTCATCTGGTCGACGGTCCCGGACCGCGGCGGACCGCGCGACGCGTACAACGTCTACCAACTGCTGCACGAGTGGCAGGACTTCAGCCACCGCCTGCACGAGGCGGGCCACCAGCCGTACTGCCTGGTCTGGCCCTGACCTGCGGTTTCGTGGGGTACGGGCGGGGCTTTCGGGCTCCGCCCTCGTCATGTGCCGAGAGGGGCCGTCAGGCGGCCAGGGCACATTGGGGGCACATGGGCTTGGACGGGGGCACTGATGCGCCCTGGGTTTCTCCGGTGTCCTGAGGCTCCGCTTCCCTGAAGGCGTCGTCGATCGCCTTACGGGTGCGGGTCTCACTGGACGGCAGCAGGTGCGTGTACGTCCGCAGAGTGAAGCCGGGGTCCGACCGAGCCCAAGCAGCCAACGCGCACTACGTCGAGGGGCACCCCGCCGCTCCGCGCCCGCAGCAGCAGGCGCGGCCGCGTTGATCACCTCTGTGCCCGGCCGCCAGTCCATCCTGGCGTTCCTCGCGTCGGTGGCTGCTGTCTCAGGAAGGTAGCGGCCAGTGCGGGCCGTTCGGGTTCCCGAGCCAGACGGCCTGCTGGTCACGGGCGACGGTCACGCCGAACGCCGCAGTGTTCGGTGAGCCGTACTCCTCCCAGGTGGCCACCGCCGACTCGATCGCGTCCCATAGGCGGCGGGGGCCGCCCTGGCGGACCTGCCAGCCGCTCTCTGTGGGAGCGAGGACGGCGAAGGAATCGGTAACGCTGTCCAACAGAAACGTGCTGACCGGGCCGCCGTCGACCGCCATCGAGAAGAAACGGGCGTCCGGCGCCGCGAGCTGCGCCATGAACGCTGGCCCGGAGCTGGTGAGAACCTCTGGCCCGCGTGCGGCTTTCCGTACCGTCCCGTCGTCGGGGCCCGGCACCATGCCGAGGTTCTCCGGTGCGTCCTGCTGGCGGGCGATCATGAAGCTTGGGTCGTCCTCGCTGAACCAGCCGCTCGCGCTGTCACCCGTGACGATGAGCTTGACCAGACCGAGGGAGCGCATCCAGCCGCGAAGGGTGGTGAGGATGACGCCGCCCGGCCGGACCTGTTCCAGCCAGGCGGGCGGGATGCTGCGGAAGCCGCACGTGGCGATCAGGCGGTCGTACGGGGCTCCGTCGGGGTGGCCGGCGCGGCCGTCCCCCACCAGCAGGTGGGGGGTATGACCGGACCCGGTGAGGGCGTGGCCGGCTCGTCGGGCCACGCCCTCGTCCGTCTCGATCGAGGTCACGCCCTCGCTACCGAGCCGGTGGCACATCAGTGCTGTCGAGTAACCGGTTCCGGTGCCGATCTCCAGCACATTCATGCCGTCCTGCACATCCAGGTCCTCGAGCATCCGGACCACGAGGCTCGGCAACGTCGACGACGAGGTCGGGGCCGCGTTGCTGATCGGCTTCGGGTCGACCCAGTCGATGTCCCGGCCGTCGAACTGAGTCATCCATGTCTCGTCGGTGTAGACGAGCCGGAGCCACTCCTCCTTGCCGACCGTCTCTGGTGTGACCGGCTCCCAGGTGGTGACGCCCGGGGCGCGGCTCTCCCGGTAGAAGCGCGGGATGAATCTGTGGCGGGGCACGGCCTCTACGGCGACCCGCCACTGCGGCGAGCGCAGCCAGCCGTCCTTCTCCAGTTGTCGGGCGAGCCGGCGCCGGAGATCGGCTGCGGCTGTCTCGATGTCCGTTTCACTAGCCACGGAGTCCTCCTTCCAGGAGATCGGCGAGTGCGGCAGTCATCGGCAGACCGGTCGGCGGCTCCATCCATGCCCACTGCCCGGAAGGATTGCACTCGATGAAGATCCACTCGCCGCGGTCGGTCAGAGCGAAGTCGAACGCCCCGAAGACGAGCCCGAAGTGCTTCAGGTAGGCACGCATCGACCGCTCCACCGCGGGTGGCGCGCCAAGCGGCGTGTATGTGTGAGTGCCGTAGTCCGTACGCCAGTCGAGGAGACCGGAGTCGATCCGCACGGCGAAGATCTGCTCGCCGATCACAGTCACCCGGATATCGGCAACCTTCTCCACCCGCTTCTGGAAGAGGTGCAAGGTGCCGGATACGGAGTCGTCGATCTCGTCGGCGGTCACCTCAGTCACGGGGACGGTCTGGGCCTTGCCGTCGACCAGGTAGAGCGGAACCGAGATCGGCTTGAAGATGACCGGGCCGTGCGCCTTGATGAAGGCCCGCGCGTCGTCGGGAACGTTGGTGATCAACGTCGGCAAGAGCGTAAAGCCAGCCGCCGCCGCTGCCGCTAGACCGGCCGGCTTGTACTCGGCGTCGCCGATGCGATTGGGGTGGTTGACGTAAAGGCAGCCAGGCAGAGAGGTCAGGATGCCGCCGAGCCCGTAGCGGGCCTGGGCCACGGCGAACCGCTCGTCCTGCTGGTCGAGGTGGGGGAAGGAAAACCCGGAGGGTCGCCGGTAGTACACGGAGCGCACCGCGCCCAGGTCGGCATGTCGGCTCGGGGTCTGCACGCTTCCCCGCCACCTGTCAGTGCCGCCGATGGTGGCCGAGCACGACAGAGTGGCGGGGAAGTCACCGGAGTCGAACCGCACGACCGGGCAACCGCGGTCGTGCAGCTCGGCGATCACGAAGTCCGCGGTCGGGTCGTCGAGGTTGGTGACGACCAGGACCGGACGATCGTCGTTCGTCACCGGAGTCACTGGTCGGTGTCGTTCCCCGTGTCACTGTCCGGGGAGTCGCTGTTGCGGTCGCCCTGGCCCGTGGTGCCGGTCGCGGGATTTGTGCCGGAGGATGTGCCGTGGCCCGGGGACATGGTGGGCGCCCCGGAAGTGTCGAAGTACCGGGAGGTCTGCGTCTCCGGGTCCAGTGTCACCGTCGCGTAGGCGGGGCCCTCGACGGGCGGGTACGGGGCGATGCGACGCAGCCCCCAGGGGGCCGCCGTCAGATGCCCCTGCGGCAGTGGGCTGCCCGTGGGGAATCGGTCCATGTGGTTGAACACGGTCTTCCTTCCTGTCGGAAGTTCTTGTTCTTCGTGTGACTTGCTCACCCGCACGGCATCGAGGAACGCGGTCCTGCTTGTGCGGGAGTCTCAGAGGCGCCGGGAAGAGAAGGCGCCCGGGCCTACTTTGTCGAAGCCGGACGGGGATTCCGCAGTCCGTCCAGGACCCGTTGAAGGAGGCTGATGTCCGGTGTGCGGGCCTCGACTGCCAGTCGGCCGTCGCCGTACCAGCGGCTGAGCTGCTGCCGCCATGCGATCTCGGCACGCTGCACCTCCGCGCGGATCTCACCGAGAGCCAGTCCCGACTCGACGCGCAGCCGCACAAGGTCGGCGGGAGTTGTCCGGACCGACTCTGGGACAACGACCGCGCCGGCCTCGTCAGACGGACGCGTCGGGCCGAAGGCCAGCTGCACGCACGCGTCCGGGAACGGGTCGCCGACAAGCTCCTCCGGGGGCAGGAGCCGTAAGGAGATACGCGAGATCAGCATGCGGCCGGCACCCGCAGCTCTGCCCAGACGAGCTTGCCCCAACGATGCAGGTCGTAGCCCCACCGCCAGCTCAGCGACTCGACCAGGAGCAGACCACGGCCGCCCTCGGAGTCACCTTCAGGACAGCTCGGTTCCGGGGCGTCTCGGCACTTGTCGGCAACACCGATCCGAATCACTTCGGCCGTCTCGCGCCGAACCACTACACGGATCACGCGGCAGGGCGTGTGGCTGACGGCATTGCTGATCAGCTCCGAAACGATCAGAGTGCCCACCTCGGCCAACTCTCCTATGCCCCAGGTGTCCACAGCCGCGGAGACAAGCAGACGTGCGCGGCGCGCGGACTCCGGCTCGCACGGCATCGTCTCGGTGTAGCCCGGAACACCGGTCGCTGTTGGTTTGGCGGCGGTCATGGTCAAGGGGTCATCCCTCCGAGGCTGGGACGCCCGCGCCGCGACGGGTGCGCCGGGGCGGGCGTTCCTCCACGCCGTCGAGAGGCAGGAGGGGAATCTCGCCCGCTCAGCGGCTGGTACCAAGTCAACGGCCCCTGCCCGGCGGCGAACAGGAAAAGTCGCGCCCCGCCGCACCTCCGCGAACCGGAAGACTTTACGCTCCGGTGACCTCGGGTCTGGTTCGGCCAGTGACCACAGGGCTACGGTCGGCTCATGGGAGCGAACGCCATCCTCAAGAGCCGGATGGAGGAACTCGGGCTCACCCAGGAAGAATTGGCTGGTCGGATGAACGCTGCGCTGGCAGAGATCACCGGCAGGCCCGGTGACGTCTCCGACCGCACAATCCGCAACCTCCTCAACGGGACCTCCCGCCGCCCCATCGGACGCACGTGTGCAGCCCTGGAGCGGGTGTTCGGCTGCCCCGTCGAGGACTTAGGGTTCAGCGCACCACGCACCATGCAACACCCGCAGGAGGACCCCGTGCGGCGTCGCACTTTCCTCATCTCAACGACCGGGAGCGCGGCCGCCGCCGTTCCCTTGGTGGCCCAACGCCGGACGGTCGGCATGTCGGACGTGGCTCGGGTCGCTGCCGGGATGAACGCCCTTGTCGAAGCCGACGACCGCCAGGGTGGACACACGGAACTGGCGAAGGCCGCCTCCCAGGGCCGCAACAGGGTGCTGGAACTACAGCAGCGCAACGCCGGCGAACGCGTCCGCCGAGCCCTGTACGCGCTGGCCGCCGAGTACACCACCATCGCCGCCTGGTCCTGCATCGACGCCCGCAACCTCGACCAGGCCCAGAGTTACCTGAACGAATCAGCGACGTACGCCGGCCTCTCCCAGGACGGCCCCACCGAAATGCGTGTGTGGGTCAACCTCTCGATGCTCGCCTACCAGCGGCAGAACTGGCCCGAAGCACTCGCGGCAGCTCAGGCCGCCCAAGCCTCCTCAGCGGCTCGCCGAGACCCGTTCTTCGACTCGCTGGGCCGAGTCCGCGTCGCTCTCGCATACGCGGCCCTCGGTGACGGCCGTGCGGGCCTGCGCTCTCTGGGATCAGCCCAGGACACCTTCACCAAGGTGGCCGACCGCGAGCGCCCACGCTGGACCGCCTTCTACGGGCAGGCCGAACTCGACCACCTCACCGCGATCGTCCAGTTCAACAGCGGACGCCACCCTCACGCCGAAGCCATGGCACACCGCGCTCTGGTCAGGATCCCGACCACCTTCCGGCGCAACAGGGCCCTCGCGACCGCCCAACTCGCCCTCGCACAGCTCCACCAGGGAGAAGCCGAACAGGCCACGGCCTCAGCCACCGACGTCTTCACGATCATGGATGGCGACCCACTGCCCGGCCGTATGCGCACGCTCATGGGCGACTTCCACCGGGGCCTGTTCGTCATGACCCCCTCCGCCTCCTACGCACGAGACTGGGCAGACCGCATGCGAACCGAATGGAGCCGAGCGTGACCGACCTGCGTCACTTCCAGCACGGAAACCTCCCCGAAGGCTTCCGGCAGATGCTCATCGACGTACACGCCGACGCCTACGCCGACCAGATGGACGACCCCTTCCACCAGCGCTTCGCCTGGTTCGTCGACCACTGGACCGGCATGGACGGCTTCTCCTGCGTGGTGGCGTACGACGAAGACGAACCGGTCGGTTTCGCCTACGGCGCCCCTCTCTCCTCGGGTCGGGAATGGTGGCGCTCCACCGCGTACGAGCCGAACAACGGCTACTCCTCCACCTACGCCGTGTCCGAGGTGATGGTGCGCCCAAGTTGGCGCAAGCAGGGCATTTCCGAACGCCTCCACGAAGCCTTGCTGAACGAGCGCACCGAAGACCTCGCAGTACTCCTGGTCGACGTGACCCACCCCAAGGTGCAAGCGCTCTACGAGTCGTGGGGATACGCCAAGGCGGGCGAACAACAACCCTTCGCCGACTCACCGGTGTACGCAGTCATGATCAAGGGCCTCCGAAGCTGACCGCTCACCGTTGGCCAACGGTGGAATAGGACCAACGTCAACGGCCTCGGTGACGAACCTGCCGGTGGTGTCACCTTGGCCGAGGATGCGGAGGACGGCGGAAGCGGATCATTGAGCGACCGGGTGACTCATAGCTGCAAGCATCTCCGCTCGTCCAAGAATCATTCACGACCCATGAGTTGGGCGAGTAGTGCTACCACCGCAGTGGCGACCGCCAAGGCCGCCCCAACTTCGGGTGCATGCAGGGTCAGGGCGACGACGAAAACCCCGACCACCAGGAGGACTACGAGGCGCACGCTGATCTGTTCCATGAGGATCTACCTTCCGTGTGGCACTGACTGGCGTGCATCCAGCGTGGGTGCCTCACGGGCGGTCCTGACGCCCCAAGACGATCGCTGACAACATCGGCCAAGAACAGCCGCTGAATGACAGGTATGACTCATCCTGACGCCTGTGAGTGCGGGCGCCAACGCGCCTGATCTACAAGACCTGACACAGAAGCACCAAGGGGGCAGAGACGGTGGTTGCTCAGCCATGGAAGAGGCCCGAGTTGGCTGACCAGCCTGACCTGAAGAAGCTGAACGATGAACTCCACGATCTGCGGCTGGACGCGGGGCTCCCGTCAGCGCGGACTATTCGCGATCACGTCGGGAAGGATGCGCAGGACTACTGGATCGTGAATCACCAGGCAGTGCTGGACGCCTTCCAGAAGCCAGATCTCCCGCCGTGGGGCCGCCTTGAGGCCATCGTCCGCGTCCTGGCCGAAGTCGGTCGGCACAACGACGTAGACGGCGAGGTCAACCGTTTCAAGGGCCTGTGGAAGCAAGTCGTCAGCGAAACGGTCGCCCAAGCATCGGTACATCCTCCAGGAGATAGCACGACGTCTGCCGCCGATGACGACGCGGACGACACGGCTGACTCTTCCAAGGACTCACCCAAGCAGGACGCCAAGGACCCAAGCGGGCGGGCAGCGGAAGAGCCATCGGCCGGCACGGAGACGCGATCCAACCCCGGCCGAGGCGCTGCGCAGTCCAACTACGCGGAGGAATCCTTGAAGGGACTGATCCTCAACGCAGCACAGGCCCTTTGGCACGACAAGGATGCGCTGAGAGTGTTTCTTGGTGTGGTGCGCCGCAGTAAGGGCTTCGCCAGGATGGCTGATGCCGCAGAGGAGCGACGTCCAGCAAACGCGACTTTCTACGGTGTCATGAGCAGAGAATTCGAGGTGCCCCCCTCACCGGCGCGATTAGAGCTGGTCACGCTGCATCGCTGCCTTGACCAACACAGGCTGAAGCGCAAGTGGTCCTTCACTTACATGGAGGAGCAGACGGGCGTCTCGTCGGATGCGTGGATCCGCTGGTACACCCACGGTGAGCTGCCCGAGCGCGAGGCGATCGTCGCGTTTTCTCACATGGCGCGGTTGACGCTAGAGGATCACGTTCTGTTGCTCGGCTTGTGGGAAGCTGCCCGCGATGCCTTGGAGATACAGAAGCGCTCTGACGTGTTGCCGTCGAGTATCAGCTTCGACGAGGCGTGGGCCATGCGGGACCCGGCTGCACCGAGGTTGTGGGCACTTGCGGGTGTCGGAGGCGACAACCTGGCTGCATACGGCCCTGATCTTGCCTCCGGTACAGCTCCCGCGTTCGTTGTGGCCGGCCCGGCAAGGTCAGGTCGCTCCACGGCGCTAGTGAGCATGGCACGCTCTCTGCTCGCATCTGGAATTCCGCTCGTGCTAGCCGCGCCCAGGCCGTCGCCTCTACGAGAGCTGACTGGCCAAGAGGGCGTGCTGGCCTACTTCGACCGGGACGACATCGGGCGGGACGAGCTTGAAAGCCGAGTGTCTGTGGCGTCTGCTGAACAGCCGATCGTCGTCGTGATGGACGACGCGGAACTCTTGGGCGAGTGCAGTGCCTGGCGAGTTCTGCGGAACCTTTTGGAGCACGGCTTTGACGAGGGTACGGCGCTGGTCCTGGCAGGCGATGAACACAAGCTCCAGACGAGCTACCGCTGGCTAAACGGGGCGAAGAGAGCCCACCGCGGCCTCCTCCTGTCTCCTCAAGAGCGGCACGCCGGTGACTGGATCGGTATCAGGACGGGAGACTCCGTCGTCGGCAACGCAATCACTCCTGGCCGAGGTTGGCTCCACCTTGGGGACGGCAAACTTCTGGCAGTGACCGTGCCGCGGTAAGGGCCGTGCTGCTCTCCTCCGGCTCCGTCCTCGCCCCCGGCGCCGCCGACAATCCGATCGCCGCGTCCGACCTGGCCGTCGAACAGGCCCTGGCGGCCACCACGGGCAGCACCACCTTCCTGCGGCCCGGCGTCTTCGCCGCCAACGCCCTCCAGTGGTCCGGGGCCGTGAAGTCCGGCAGCGCGGTAGACCTCCCGTACCCCTTCAGTCACGCCGACCCCATCCATGAGACGGACATCGCCGAGGCCGCGCTGGCGGTCCTCACGACGCCCCGGCTCCACGGTGCGGCGTACGAACTGACCGGGCCCGAGTCGCTCACCTTCGCCGAACAGATCGAGATACTGAGCCGCGCGGCGGGCCGGAAGAGCGCGGTGAACGCCGTCAGCCGCGAGGCGTGGAAGGCGACGGTGGCCCAGTACATCCCCGCCCCCTTCGCGGACTCCCTCTTCGACGACTGGGCTGTGAGCGACGGTGTGCCCGTACCCCTCACCCGGACCGTCGAGGAGCTGACCGGGCGGCCGGCCCGGCCCTTCGCCGGCTGGGCGCGGGGACACGCGCCTTCACCGGCTGAAAGCCCTGGATGCGGCGTACGCCCCGATGGCATGCTGGCGGCGTGAACGGACCGGAGATCCACCTCAGCGTCGCCCCCGAGCTGCACCTCTTCGTCGCGGCCGAGCGGCGCGGCGAGCGTACGGTTCTGGTCACCGACGGCGCCTCGACGCTCGGCCACGTCGTCGAGTCGCTCGGCATCCCGCTCACCGAGGCGGGACGCCTGCTCGTCGACGGCCGCGACGTCCCGGCGTCGCACATCCCGGCGGCGGGCGAAAGCGTCGAGGTGCGCGCGGTGCGGCGACCGCAGCAGGTCGCGGGGGCGCCGCTGCGCTTCCTCCTCGACGTACACCTGGGCACGCTGGCGCGGCGGCTGCGCCTCCTGGGCGTCGACGCGGCGTACTTCAGCGAGGACATCGGCGACCCGGCCCTCGCCGCGCACTCGGCACGCGAACAGCGCGTACTGCTGTCGCGGGACCGCGGGCTGCTGCGGCGGCGCGAGCTGTGGGCCGGTGCGTACGTCTACAGCGACCGCCCCAAGGACCAGCTCGACGACGTGCTGAGCCGGTTCGCACCCGCTCTCGCACCCTGGACGCGCTGCGTGGCCTGCAACGGCGAGCTCAAGGACACCACCAAGGACTCCGTCAGCGGTCTTCTCGAAGACGGCACGCAGCGCTCGTACGACGTCTTCGCCCAGTGCACGGCGTGCGAGCGCGTCTACTGGAGCGGCGCACACCACTCCAGCCTGCAGACGATCGTCGACGACGCCGTGCGCACCTTCGGCGACGCGCGAACGCAGCGACAGGTGTCCTGACCCACACCGTTCCTACGGCCGCTCCGCCGTCAGATACCGCTGCACGGTGGGCGCCAGCCAGTCGATCACCTCCTGCCGCGTCATCTCCACGGCGGGCGGCAGCCGCAGCACGTACCGCGCCATCGCCATGCCGAGGATCTGGGAGGCGACCAGCGCGGCCCGCATCGGCGCCTCCGCGGGGTCCGGGCTCACGCCGGCGGCGACGGGACCGAGCTGCTCCCGGAAAATGGTCTGTATCCGCTCGGCCCCGGCGGCGTTGGTGACACCGACCCGCAGCAGAGCGGTCAGCACTTCGTCCCCCTCCCAGCGGTCGAGGAAGTGCTCGACGAGGACGGCCCCCACGTGCCGGCCCGGCAGCGCGCCCAGCTCGGCCAACTCGCCCACGTCCGGCATGCGCAGGTCGAATTCCGAGGCGGCGGCGAACAGCCCCTCCTTGTTGCCGTAGTAGCGCATCACCATCGACGGGTCGATCCCGGCGTCGCGCGCGATGGCGCGGATGGTGGCGCGCTCGTACCCGTCGGCCGCGAACCGTTCGCGAGCGGCGTCCAGGATCGCCGCCTTCGTGGCGTCGGACCGACGGCGCGGCGGGGCATCAGGCGCAGGGGCAGCAGCAAGGGGAGGAGCAGGCGAGTCACTCATGTCAACAAATGTAGGCCAACATCCGTTGACACGCCATAGCCCGAAGGAGTGAGCCCCCAACCCTGCTCATCGGCATCACACGCCCCATGGCACGCTGAGCGCATGACCGTCGCCCGCTCCGCCGCCCTCTTCCTCGTCGCCGCCCTCTTCGAGATCGGCGGCGCCTGGCTCGTCTGGCAAGGCGTACGCGGCGGAGTCCACAACCAGGGCCGCGGCCTGCTCTGGACCGGCGCGGGCGTCATCGCCCTCGGCGCGTACGGCTTCGTCGCAACGCTCCAGACCGAAGGCGAATTCGGCCGCGTCCTCGCCGCGTACGGCGGAGTCTTCGTCGCCGGCTCCATCGCCTGGGGCATGATCGCCGACGGCTACCGCCCCGACCGCTGGGACATCATCGGCGCCCTCGTCTGCCTCGCCGGAATGGCCGTCATCATGTACGCACCACGGGCTCGTTAGCCTGTCCCCATGCCTACGCCTATTGCCGTCATCACCGGAGCAAGCAGCGGAATCGGCGCCGCCACCGCCCGCCAACTGGCCGCCGCCGGCTACCGCGTCGTCCTCACCGCCCGCCGCAAGGACCGCATCGAAGCGCTGGAGGCCGAGCTCACCGCAGCCGGCCACCAGGCGACGGCGTACGCGCTGGACGTCACCGACCGCGCGGCGGTCGACGAGTTCGCCACCGCCTTCCGCACCCTCGCCGTCCTCGTCAACAACGCCGGCGGCGCGCTCGGAGCCGACCCCGTCGCCACCAGTGACCCCGACGACTGGCGCCAGATGTACGAGACCAACGTCATCGGCACCCTCAACCTCACCCAGGCTCTGCTCCCCGCCCTCACCGCAAGCGGCGACGGCACGGTGGTCGTCCTCTCCTCCACCGCCGGCCACGGCACGTACGAGAACGGCGGCGGTTACGTAGCGGCCAAGCACGGCGCGCACGTCCTCGCCGAAACCCTCCGCCTGGAGATCGTCGGCACCCCGGTCCGCGTCATCGAGATCGCGCCCGGCATGGTCAAGACCGAAGAGTTCGCCACCACCCGCTTCCGCGGCGACGCCGAGAAGGCCGCCAAGGTGTACGCGGGCGTCGCGCAGCCCCTCACCGCCGACGACGTCGCCGAGACCATCACCTGGGCGGTCACCCGCCCCAGCCACGTCAACATCGACCTCCTGGTGGTCCGCCCCCGCGCCCAGGCCTCCAACACCAAGGTCCACCGCGAACTGTGACCACCACGGACGGGCCCACGGACCGGTCCACGGTTACGCCGCCAAGCACCTCGGCGTGACCGAAACAGCAGGCGGCCCGCATCAGGAGATGAACTCCCGATGCGGGCCGCCTGCGAAGGGCACGACCGGCCGTTAGTTACGGCCCAGCCGTTACGGCCTACCGGTCTGATCCGGCGGCGGACCCTGCGGATCCCGCGCCTCCCCCGCCACCGTCTGCCCCGACTGCCGGGCCTGCTCGGTGACCTGACCGGCCTGGTCACGCGCCTGCTCCCGCGTCGTACGCGCCGCATCTGCGGCGGACTCCTTGACCCCCTGAACCGCCTGCTGCGCGGCCTGCTGGGCGTCCTCCTTCAGATGCTGCGCCGACTCGGCCGCCGCCTGCTTGACCGGCTCGATGGCCCCACCGGCCCGGTCCGCCAGCTCCGCGGCCGCCTGCTGCTCGGCCTTCGTACTCGGCAGCATCGAACCGGCCAGCAGACCCGCCCCGAAGGCGACCAGACCCGCCGCCAGCGGGTTGCCCTCCGTCTGCCGCATCGCCTCCTCAGGCGCCCTCTTGACCGCCTCGCCCGCCTGCCCGGCCGTCTGGCGCACGGTGTCGGCGGCCTGCCCGGCACTCTCCTGCACCGACTGAGCAGCCTGCTGCGTACGGTCCTGAGCCCGGCCCGTGGTGTGCGAAGCGCTGCCCATGACCCGCCGCCGCACACCGGACACCGCACCACGCACACGCCGGCTGCGCCGACGCGCCATCCGGCGGGGGCTCGTACGATCGGCCAGCCGGTCGACGTCAGCGGACAGCCTTTCCCGCGTCGTCTCGATGTCGGCCCTTACTTGGTCGGGTGACGTGCCCATTGCGCGTCCTCCTTAAGTGTCTGCACGGTCCGTTCCGGCTTCGGCGACACGCTGCGCATCCGGGAGCGGCCCATCACGAACAGGACGGCGCCCACCACCGCCCACACCCCGGTGACGATCAGCGCTGCCCAGCCGGCGTCCATCACGTTCGCCAGGCCGAACACGGCCGCCAGCGAAGCGAAGAGAGCCACCATGTACCCGGCGAACCCCGCCCCGCCGAACATCCCGGCGGCCTTGCCCGCCTTCGTGGCCTCCTCGCGTATCTCCAGTTTGGCCAGCTCCATCTCCTGCCGGAAAAGCAGCTGCACATCCGAGGTGACCTCCGACAGCAGCTCACCCACCGAGCTGTCCTGCGCCCGCTTGCGGGGAGCCTCCGGCCGGTACGGAGCCTCTGGCCGGTACGGAGTCTGCGGCGAATACGTCGACATCACTCACACCTCCGGTGAACCCGGCAGCCCGGACCACCCCGGAGCCTGAGCCGCCCTGCTGTCGGTCTCGGGCGGCGGCACCTGCACCGGCGGGTCCTGCGCGTGCTGAGCGGCGTCGCCGCCCGGCCGGCTGCCACCGTCACCGCGGGCCGTGCCGCCCCCGTCACCGCCCGACTGCGCCTTGCCGGCCTTGGCCAGCCGGCCGACGGCCAGGCCCGCCAGCGCCGCACCACCGAGGAACACTCCGGGCCGCCGCCGCGCGAACCCGCGCACATCGTCCATGACCCCCTCCAAACCGTTCCTGTCCAGGTAATCGGCAGCGCGGTGACCGCCATCGGCGGCCGTCGTGGCGAGGCTGCGCACCGGGGAGTCGCTCGGGGCGTTCTGAGCCATCCCGTCGAGATCGTCCGCCCACTTCCGCAGCGTGCCCACCGCGCGCTCTGCCTGCCCCTGAACCTCGTCGTTCACCCGGCCCCGCAGGTCACGCACCGCCGTACCGGCCTGCTGGCGAGCCTCACCCGTGACGGCCTTGGCCTGCTCCGTGACCGACCCGGCGATCTCACCCGCGGCCTGCCTGGCCTGACCGGCCGTGACCGACGCCTCCTCTTTCGCTGTCTGCCCGGCCTGCTGGACACGCCCGGCACCGCCATTCGCGGACACACCACTCATGGATTCCCACCTTCTCCGGGGAGGGTGAAGCCGGCCGGTACGCCGAGGCTTCACGCCGCGCCCCGTGTCTCTTGTGCTGGCTGGAACAACCTCCGGGTAACCACCCATAGCCGCCCGAAACAGCAGAAATCCACATTCCGGGCTCGCGATTCCGAGCTCGCGATTCCGGGCTTACGCCGCAATGCCCTCGCTGCCGGCCTCAGCACCCGCGCCCCGCCACGCACCCGGCTGCCCATCCCTGCGTACGACAAGCAACGCCGCCCCGGCACCGGCCAGCGCGAGAACCATCAGCGCCGCGCTCACCCACACCGGCGACCGGAAGCCGAACCCCTGACCAATGGCGACCCCACCGGCCCACGGCCCCACCGCACCGCCCACATTGAACGCGGCCGTAGCGAACGCACCCCCAAGCGTCGGCGCCCGCGCCGCAAGCCGGAACACCCACGAGATCAACGCCGTACCCGTACCGAACGCGAGCATTCCCTGCACGCATACGAGCCCGGCCACCGCCACCGGACTCCCGGCAGCCACCGCCAGCACCACCCACCCGAACGTGAGCGCCACCAAACCCGCCATCACCAGCGCACGGGGCCGCGCACCGCCGACCCGCCCCGCGATGCTGACGCCGACGAAAGACCCCACCCCGAAGAGCGCGAGAATCACCGGCACCCACCCGGCGCCGAACCCGGTGACGCGCGTGACCAGCGGCTCCAGATACGAGAACGCACAGAACGTAGCCCCCTGTACGAGCGCCATCGTCACCAGCGTCAACACCAGCCCGGCCCCACGCAGAACCCGAACCTCGTCCCGCGCACTCACCTCACCGGCTTCACCCCGCCCGCCGCCGTCCGGAACCGCCCGCGCGACCGCGAAGAAGGCCGGCACCGACACCAGAGCCACCGCCCAGAACGCCGACCGCCACCCCCACTGCTCCCCCAGCCACGCCCCCGCGGGCACACCCGCCACACAGGCGACGGTCACTCCACCCACCACGACAGACGTGGCACGCGCCCGGACCTCGGGCGCCACCATCCCGACCGCGGTCACCAGGGCCACGGCCCAGAACCCGGCATTCGCCACCGCCCCGACCACCCGCGAGGCGAGCAGCACGCCGTAACTCGGAGTCACAGCGCCCACCACATGGACGGCGACGAAAACCCCCAGAAAGACCAACAGAGCCCGCCGCCGCGCCCACCGCCGGCTCCAGAGGGCCATCAGCGGCGCACCGACCACCATCCCGACCGCGAAGCCCGAGGTCAGCAACCCCGCAGCCGGAATGGACACGTTCAAATCACCTGCGATGTCCGACACCAGCCCGGACAGCATGAACTCCGATGTGCCCTGGGCAAAGACGGCCAGCCCGAGCACGAAAACACCGAATGGCATGAGGGAACCCCAGAGGCGCCTAGTGGATCAACCAGTGAGAAACGAAACGGACACCCACACGCACAAAAAAGGGGGGCGGTCCACGAAACCCGGGGATCCGGCGACGCCAGCCACGCGAAGCACACCCACGGCCTCTCAGGCCGGCGGCTTCAGCACGCCAAAGGGTCAGCCACCGAACAACCGGTGGCTAGCCTCTGTCAGATTCAGGGCAAGACACGCCCGCGAAGCTACCAGCACACCCGCACCCCCTCCACTGATTTCCCGACGCACAGCCCCCGAGGAACGAGCTTCCCCTTCCCGTACGAGTGAACGCGTCGAATCACCCACTCGACGGCCGAATCCCCGTCCTAGGCTCGCCGCACAATCAAAAAACATGGCGGCCCTCGGTCGGGATTGCACTCCCGACCAAGGGCCTCACCACCAAGGAAGAGACGGAGCTTCCCGTGGCTGAACCCGACCCTAGCGCGCAGCCGTTCACTCCACCCGACGCCTTGACGCCAACGCGTCGGGCTTCATGGACCTCAAGACGCCCGAGTACGCCTACATGTTCGGCTTCCTGCAAGCCGACGGACACCTACGCCAAGGAGTGGGGCGGAAAGGCAGCCTGACGGTTGAGATCAACATCCGGGACGTCGACCTCCTGTACAGGTTTAAGCAGTTGACGCCCTACAACAGCAGCGTCACCGAACGCGTCCGTTCCACGAACTTCGCGGAGTCCCACCACTCGGCGACTTGGACCTTGTGCTCACTCGAAGCCAGGACCAAGATCAACCTGCTCGGTCTGCCCTACGGGCGCAAGTCCAAGAAAATCACTCCACCGCGCGTCGACTTTTCCCGTCGCGACTACCTTCGAGGGATCATTGACGCGGACGGCTCCGTTGGCTACACAAGTCCAGGGGCCCCCTTCGTGTCACTGACGACCTCCAGCACAGCCGTCGGGGTGTACCTCTGCCGCTACGCACGCCAACTAACGGGCACTGAACGCCTCATCAAGCGCAACACGCGCGACGAGATTTACAACATCTCCTACGAGAAGGAGACAGCCCAGGCCCTCGTGGCAGACCTGTACTACCCAGGTTGCCTCTCCCTCGGGCGTAAGCAGGTCAAGGCGGACTCAATCGCCTCATGGGCTCGCCCGGTCGACATGAGAGCTGCACATCCAGGACGGCGCTGGGAACCATGGGAAGACCAGGCTCTACTCCAGCTCGGCGATGCCGTGGTCGCAGCCGAAGAACTCGGACGGTCAGAGAGAAGCTGCCATATGCGCCTGTGGCAACTCCGTAGGGGCCGGATGCTGACGCCGAACAATCGCTGAGTTGCTGAACGGTGGGGCCCGAGGCAACAACAGCCCGGGCCCCCTCATCATTCACCCCTTGACACAGATGAACTGCTTCAGCTTTGCGACGACCTCGACCAGATCCCGCTGCTGGTCCATCACCTGCTCGATCGGCTTGTACGCCGCCGGGATCTCATCCACGACACCCGAGTCCTTACGGCACTCCACACCCCGCGTCTGCTCCTCCAGGTCCTTCGTCGTGAAGCGTCGCTTCGCCGCGTTGCGGCTCATCCTGCGGCCGGCGCCGTGCGAGGCCGAGTTGAACGACTTCTCGTTCCCCAGCCCCTTCACGATGTACGAGCCCGTGCCCATCGACCCCGGGATGATCCCGAACTCGCCGGACCCGGCCCGGATCGCGCCCTTGCGCGTGACTAGCAGGTCCATGCCCTCGTAGCGCTCTTCGCTGACGTAGTTGTGGTGACAGGAAATGACCGGTTCGAAGGTCACCTTGGCCTTCTTGAACTCCCGGCGGACCACGTCCTGGAAGAGCGCCATCATGATCGCGCGGTTGTACTTCGCGTACTCCTGCGCCCAGAAGAGGTCGTTGCGGTACGCCGCCATCTGCGGGGTGTCCGCGATGAAGACGGCCAGATCCCGGTCGACCAGCCCCTGATTGTGCGAGAGCTTCTGGGCTGCACCAATGTGGTACTCAGCGAGTTCCTTTCCGATGTTCCGAGATCCCGAGTGGAGCGTGAGCCAAACAGAACCCTCACTATCGAACAAACATTCGATATAATGATTTCCCGAGCCCAGCGTCCCCATCTGCTTCGCGGCGCGATCACGACGAAACTTCACCGCGTCCGCCACCCCGTCGAACCGCCCCCAGAAGCCGTCCCATCCCGCCATCGGGAACCCGTGCAGCCGGCCCGGGTCCACCGGACTGTCGTGCATTCCCCGGCCCACCGGAATCGCCTGCTCGATCTTCGACCGGAGCCGCGAAAGGTCACCCGGAAGGTCGTTCGCCGTGAGTGATGTTTTCACCGCCGACATGCCACAGCCGATGTCCACCCCGACCGCCGCCGGGCACACCGCACCGTGCATCGCGATCACCGAACCGACGGTGGCGCCCTTGCCGTAGTGGACGTCCGGCATCACGGCGAGGCCCTTGATCCAGGGCAGCGTGGCAACATTCTGAAGCTGCTGCATCGCGCCGCCCTCGACCGTCGCCGGGTCGGCCCACATCCGGATCGGTACCTTCGCGCCCGGTACCTCTACATACGACATAACTCCTCTATTCCCCCGATTTTCCCATAACGCAAAACTGGCACCAAGCACCGCGAAAGAGACAGCGGACCGGCATGTTGGCCAGTGCGTGCGATACACATTGTGTCCACCAGCCGCTATCGCGCGGCAACCGCATTTCTGATCGAAGGGAGCCTGGGACCGTGCAGCGAAAGGTGTACGTACCGGGCGTCGCGCTCCTCGCGGCGCTCACCGCCGGCTGCACCGGCGGCTCCGGTACCGACGGCTCCACCGCCGACGACAAGGCCGGCGAGGCGAACACGTCCGTCGCCGCCCCCGGCAAGTACCGCACGCTCCGTGAGCCCTGCGGCTCCGTCGACCGCGCCCTCCTCCGCGACCTCCTCCCCGGCGCCACCACGCTCCCCGAGGAGCAGCAGGAGAAGGCGTACGACGGCACCGCGGCCGTCACGTACGACACGGACCGGCGCGTCGGCTGCCGCTGGAAGGTGGACTCGCCCGCCGCCACGCACCACCTCCTGGTCGACTTCGAGCGGGTGGTCTCGTACGACTCCGACGTCAGCGACGACGACCGCGCGAAGGAGGTCTATGCGAAGCAGGAGATCGCGGCGGACCTCCCGGCGCCCACCCGGAGCCCGGAAGAGGGCGAGGGCGAGGACACGGAAGACGGCGAGGGTGAGGGTGAGGGAAGTGCCTCCCCCGACGGCAGCGGCTCTCCCACCGCGTCCGCCTCCCAGTCCGGCGACCAGGCCGAGGACGTGGCCGGTGACGACTCCGCCACCCGGACTCCGGACCCCGCCGACGTCACCGACAGCGCGAGCGGCTCCGGTGGCAGCACCGGCACTCAGGCCCCCCAGGGCCTCGAACCCCGCATCCTGGCCGACCTCGGCGACACCGCCTTCCTGGACGACGCCCTCGTCCGCTCCGGCTCGACGACGCAGCGCCGTACCGTGAGCGTGGTGTTCCGTACCTCGAACGTCATCGTGACCGTTCAGTACAGCGAGCAGCCCGCCCTGACCACCGATGTCCCCGACAGCAAGGAACTGCAGGAGAAGACGCAGGCCCTGGCCCGCCGGCTCGCCGAGCAGTTCACTGATTAGTCGATCAGTCTCCATGAGTGAAGGAACCATGCACCGATCAGCCCCGCGACTCTCTCGCATACTCGCCTGCGCAGCCGTCCCGGTGATGCTCGTCGCCGCCGGCTGCTCCTCGGACTCCGGAGGCGACAAGGACGCGTCCCCGTCCGCCACCGCCTCTCCCTCGGTGTCGGCGAAGCCGACCGTGAAGCCGGCGGTGTTCTCGAAGCTGCCCGAGCCGTGCAAGTCGATCAAGGAGAAGACGGTCGATTCGCTGGTGCCCGAGGCGAAGGACAAGTCCGGTACGGCCGACAAGTCGAACGACGTGTCCACGCGCGGCGGCTGCTCCTGGAACGGTCTCGACAGCAAGGGTGTCGACGGGTCGCAGTACCGCTGGCTGTCCGTCTCCTTCATGCGGTACGACTCGGACCAGTCCCGCGGTGCCGGCGACAAGCTCGCCGAGGAGTACTACGCGAAGCAGGTCGCCGCCGCGAAGGCGACCGACGGTGCGAAGAAGGTCGCGGACGAGCCCTCCGCCGGCATCGGTGACCAGGCGACAACGGTCTCGTACGACCTGCGCAAGACGGATGCGGACTTCAAGTACGCAACGGTCGTGACACGTACGGAGAACGTCGTCGCCACCGTGATCTACAACGGTGCCGGATACCAGGGCGCCAAGTCCCCCGAGGGCGCCGACCTGCTGAAGGACGCTCAGAAGGCAGCCAAGGAGGCGGTGGCGTCGGTCACGGCGGCCAACAAGTAGCCCTGGGCGGGAAGTAGTACGTATCAACCGATATCAGGCACGTACCGGAGCCCGGCCTTCCCCTTGAAGGCCGGGCTCCGCCGATACCCGCGCAACGCGACCCGCACACATGTGCCAGGCTGACCCCCGCCAAGTCCGTCGTAACGGGAGGGGATCGCGGGTGGCCGCGATGCAGTTGACACGCACGCACCGCATATTGATCGGTGTCGTCGTCGCCGGAGCGGTGGTCATCGCCGCGATCGGATTCGCCGGTTCGTACGCCGCCGTGCGCGAGCTCGCGGAGGAGAAGGGCTTCGGGGACTTCTCGCTGGTCTTCCCGATCGGCATCGACGCGGGCATCTGCGTCCTGCTGGCCCTTGACCTCCTCCTGACCTGGATGCGGATCCCCTTCCCCCTGCTCCGCCAGACGGCGTGGCTGCTGACGGCCGCGACGATCGCCTTCAACGGCGCGGCGTCGTGGCCGGACCCGCTGGGCGTCGGCATGCACGCCGTCATCCCGGTCCTGTTCGTCGTCTCGGTCGAGGCGGCGCGGCACGCGGTCGGCCGGATCGCCGACATCACGGCCGACAAGCACATGGACGGCGTACGCCTGACCCGCTGGCTGCTGTCGCCGCTGCCGACGTTCAAGCTGTGGCGGCGCATGAAGCTGTGGGAACTGCGTTCGTACGAGCAGGTCATCAAGCTGGAGCAGGACCGCCTGATCTATCAGGCGCGCCTCCAGGCCCGTTTCGGGCGTGGCTGGCGCCGCAAGGCACCGGTCGAGTCGCTGATGCCGCTGCGTCTGGCGAAGTACGGCGTTCCGCTCGCGGACACGGGCCCCGCGGGCCTGGCGGCGGCCGGCATCGAGCCGGCGCTGCTGCCCCCGGCGCCGGAGACCGCGGCGCAGCCGCAGCCGCAGCCGCAGTCGCAGTCGCACCTGCAGCCTCAGCCGCAGGAACTCCGGGCGCTCCCGGCGCGGGAGCACGAGCGGGAGCGCGAGCGCGAGCAGCCGTACCCCGACGAGGAGTGGCCGCAGGAGGCTCCCGACGCGGACGACCAGTACGCCGAGGGCGCGCAGGACCCCGAGGAGGCCCCTCCGGTCCCGGAGGGCCCCGGCTCGCACACGAGCCCGTGGTTCGCCGCGCCGCAGGTGCCGCAGCCTGCCGCCCAGGAGGCGGAGTACGACAACGGGTACAACCCGGCGTACGCCGAGGGCCCCGAGCCCACCCCCGTGATGGTCCCGTCGGGCCCCGGCCGCACCCGCCCCCTGGGCGGCATCCCGGGCCCACGCCACGAGCAGGACCCGGCCGGGTATCAGGGCCCTGGCGAGTATCAGGGCCCTGCCGAGTACGTGGAGCAGTACGAGGAGCCGTACGAACCCGAGGAGTGGTACTACGGCGCGTTCCGCAAGTACGTCGGCGAGAACAACACCATGCCCACTGCTCGCCAGTTCGGCTCGTACCTCCAGGACCTCGGGGCCGAGCCCCCGACTCCCGGCGAACTGTCCGACTACGCCAAGCGCTTCGAGATCCGCTACCAGCAGGAGCTGGACGCCGAACACATCGCCTAGACCCGCTTCCTGCGCGCCGCCGGGCATGCCCCCCCGCCCTCGCCACGCGAAAGGGCCGCCACCCCCGGAAACCCAGGAGCGGCGGCCCTCACCGCAAGCAGCGGCGCTACGCCCCCAGCAGCTTCCGCACCCGCTCCGCCCCCACCGCGAGCAGCAGCGTAGGCAGTCGCGGCCCGGTGTCCCGCCCGACCAGCAGCTGGTAGAGCAGCGCGAAGAACGACCGCTGCGCGACCTTCAGCTCCGGAGTCGGCTTGGCGTCCGGCTCCAGCCCCGCCATCACCTTCGGTACGCCGTAGACGAGCGTCGTGAGCCCGTCCAGCGACCAGTGCGAGTCGAGCCCGTCGAGCAGCAGCCGCAGCGACTCCCGCCCGGCGTCGTCCAGCGAACCCAGAATCGCCGCGTCCGGCTCGCTCCGCACGACCGTGCGCTGCTCGGCCGGCACCTGCGTGGTGATCCAGTTCTCGGCGCGGTCGAACCGCGGGCGCACCTCGTCCAACGACGTAACCGGATTCGCCGGGTCCAGCTCGCTCAGGATCCGCAGCGCCTGGTCCTCGTGCCCGGCGGTGATGTCCGCCACCGAGGCGAGCGTCCGGTACGGCAGCGGGCGCGGCGTACGCGGCAGCTCACCGGCGGCCGTCCTGATCGCACGCGAGTGCGCCGCCGCGTCGGCCGACAGCACGGTCCCGTCCGCGACCTTCTTCTCCAGCGAGTCCCACTCGTCGTAGAGCCGCTGGATCTCCTGGTCGAAGGCGATCTTGAAGGACTGGTTGGGCCGCCGGCGCGCGTACAGCCACCGGAGCAGCGGCGACTCCATGATCTTCAGCGCGTCGCCCGGCGTGGGAACACCACCCTTGCTGCTGGACATCTTCGCCATCCCGCTGATGCCGACAAAGGCGTACATCGGCCCGATCGGCTGCACGCCGCCGAAGACCTCACGCACGATCTGTCCGCCCACCACGAACGACGATCCCGGCGACGAGTGGTCGACGCCGCTCGGCTCGAAGATCACGCCTTCGTACGCCCAGCGCATCGGCCAGTCGACCTTCCAGACCAGCTTGCCGCCGTTGAACTCGCTCAGCAGCACGGTCTCGGAGTGCCCGCAGACGCACGTGTACGACAGAGCGGTGCTCTCGTCGTCGTACGCCGTCACCGTGGTGAGGTCCTTGCCGCAAGCGGTGCAGTACGGCTTGTACGGGAAGTACCCCGCGCCGCCGCCACTGCCGTCGTCCTCGGAGGCCGCCCCGGACCCCTCGGCGGCTTCCAGCTCGGCCTCGTCGACCGGCTTCTGCCCCTGCTTCTTGACCTGCTGCTTGACCTGCTGCTTGGGGTCCTTCTTCGTCCGGTACCGGTCGAGTACGGCGTCGATGTCGCCCCGGTGCTTCATCGCGTGCAGGATCTGCTCGCGGTAGGCCCCGGCGGTGTACTGCTCGGTCTGGCTGATGCCGTCGTACTCGACACCGAGCTCGTCGAGCGCCTGCGTCATCGCGGCCTTGAAGTGCTCGGCCCAGTTCGGGTACGCCGACCCGGCCGGCGCGGGCACCGACGTCAGCGGCTTGCCGATGTGCTCGGCCCACGACTCGTCGACACCGGGGACACCTGCCGGCACCTTGCGGTACCGGTCGTAGTCGTCCCAGGAGATCAGGTGCCGGACCTCGTACCCGCGCCGCCGGATCTCGTCCGCGACCAGGTGCGGGGTCATGACCTCGCGCAGGTTGCCCAGGTGGATCGGCCCGGAGGGGGAGAGCCCGGAGGCGACGACGATCGCCGGTGCGGCAGCACCATCGTGTTTCGCCCCAGGGGCACGTCGCTCCGACTCGGCGATGACCTCGTCCGCGAACCGGGAGACCCAGTCGGTCTCTGTGCTGCTCTGAGCCACGATCGGCACGTCCTCTTTCCCTCAGTAGCTCTCGATGGCTGACGCCAGCCATTCTCCCAGACGAACCACAGGCGTCCGGGGCCGCTGCCTTCGCTGCAGCCTTCACCTTCGCTGCAGCCTTCACCATTGCTGCAGCCTTTATACGAGACGACGGCCCCGCACCCCCCATGAAATACTCGTCTGCACATTCAACTTTCCTCTCGACAGGAACGGCAGCTCATGGCCTCGGTCCATTCCCTCGCTTCGACCGTCAACCAGCGCGTCGCGGACGCCCTCTCGGCAGCCCTGCCGGAGGCCGGAGCCGCCGACCCGCTGCTGCGACGAAGCGACCGGGCCGACTTCCAGGCGAACGGCATCCTGGCCCTCGCGAAGAAGGCCAAGGCCAACCCGCGCGAGCTGGCCACGCAGGTCGTCGCCGGACTCCCCACCGGATCCGCCGGTGACGTGATCAAGGAGATCGAGGTCTCCGGCCCCGGCTTCCTGAACATCACGGTCGCCGACCGGGCGATCATCGAGACCCTCGCGGCCCGCGCCGCCGACGACCGCCTCGGCGTACCGCTGGCCGAGCAGCCGGGCACCACGGTCGTCGACTACGCGCAGCCGAACGTGGCCAAGGAGATGCACGTCGGCCACCTCCGCTCCGCCGTGATCGGTGCCGCAATGGTCGAGATCCTCGAATTCACGGGCGAGAAGGTCGTACGCCGCCACCACATCGGCGACTGGGGCACCCAGTTCGGCATGCTCATCCAGTACCTCACCGAGCACCCGCACGAGCTGGACCACAAGCACGGCGGCCCGGAGGAGGGCGAGGCGGCGATGTCGTCCCTCAACCGCCTCTACAAGGCCTCGCGCGTGCTCTTCGACTCCGACGAGGACTTCAAGGCGCGCTCGCGGGACCGCGTCGTAGCCCTCCAGGCGGGCGACCCGGAGACGCTCGCGCTCTGGCAGCGCTTCGTCGACGAGTCGAAGATCTACTTCTACTCGGTCTTCAACAAGCTCGACATGGAGATCAACGACCCGGACGTCGTCGGCGAGTCCGGCTACAACGCCATGCTCGAAGAGACCTGCCAGATCCTGGAGGACTCGGGCGTGGCGGTCCGTTCCGACGGCGCGCTGTGTGTCTTCTTCGACGACGTGAAGGGCCCGGACGGCAAGCCGTCCCCGCTGATCGTGAAGAAGTCGAACGGTGGCTACGGTTACGCCGCCACCGACCTCTCCGCGATCCGTGACCGCGTGAAGAACCTGGGCGCGAGCACGCTGGTGTACGTCGTGGACGCCCGCCAGTCCCTCCACTTCAAGATGGTCTTCGAGACCGCCCGCCGGGCCGGCTGGCTGAACGAGGACGTCCACGCGGTCCAGCTCGCCTTCGGCACGGTCCTCGGCAAGGACGGCAAGCCGTTCAAGACGCGTGAGGGCGAGACGGTCCGGCTGGTGGACCTGCTGGACGAGGCGGTCGACCGTGCGACGGCCGTCGTGCGCGAGAAGGCCGACAAGGTGGGCCTGACGGAGGAGGAGATCGTCGAGAACGGCCGGTACGTCGGCATCGGCGCCGTGAAGTACGCCGACCTGTCGACCTCCGCGTCCCGCGACTACAAGTTCGACCTGGACCAGATGGTGTCGCTGAACGGCGACACGTCCGTGTACCTCCAGTACGCGTACGCCCGTATCCGGTCGATCATCCGCAGGGCGGGCGAGTCGAAGCCGACCGCCCACCCCGAGCTCGAACTGGCCCCGGCCGAGCGCGCGCTGGGCCTGCACCTGGACCGGTTCGCGGAAGTCCTGTCCGAGGTCGCCGCGTCGTACGAGCCGCACAAGCTGGCCGCGTACCTGTACCAGTTGGCGTCGCACCTCACGACGTTCTACGACCAGTGCCAGGTGATCAGCGCGGACAACCCGCCGGAGGTCGTCGAGAACCGCCTCTTCCTCGTCGACCTGACGGCGCGCACGCTCCACCAGGGCATGGCCCTGCTCGGCATCCGGACGCCTGAGCGTCTCTGATCAGATACGGCGATGCCCCCACCGGGACCGGTGGGGGCATCTCCGTAAGGCGTCTCAGGTCAACGGGTAGGACGCCCGGCCCGAGGCCTCATCTATCTCGTCGTGCGCCTTGCCCAGGAGTTGCGAAGCAAGGTCCATGAGCGCACGCGCGCCCGCGATCTCTTCGCCGACCCGCAACTGTTCGGCGTCGGTCGGGTGCCTTTTGGCGAACCCGTGAGCCCGAAGCTCCGTGCCGTCACCGAGCCGCACCATCGCGGCAGCCCTGGTCCTGCCCTCGTGCTCGGTGAACTCCATCTCGATGTGCCATCCGACGAGTGTCTGCATGGCGGATCACCTCCAGCGGTTCCCTTCCAGGGTGCGCCGCCGGGCCGCTGATCACCACTCTTCGCTTACCAAACGGTGAGTACCTGACTTAATAGTCAGTACTTGTCGACAACTCACCACCTGACAAGGATCAAAGGGCAGCACCAGATACGTCCTCCAGCCAAGGAGCCCTTGATGCCCCAGCCTGCCCAGACCTACCAGCCTGCCCAGACGTCCCAGCCCCTTCCCCCCGTCTCGGTACTCGGCCTCGGAATGATGGGCACGGCCCTGGCCACCGCCCTCCTGAAGGCCGGCCACCCGCTCACCGTCTGGAACCGCTCCCCGTCCAAGACCGGCCCCCTGGTCGCGCAGGGGGCACTCCCCGCCGACACGCCGGCCGACGCCGTCGCCGCGAGCCCGCTGGTGATCGTCTGCTTCACCACGAACGACAACGTCGGCGAAACCCTCGCCACCGTCGACTTCACCGGCAAGACCCTCGTCAACCTCACCAATGGCACCCCGGCCCAGGCCCGCACCCTCGCCACCTGGGCAAAGCAGCAGGGTGCCGCGTACATCGACGGCGGGATCATGGCGGTGCCGCAGATGATCGCGACCCCGGCGGCGTACGTCCTCTACAGCGGCGACGAGCAGGCGTACGAGACCCACCGGCCCACCCTCGCGGCCCTCGGCGGCACCAAGTGGGCGGGCACCGACCCGGGCCGCGCCGCGCTCCACGACCTGGCGCTGCTGACCGGCATGTACGGAATGCTCATGGGCGTGGCGCAGGCCTTCGCCCTGATCCGTACGGAGAACATCCCGGCCACCGAGTTCGCCGACCCGCTGCACAACTGGCTCACCGCGATGCTGAGCGGAGTCGTGCCCGGCGTGGCCGAGGCGGTCGACTCCGGGCAGCACCTGACGGACGTCTCCAGCATCGCCATCAACCAGGCGGCCTTCCCCAACTTCATGGACACCTTCCGCGACCAGGGGATCAGCTCCGACCTCTTCGTCCCCATGCAGGAGCTGCTCGACCGCGCCGTGGAGGAGGGCCACGGAGCGGACGGCCTCTCGCGCCTGGTGGAGTTGCTCAAGCTCAAGAAGTAACGCCCGCCACGCCGAACTCGCACCACACGATCTTCCCGGGATCGCGCTCCCCGACCCCCCACCTGTCGGCAAGCGCCGCGACCAGCAACAGCCCCCGCCCGGACTCCCCGTCGCGGGCAGGCTTGCGGAGGTGGGGCAGGCCGTCGCCGCTGTCGTGGACCTCGATGCGCAGAGTCTGCCCGTACAGCAGCAGCCGCAGTTGATAGCCACGCCCCGGCGGCACCCCGTGCAGCAGCGCGTTGGTGGCCAGCTCACTCACGCAGAGCAATACGTCCTCCACGCGGCCCCCGACGCCCCACGCGACGGCCACGTCGCGCGTGAACTCTCTGGCCCTGGCGACGGACCTGCGCTCGCGCGGGTAGAACCGCTCGTGGAGGAGGGGGAGTTGTTTCACGTCGTTCATGAGACGAGGGTCACGGTCTGTGACTAGCGTGGAGCAGTACGCGCACCCGTACAAGAAATCCGTACGGGTCCTCTGCGCGTGATGTGCGGGCAAGGGTGGGGAGTTGGACCGCATGCACCCCAGAAAGCGGCAGCGGAAGAACGCGTCGGCGATGAAGCTCGTGGGAGCGCTGGTGGCCCGTTTCCGTACGGACGCGGGCCTTACCCAGCGGGAGCTGGCGGACCGGATCTGCGCGGGCGAGGAGACGGTCGCCTCGATCGAGCAGGGCAGACGACCGCTGAAGCCGGATCTGGCGAGACTGCTGGACGGTTTACTGGACACGAAGCACGCGCTGGAGACGGCGGTGGCGCACATGCCGGAGATCGACCTGATCCCGGCGTGGGCGGAGCAGTACATGGACCTGGAGCGCGAGGCAATCGCGCTGTCGTGGTTCGAGAACCAGGTGCTGCCGGGCCTGCTCCAGACGGAGCGTTACGCCCGTGCGGTCTTCCTCAGCAAGGTCCCCATCCTCGGCGAGGAGGAGACCAACGCCCAGGTGACGGCCCGTATCGAACGCCAGGAAATCCTGCACCGGAAGGTGCCTCCGACAGCGAGCTTCATCATCTCCGAGGCGATCGTGCGGGACCGCCTCGGAGGCGACGAGGTGTACGCCGAGACGCTACGGCACCTGCGAGCCTGCGCGGACCTGCCGGGCGTCACCCTCCAGCTCATGCCGCTCGGCCGTCACACCCATGCTGCACTCGACGGTCCGTTCATCCTGCTGGAAACACCGGACCACCAGCATCTCGCCTACACCGAAACCCAGCGCGGCAGCCAGCTCATCACCGACCCCAATGAGGTCAGCATCCTGGCGCAGAAATATGCGATGCTGCGAACGCAGGCCCTCAACCCCGAGGAAACGAAGGGCCTGTTGGACCGGCTGCTAGGAGAGCAATGAGCACCGCACTTGAGTGGTTCAAGTCCAGCTACAGCGGCAGCGAGGGCGGCGCATGCCTGGAAGTCGCCTACACCTGGCGCAAGTCGAGCTACAGCGGCGACGAGGGCGGCGCCTGCGTCGAAATCGCCGCCTGCCCCACCGCGGTCCACGTCCGGGATTCAAAGATCCCCGACGGCCCCACCCTCACCCTTACCCCCGCCACCTGGTCGCACTTCGCGACGTACGCAGCCGCGGCACAGGTGCCCGCGTAGCGGCGTCGGGCTGCCCCCGGAGCGTCGATCGCATCTGCCGACGGGGCCGCCTTGCCAAGGTTGGCGTCGGAGGCCCGCCCCTCAAGGGCGCTCCTACGTCGCGTCGCCTACGGCGATTCCGCTCCGCTCCACCCTTGACCGCCGGACCTCCGCCGCAATGCTTCTGGGGGGCGGCCCCCGGGGGGAGCCCACAGGGAACGCCCGGCGACTGGCGACTCGCCGCTGCCGGGCGGCGGGCGAGTGGGTGGGGCGCACCAGCTCTAGGGGCGGCTCGGCCCCAGCCTCAGCGACAGCAGCAACGGCCGCTGGTGCAACACCCCAATTGTGGGTGGTGGAACGAAACGCACCCGTGATGGCCGGAAGCGAAACGGCTGTGACTACTGCGACCGAAGAGCCGCTGGGGCTGCATCAAGTGCGGGGTTTGTTGCACCAAGCCTCCTGCCAGCACCTGCGGCAGAACTTCACGGAACCGGGCGACTCCGCCCAGGTAATTACGTCGACTACGTCCGCGTCCGAAGCTAGCCTCGACGTCCATGGTCACCCTGCAGACGATCCACGACGTGCCAGTCCTGATGTGCGCCGCCGAAGGTGCGGCAATCAGCCGGGAAAGCGACGCCTTGGATCTCATAGGCGACGCCACCTATCAGGGGGCGCAGTGGGTCGTCATCCCGGCCGAGCGGTTCGACGAGGCGTTCTTCCAGCTGCGCACCCGCGTCGCCGGTGACATCATCCAGAAGTTCGCCAACTATCGGGTGGGGATCGTCATCCTCGGCGACATCTCCCGTCACACGGCGGCCAGTTCGGCGCTGCGGGACTTCGTCCGTGAATGCAACCGTGGACGGCAGACTTGGTTCCTCGCCGATGTCGAGGAACTGCGAGAGCGGCTGAAGGGCTAAGAGCTGTCCCGTGGCCGTGTTGCGCTCGACGCGGGCGGGTCGCTGCTTGGCCAGTACCTCGTCTCGCGAGCGAGCACCCGGCAACTCGAAGTGGAGCGACTGAACACCCGTTCAGGAACGCTTCGGTTCGAAGTGCAGCGCGGTGATGCCGCAGTCGAAGGGTCGAGCAGTGACGAGGCGAAGCTGCTGGTAGGCGCCGGTGTTGGCGAACACGGGCATTCCGGCGCCGATCGCGATCGGGTTGACGAACAGGTGGAGCTCATCGAGCAGACCCTCGGCGATCAGGCTCGATACGAGCGTGCCGCCTCCGTAGGCGATCATGTCTCCGCCCGGATGCGCCTTGAGCTTGTTCACGGTCTCGGCGAGATCACCGCCGGCGACGACGGCGTTCTCCCAGGGCGACTCGGTGAGGGTGTTGGAGATGACGACCTTGGGCGTGTTGTTCATCTTGTCGATGGACGCCTGGTCCTCACCCTCGGGACCGGCCGCCCAGGCCGGGATGAACCCCTCGGCGAGCTTGCGACCCAGCACCATGCAGTCGACCGGTTCGGTGAGCGCGTCGATGTAGGCGTTGATGTCGTCCGTCCACGGGAACGTCAGCCAATCCATCTCGCCGTTCGGACCGGCCATGTAGCCATCGACGGTGGTCTGAACCTGAAGCTTGAACTTGCGCATGACGTGCTTCCTCTCGGGGTTCCCGCTGTGCCGACTACGTGATGTGAAGACTTGGCAGCCCGCCAAAACTCATCGCTCCGCCCCCACCCGGAGGAATCTAACCGCGAAGATCACCAAACGAAGCCCGTTCCACCACGATCGTCGGCAGACGGTCTACGGACTGTTCCGCCGCTGGCAGCGCCTGGGAGTGTCGGCAGGGCTGCTCACCAAGCTCCAAGCGCGAGCCAACGCGCGCGGTCGCATCGGGTGGATCCCGCGAGCCGCGATGGTCCTGCGGCGTTCGGCGGTCGTACTGTCGAACTCGTTAACGAGGAGGACTTCTGATGCGCAGCGTGACCTATTCGATGAGCGTCTCACTTGACGGCTACATCGACGGGCCGGACGGCGACTTCGACTGGACCGCCCCCGACGAGGAGGTCTTTCGCTTCTGGATCGACGAGATTCGACAGGTCGACGTCCACCTGTTGGGGCGACGGCTGTACGAGACGATGCTGTACTGGGAGACCGCCGACCAGGATCCAACGCTCGACGACTCCATGCTCGAGTGGACCGCGCTGTGGAAGCCGCTCCCAAAGGTGGTGTTCTCCACCACCCTGTCGGCGGTGCAGGGCCATGCCCGCCTGGCCTCCGGCGGCCTGGCGGAGGAGATCGAGCGGTTGCGAGCCGAGCCGGGGGAGGGCGACATCGCGATCGGCGGCGCGACCCTCGCCGCCGAGGCGGCCGCATTGGGCCTGATCGACGAGTACCGGGCCATGGTCTACCCGGTGCTGGTTGGCGGTGGCATTCCGTTCTTTCCCCAGCACGAGCGCCGGGTGGACCTCGAACTCGTCGAGACCCGCACCTTCAGCTCGAAAGTCGTCTACCTCCGCTACCGCGTGGCCCGCTAGGCCGTGTCTTCACACGCTGATGCCGATCCCGATCCCCAGTTGGTTCGGTTTTCCTTCGGTGCTGGGCTCAGTGAACGGAGAACCCGCCGTCGACGAAGATCGCCTGCCCGGTGACGTAGCCGGAGGCGCGGCCGGCCAGGAACACTGCCGCCCCGGCGAAGTCCTCGGCCACGCCGTTGCGCCCGACCATCGTGCGCGCGGCCAGCGCCGCCACCTTCCCCGGGTCGGAGGACAACCGCGCATTGAGCGGGGTCATGACGAAGCCCGGCACCAGCGTGTTGCAGGTGACGCCGTGGGGCGACCACGCCTCAGCCTGAGAGCGGGCCAGCGACTCCAGCGCCCCCTTGGAGACGCCGTAGGCGCCGCTCTGGACGAATGCCCGGTGCGCCTGCTGGGAGGTGATGTGGATGATCCGCCCGAAGCCCCGCTCGGCCATGCCGGGCCCGAAACGCTGGCCCAACAAGTAGGGCGCCTCCAGGTTCACCGCCATCGTGGCGTCCCACACCTCCTCGCCCAGCTCACCCATCGGTGGCCGCAGGTTGATCCCAGCGCTGTTGACGAGAATGTCGGGCTCGCCGAATACCTCGGCCGCCTGCTCCGCCGCCGCGCGCACCCCGTCACGCGTGCTCAGGTCGGCGCTCACCCAGGCCGCCCGGCAGCCGTCCACCGCCAGCTCGTTGACCGTGGCGGTCAGTTCTGACTCCTTGCGCGCCACGATGACCACGCTCGCCCCCGCTCGCGCGAGAGCCCCGGCGATCGCTCGGCCGATGCCGGAACTGCCGCCCGTCACCACGGCGACCCGGCCGTCCAGCGAGAACAGTTCGGAGAGGTAGCTATGCGAGATCATGCCCGCACCCTAGACGGCACGTCCACGGCGCCAGTGCCCGGAGCGGAACGCGTTGGGCGGGGAAGATCAACTGGGCAGGTGTGGCCATCTCATGAGCACCGGTGCCAAGCCACCGAGCCACCAAGAAGCAACGAGTGGTACGTCCGCCCCCGACCCCGCCCCGCCCTACCGCTCCCGGCGGACCCGACGCGCGACCTCGGTCGCCCAGTACGTCAGGATCATGTTCGCGCCGGCGCGCTTGATCCCCACCAGCGACTCCATGATCGCCTTTTCCCGGTCGATCCAGCCCCGCTCCGCCGCCGCCTCGATCATCGCGTACTCGCCACTGATCTGGTACGCCGCGACCGGTACGTCCACAGCTTCCGCGACCTTCGCCAGCACATCCAGGTATGGCCCGGCCGGCTTCACCATCACCATGTCGGCGCCCTCGTCCAGATCCAGCGCCAGCTCGCGCATGGACTCCCTCAGATTCGCCGGATCCTGCTGGTACGTCTTGCGGTCACCCCGCAGCGAAGACCCCACCGCCTCACGGAACGGACCGTAAAAGGCGGACGAGTACTTCACCGTGTACGCCAGAATCGACACGTCCTCCTTGCCGATGGTGTCCAGCGCATCGCGAACGACCCCGACCTGGCCGTCCATCATTCCGCTGGTACCCACCACATGCGCGCCCGCGTCCGCCTGGACCTGCGCCATCTCGGCGTACCGCTCCAGCGTCGCGTCGTTGTCAATACGTCCGTCCGCGTCCAGGACGCCGCAGTGCCCATGGTCGGTGTACTCGTCCAGGCACAGGTCGGACATGATCACGAGATCATCCCCCACCTCACTGCGCACCTCCCGCAGCGCGACCTGCAGGATCCCGTCCGGGTCGGTACCGGCCGTCCCGGCGGCGTCCTTCTTCTCATCAACCGGTACGCCGAACAGCATGATTCCCGCGACACCCGCCTCCACGGCCTCGACGGCCGCCTTGCGCAGCGTCTCCAGCGTGTGCTGCTGGACGCCCGGCATGGCCGAGATGGCCACGGGCTCGCTGATGCCTTCCCGTACGAACGCCGGAAGGATCAGATCGGCCGGGTGCAGTCGATTCTCGGCGACCATGCGCCGCATGGCGGGGGTGGTACGCAGCCGACGGGGCCGGGCCCCGGGAAAGGATCCATACACAGTCATGCCAAACACGCTACGCCGCCGGAACGACTCCTTTTACCGTCACCCCGTCGGCACCCTTCCCCAGCCGACGCGTGAGGGCCGGGACCTGGGGCGAAGCCCAGGTCCCGGCCCTCACGCCGCGCCCAACGCCTAAGTGGTCCGCCGCCGCCGTGACCCCGGCCGCCGCTCGCTCGGCCGCGTCACATGCTCGCCGGCCTCGATCGCCGCCTCGCGCCGCTGCGTTCCGAACGCCGCGAGCGCCTCGGCCAGCTTGTGCACCGACGGCTCCGGCGACAGAACGTCGACCCGCAGCCCGTGCTCCTCCGCCGTCTTGGCGGTAGCAGGACCAATGCACGCGATCACGGTTACGTTGTGCGGCTTACCCGCGATGCCGACCAAATTCCGCACCGTGCTCGACGACGTGAACAGAACGGCATCAAACCCGCCGCCCTTGATCGCCTCACGCGTGTCCGCCGGCGGCGGCGAAGCCCGCACCGTCCGGTACGCCGTGACGTCGTCGACCTCCCACCCGAGCTCGATCAGCCCGGCGACCAGCGTCTCCGTCGCGATGTCGGCCCGCGGCAGGAAAACGCGGTCGATCGGATCGAAGACCGGGTCGTACGGCGGCCAGTCCTCAAGCAACCCCGCCGCCGACTGCTCCCCGCTCGGCACGAGATCCGGCTTGACGCCGAACTCGACCAGCGAGGCAGCCGTCTGCTCACCCACCGCAGCGACCTTGATCCCCGCGAAAGCACGGGCATCGAGCCCGTACTCCTCGAACTTCTCCCGGACAGCCTTCACCGCGTTCACGCTGGTGAAAGCGATCCACTCGTACCGCCCCGTGACGAGCCCCTTGACCGCCCGCTCCATCTGCTGCGGGGTACGCGGCGGCTCGACGGCGATCGTCGGCACCTCGTGCGGCACGGCTCCGTAGGACCGAAGCTGGTCGGAGAGCGACGCCGCCTGCTCCTTGGTGCGCGGAACCAGCACCCGCCACCCGAACAGCGGCTTCGACTCGAACCACGACAACTGCTCGCGCTGAGCAGCGGCGCTGCGCTCGCCGACCACGGCTATGACGGGCTGGTGGCCCTCGGGCGAAGGCAGCACCTTCGCCTGCTTCAGGACCTGGGCGACCGTACCGAGCGTCGCGTTCCATGTCCGCTGCCGCGTCGTCGTACCGGCCACCGTGACACTCATCGGCGTATCGGGCTTGCGCCCGGCCGAGACGAGCTCACCCGCGGCGGCCGCGACAGAGTCCAGCGTCGTAGAGACAACAGCCGTGGCGTCGCTGGCCCCGACCTCGGACCAGCATCTGTCATCAGCCGTCCGGGCGTCGACGAAGCGCACGTCGGCGCCCCGCCCGTCGCGCAGCGGCACACCGGCGTACGCCGGCACGCCGACCGCCGACGCGACGCCGGGAACGACCTCGAAGGGAATGCCCTCGGCGGCGCAGGCGAGCATCTCCTCGCCCGCGTTGCCGTCGAGGCCGGGGTCGCCGGAGATCGCACGGACGACCCGCCTGCCGCCCCGTGCGGCCTCCATGACAAGATTGACCGCATCCCTGATCGCGGGGATACCGGCGGCAGTTGACGCATCGTCAACCACCGTCAGCTGTGGCGTGCTTACGCCCGCCCTGACATGAGTACGTACGACATCGAGCACATGTGGCTCGGCGATCAGCACGTCCGCGCTCGCGAGCGCCTCGACGGCGCGCAGCGTCAGCAGACCGGGGTCACCGGGTCCGGCGCCGAGGAATGTGACGTGCCCGGATACGGGGAACGCCGAAGGTACTGGCGTAGAGGTGGTGGTGGGGCTCATTGTGCTCGCTCCCCCATAAGACCGGCCGCACCCTTCGCGAGCATCTCGTCCGCGAGTTCGCGTCCGAGAGTGATCGCGTCGTTGTGCGACGTGGGTACGGGACCGGTAGTGGACAGCTGCACCAGCTCGGCACCGTCGGGGGTACCGACGACACCGCGCAGGCGCATTTGGTTGACAACCTGTCCGTCGGCCAGCAGGTCGGCCAGGGCACCCACAGGTGCGCTGCAACCGGCCTCCAGGGCGGCGAGCAGGGATCGCTCGGCGGTCACGGCGACCCGCGTGTGCGGGTCGTCGAGCTCGGCGAGCGCGGCAGCGAGTTCGACGCGCGTGGCGGCGCACTCGATTGCCAGGGCCCCCTGGCCGGGGGCGGGCAGGACGACATCGACCGAAAGGAACTCGGTCACTTCATCGATCCTGCCGATGCGGTTGAGGCCGGCGGCGGCCAGAACCACCGCATCCAGTTCCCCGCTCCGTACATATCCGACACGAGTGTCGATGTTCCCGCGGATCGGCACGGTCTCGATGTCGAGACCGTGGACGCGCGCGTACGCATTGAGCTGCGCCATGCGGCGCGGCGATCCGGTGCCCACCCGGGACCCTGCGGGCAGCTGGGCCAAAGTCAGCCCGTCCCTCGCGACCAACACGTCGCGCGGGTCCTCACGCTCCGGCACGGCGGCCAGCGTCAGATCGTCCGGCTGGGTGGTCGGCAGGTCTTTCAGGGAGTGAACCGCGAAGTCCACCTCACCGCTCAGCAGCGCGTCGCGCAGGGCGGTCACGAAGACGCCCGTACCGCCGATCTGCGCGAGCGCCTCTCGCGAGACGTCTCCGTACGTGGTGATCTCCACCAGCTCGACGGGTCGCCCCGTGATCCGGCGCACCGCCTCGGCGACGTGTCCGGACTGGGCCATGGCGAGCTTGCTGCGCCTGGTCCCCAGCTTCAAGGCATCCGTAGTCATGCCCGCCCTCTATTCCCACCGTCAGGGGTGTCGTTCAGGTCGGCCCTGCTGACGGCGGCGACCGTCTGCGGGTCGAGGTCGAAGAGTTCGCGCAGTGCGTCCGCGTACCCGGCGCCGCCGGGCTCGCTGGCGAGCTGCTTGACCCGCACGGTGGGCGCGTGCAGGAGCTTGTCGACGACACGGCGCACGGTCTGCGTGATCTCCGCGCGCTGCTTGCCGTCCAGTCCGGGAAGCCGCCCTTCGAGCCGGGCGACCTCGTTGCTCACCACGTCGGCCGCCATGCTGCGCAGGGCGACGACGGTGGGCGTGATCTGCGCGGCCCGCTGGGCGGCGCCGAAGGCCGCGACCTCGTCGGACACGATGGTCCGCACCTGGTCCACATCGGCGGCCATGGGCGCGTCGGCCGAAGCGTCGGCCAGCGACTCGATGTCCACCAGCCGTACGCCGTCGAGCCGGTGTACTCCGGCGTCGATGTCGCGGGGCATGGCGAGGTCGAGCAGCGCGAGCCGTACCGGCGCACCGGTGCGCACACCGGCCTGCTCGCGCTTGCGCACCTGAGCGGCGGCGGTGCCGTTGTCGGCCCAGGCTCCGTGCTGCTCCATGGAACCGGCGTCGGCGCCCTGCCGCGCGGCAGGCACGGCAGCCGCACCAGCACCAGCACCAGCCACACCAGCACCCGCACTCGCACCAGCGGCATCAGCCGGCACGGGGCAGCCCTCAGGCCCACCCGCCGCACCACGGCCCACCGCAGAAGCAGCGGCCGTGGCCGTGGCATGGTCCACCGTCACCCCGAGCGCGCTCGCGACGTTCTCCGCCGTAAGCACAAGACCCGTAGCGCCCGTGCAGGACACGACCACGTCGACTCGTGTCAGTTCCCGCGCCACATCGGCCATCGGCACGGCTCGCGCCACGCCACCCGACTCGCCCAGGATCTCCGCCAGCCGCTCCGCCCGCGCCTGAGTCCGGTTCGCGACGACGACTTCGGCCACTCCGGTGCGTACGAGCGTCGCAGCGGCCAGCGAGGACATCGAGCCCGCGCCGATCACCAGCGCCCGCTTCCCCGCCGCCCACTCGCCGACCGGCATGCCACTGCCCGCGGCGAGCTGTTCGAGGCCGAAGGTGACGAGCGACTGCCCGGCCCGGTCGATGCCGGTCTCGGAGTGCGCCCGCTTGCCGACGCGCAGCGCCTGCTGGAAGAGGTCGTTGAGGAGCCGGCCCGCGGTGTGGAGCTCCTGCCCCCGCGCGAGCGCGTCCTTGATCTGGCCGAGGATCTGCCCCTCGCCGACGACCATCGAATCGAGCCCGCACGCCACCGACAGCAGGTGGTGGACGGCCCGGTCCTCGTAGTGCACGTACAGATAAGGAGTGAGCTCTTCGAGCCCCACGCCGCTGTGCTGGGCGAGCAGCGTGGACAGCTCGGCGACACCGGCGTGGAACTTGTCCACGTCGGCGTACAGCTCGATGCGGTTGCACGTCGCGAGCACGGCGGCCTCGACCGCCGGCTCCGAGGCCAGCGTGTCCTGGAGCAGCTTGCCCTGCGCTTCGGCGGTCAGCGACGCCCGCTCCAGGACGCTGACCGGAGCGCTGCGGTGACTCAGCCCGACTACCAGAAGGCTCATGCCGGCATCACGGCGGGTACGTCCCCGTCGGGTCCCTTCCGGCTCGCGGCCGCGCTGCCGCGCAGCGGGGGCGGCGCCACGACGTCGCCCGTCGCGGCGGCCACGGCGGCGGCTTCTTCGCCGGCCTTGCGCTGCTCGTGGAAGGCGAGGATCTGGAGCTCGATGGAGAGGTCGACCTTGCGTACGTCGACCCCGTCCGGCACCGACAGCACGGTCGGCGCGAAGTTGAGGATCGAGGTCACACCGGCGGCGATGAGGCGCTCGCTGACCTGCTGGGCGGCGCCCGCCGGCGTGGCGATCACACCGATGTGGACGCCGTTGTCACTGATGATCTTCTCGAGATCGTCGGTGTGCTGTACGGGAATCCCGGCGACCGGCTTGCCCGCCATGGCGGGGTCGGCGTCTATGAGCGCGGCGACGCGGAAGCCGCGGGAGGCGAACCCGCCGTAGTTGGCGAGGGCGGCGCCGAGGTTACCGATGCCGACGATGACGACCGGCCAGTCCTGGGTGAGGCCCAGCTCGCGGGAGATCTGGTAGACGAGGTACTCGACGTCGTATCCGACCCCACGCGTCCCATAGGACCCGAGGTACGAGAAGTCCTTGCGCAGCTTCGCGGAGTTGACCCCGGCCGCGGCGGCGAGTTCCTCGGAGGAGACCGTGGGGACCGAGCGCTCGGAGAGCGCTGTCAGGGCGCGCAGATACAGCGGAAGGCGGGCGACGGTGGCCTCGGGAATGCCTCGGCTACGGGTCGCCGGTCGGTGAGTTCGGCCAGTTGCCACGGTGCTCCTGCGGGATGAGCGGGGCTGCAGGCGGCCGTATGTACCAGGACCGCCCCGTCGCATGCAGGCTATGCCTTTGTGAACGCGTGCACAAAGATGGTGTCCGTTTTGTCCGCCCAAAGTGACCGGGGTCACGCGCATCGCCCGGCCGATTCCGGAACCACGGACCGTCCGGGCTCGTTGAAGATCCGAAGGGGGCAAAACCGTACACACTCCTCACGACTACGCCCCCGAGACCGCTCAAATCGCCCATGATGCTAGCCGTCTTTCAGGCAGCTCATCAGCCATCCCGGCCCCTCAGACGCTCAGCCCTCCAGCACCTTGCGCAGCCTCCCGGCGTCCACGCGCCAGAAGGTGTGCTGCTCGCCGTCGACCAGGACGACCGGGATCTGCTCCCAGTACGCCCGGTTCAACTCCTCGTCCTGCGTGATGTCCTTCTCCTCCCAGGGCACTCCGAGCGCCCCGCAGACCTCCCTGACCACATCCCTCGCGTCGTCACAGAGATGGCACCCCGGCTTCCCGACCAACGTGACCAATCGCTCGTCGGGCTTCCTCTTGGCATTCGCGCGTCGCAACAAGGGACTCATAACGCCATTCTCGCCCCGACCGGCCTCGCCCTGACCGGTCACGCCCGGCCCACCCGCGTAACACCGGCGTCCCGGAGAGTTCACGCCGCCGCATCCCGGCAGGTCCTGAAGTACCGAACAGACTGGCTATGCTCACGACATGGCCGCACTGGGATGGCTCACCCCCCGCAGGCGCTCGGCGACAGCCCGGAGCGTGCTGGCGGGCGAGGCAGCAGCCGAGGCAGCACGCAAAACATCGCAGGAGCAGCAGGAGCAGCAGGAGCTCGAAGAGCTCCACGGACTCCTCGCGGCGCCGTCCGGCAAGCCCGCAGAGCCGGAGCCCGCGTTCCCCGTGGTCGGCGACGACCGGGCCGCCGCGTTCTTCGATCTCGACAACACCGTCATGCAGGGCGCCGCGATCTTCCACTTCGGCCGCGGCCTCTACAAGCGGAAGTTCTTCCAGCGCCAGGAGCTGGCCCGCTTCGCCTGGCAGCAGGCCTGGTTCCGGCTCGCCGGGGTCGAGGACCCCGAGCACATGCAGGACGCTCGCGAGAGCGCGCTGTCCATCGTGAAGGGCCACCGCGTCTCCGAGCTGATGTCGATCGGCGAGGAGATCTACGACGAGTACATGGCCGAGCGCATCTGGCCCGGCACCCGCGCCCTCGCCCAGGCCCACCTCGACGCGGGCCAGAAGGTCTGGCTGGTCACCGCCGCCCCCGTCGAGACGGCCACGATCATCGCCCGCCGCCTCGGCCTGACCGGCGCGCTGGGCACGGTCGCCGAGTCCGTCGACGGCGTTTATACGGGCAAGCTCGTCGGCGAGCCCCTGCACGGCCCCGCGAAGGCCGAGGCGGTCCGCGCCCTGGCCGCCGCCGAGGGCCTCGACCTGGACCGCTGCGCGGCGTACAGCGACTCCCACAACGACATCCCGATGCTGTCGCTCGTCGGGCATCCGTACGCGATCAATCCCGACGCGAAACTGCGCAGGTACGCCCGCGAACGTGAGTGGCGGCTGCGCGACTACCGGACCGGCCGCAAGGCCGCCAAGGTCGGCATCCCGGCCGCCGCCGGCGTCGGCGCCATCGCCGGCGGCACCGCGGCCGCCATGGCCCTGCACCGCCGCCGCCGCTAGCGGCGGCCCCCGCGCCGCACGACAGGCCCGGCGGGCGACACGCAATCCCAGGTCCCTACCCTCCCTCGGCTCCCGCCAGTCCTGTTACTCCCACTCGGGCACAACGCACCCAGCAATCACGCAGATTACGAAGTGATCCGGTCAATAACTGATCACGAACTGCTCCTCGAACCGCCGCGTAGACGCAAGAGAAGCGACGGAATCGATGATTTTAGCAACTGGGTGTAGCGCTGCCTGTACGAAGCGTTATTCTCCTCAGACGCATACCGGACCCCACCCGTCAGCACGACGAGTGACCGGTCTAGCACTGAACGTGTTGGAAGCTCTGCCTCTGGGAGTCCCGTGTACCCACACGTCGGGGTTGACGCCTCGGGCCTGGCTACGCTGCGCGCAACGGTCGTGGACCGCTTGCGCGGCTTCGTCCCCACCGCGTACGCCGTCCCCGCCCTTGCCACCCCTGCACTTGTCGGCCCCTGCTATGCCCTGGCCGACGGCGGTGCGGCGGTCGCCAGACGCAGCCGCGGCGCCGGCTCGGGCACCGGCACGTCCACCGCCCGTCGGCCCAGCGCCGACAGCGACAGCGCACGCATGATGGACCTCGTCGAACGCGCTCAGGCCGGCGAGGCCGATGCGTTCGGCCGCCTCTACGACCAGTACAGCGACACGGTCTACCGCTACATCTATTACCGCGTCGGCGGAAAGGCGACCGCGGAAGACCTGACGAGCGAGACGTTCCTGCGCGCCCTGCGCCGCATCTCCACCTTCACCTGGCAGGGCCGTGACTTCGGCGCCTGGCTGGTCACCATCGCCCGCAACCTGGTCGCCGACCACTTCAAATCGAGCCGGTTCCGTCTCGAAGTGACCACCGGCGAAATGCTCGACGCCAACGAGGTCGAGCGCAGCCCGGAGGACTCCGTCCTCGAATCCCTCTCGAACGCGGCCCTCCTGGAAGCGGTCCGCAAGCTCAACCCGCAGCAGCAGGAGTGCGTGACCCTGCGCTTCCTGCAGGGCCTCTCGGTCGCCGAGACGGCTCGCGTCATGGGGAAGAACGAGGGCGCGATCAAGACCCTCCAGTACCGGGCCGTCCGTACCCTGGCCCGGCTCCTGCCCGACGACGCCCGCTGACACGCGCCCGCGCACGCCCGCCGATCGGCCGACCGTTACTCACGGTCGGTAATGTCTCCATGACCCTCCATGACGTTGTGGTCGGATCATCCTTCGCGCGTAACCCAAGTGCCGCGACGCTCGTTGTGCGGGATGCAGGCTCCCTGCGGTCACGCCATGCCCGCAGCCACTCACTCGATCGTGTGGATGTGCTCATGGCGTGCAACCTTCCGGACCCCCAGGGGAGTCGATCGTCATGACGAGAGGAGGTGCCGCCAGTGATCGCGAACGTATCGGCGCACCGGCGGGCGAACGCCTTCGCCCAGGCGCTGGAGGCACAGACGCCCCAGGGCACGGCGGCAGATCAGCCCGAAGAAACGGCCGAAGGCCCAGAGGCCGCACGGCTTCTGGCCCTGGCGAACGGTCTCGGCGAGCTGCCGTCACCGGAGCTGGACCCCGAGGTCAAAGTCGTCCAGCGGGCACAGCTCATCGCCGCCATGGAAGCGATGGTCGCCGAGAGCGGCGCACCGACGGGCCCTACGGTGCCCGAGCAGCGGACCGGACGGGGAACCCACCGGGCTTCCCCGCTCCGGAAGCTGCGCCCGCGCTCCCGCTGGTCGAAGGGCATTGCCGCGGGCGGGCTCACCGTCGGTGTGGCCGCAGGAGCCTTCAGCGGAGTGGCCGCTGCGAGTTCCGACGCCCTGCCGGGTGATTCGCTGTACGGGCTGAAGCGAGGCATGGAAGACGTCAAGCTCGGCATGGCCGGCGACGACGCCGACCGTGGCGAGATCTATCTCGACAAGGCGGCGACCCGACTCATGGAGGCTCGCCGCCTCATGGAGCGCGGCCGGGCCGCCGAGCTGGACCACGAACAGCTGGGCGAGGTCAGGCGCACGCTGAGCGGGATGACGCACGACGCCGGCGAGGGTCACCGCCTTCTCACCAGGGCCTACGAGCGTGACGGCTCGATCGGCTCCATCCAGGCCCTGTCGTCGTTCGCCAAGTCGCACCGCGAAGCATGGAGCAGCCTGCGCGAGAGGCTGCCGGTGCAGCTGGCCGATGTGGGTGAGCAGGTGAGCTCGGTCTTCGACGCCATAGACGAAGAGGTGGCCCCGCTCCAGTCACTCCTTCCGCGCGCCCCGAAGTCACCCGAGAATCCCGGCCGCCCCGGCGGCTCCACCCAGGACCGTACGGGCACACCGGGCACCGACCGCCCCGCTGCTCCTTCCAGCACCACATCCTCCGGCGGCCGAACGGGCGGCGACAGCAAGCCCCACCCGTCGGCTCCCCGGAGCAGCGCCGAGGACGACGGCCTCATCGGCGGCGCCCCCGGCGACCTCCTGGACCCCCCGTCGGCCGACACGACGACCCCGTCGTCACCGTCCTCCAAGGACAAGGACCGCAACAACCCGCCGGTCCCGGACGTCACGGTCCCCCCGCTGCTCCCCGGAATCCTGCCGGGCCTGGGCATCGAGGAGGAGAACGCGCCGTAACACCAGGCACCCAGCTACACCCGTGGGCCCGCTCTCTCCGGAGACCGGGCCCACACCCTTCCCCTCAGGTCCCCTCAGAAGAAAACAGACCGCCGCTGCACCAGCAGCTTGTACAGCGTGTGCTGGATCTGCTCCCGCACCTGATCCGTCAGGTTGAACATCAGCATCGGGTCCTCCGCCGCCTCCGCCGGATAACCATCCGTAGGAATGGGCTCCCCGAACTGAATCGTCCACTTCGTGGGCAGCGGCACGGCCCCCAGCGGCCCCAGCCAGGGGAACGTTGGCGTGAGAGGGAAGTACGGAATCCCCAGCACGCGCGCCAGCGTCCGCGCGTTCCCGATCATCGGGTAGATCTCCTCAGCCCCCACGATCGAGCAGGGCACAATCGGCGCCCCCGCCCGCAGCGCGGTGGAGACGAACCCGCCCCGCCCGAACCGCTGCAGCTTGTACCGCTCGCTGAACGGCTTCCCGATCCCCTTGAAGCCCTCCGGCATCACCCCGACGACCTCACCCCGCCGCAGCAGCTCCTCCGCGTCCTCCGCGCAGGCCAGCGTGTGCCCGGCCTTGCGCGCCAGCTCGTTCACGACCGGCAGCATGAAAACCAAGTCCGCCGCGAGCAGCCGCACGTGCCGCCCGTCCGGGTGCTTGTCGTGCACCGCGGCCTGGAGCATCAGCCCGTCCAGCGGCAGCGTCCCCGAGTGGTTGGCGACGATGAGCGCCCCGCCCTCCGCCGGGATGTTCTCGATGCCCTTGACCTCAACCCGGAAGTACTTCTCGTACAAGGGCCTGATCATCGACATCAGGACCTTGTCGGTGAGCTCCTCGTCGTACCCGAACTCGTCGACCTCGTAGTCCCCGGTGAGCCGCCGCCGCAAGAACGCGAGCCCACCCGCGATCCGCCGGTCCCAGCCACCCCCGCCACCCGGATCCGCAGCCGGCTCCTCCGGCGCCACCAGTGCGGCCTTGGCGACCGCCTCGACCGCCGCGTCGTCCGGCGCCGCGTGCTGCTCCGGTACGGGCGCGAGCGGCCCTCCCTTGCGCCCGGGAGGCCGCTTCCCCTTGGCCTCCTTGCCGGCGGCGCCGCCACCGGCACCGGCACCACCCGCACCGGCGTCCTTGGACTTGGGCCGGACCCGCCTGGTCCGCGGATCGTCACCGAAGGGGATGACCTTGGCATCGGCCATGTCAGATGCGCTCCTTGCTGACGACGAGAGTGGAGAGCCGGTCGACGGTACGGCCAATCGCCTCGGGCGGCAGCAGGCCGGCGCCCCGGCTGCGTACGAAGTCGGAGAAGGCCTCCGCGGTCGTGTACTTGGGCTCAAAACCCAGTGTCTCGCGCATCTGGGTGGTTCTGACGACCCGTCCATGCGTCAGCAGCCGGATCTGCTCGGGCGAGAAGTCGGTCACCCCGACGGTCCGCAGCGCGGACCCGACCCAGGTGACGGCGGGCAGCAGCACCGGCACAGTCGGCCGCCCGAGCCGCCGCGAGCACTGAGAGAGCGTCAGCACACCGTCGCCGGCGATATTGAAGGTGCCGCTGTTCATCGTGGAGCGCCGCGGGTCGTGCGAGGCGATGCGCAGCACATCGATGACGTCGTCCTCATGGACGAACTGCAGCCGCGGGTCGTACCCGAACACCGTGGGAAGCACCGGCAGCGAAAAGTAGTCAGCCAGCGGAGAGTCGGCGCAGGGCCCGAGAATGTTGGCGAATCGGAGCACACACACGGCCACATCGGGCCGCCGGCGCGCGAAGCCCCGTACGTACCCCTCGACCTCGACCGCGTCCTTGGCGAAGCCTCCGCTGGGCAACGACTTCGGCGACGTGGTCTCGGTGAAGACGGCGGGATCGCGCGGCGCCGACCCGTACACGCTCGTACTGGACTTCACGACGAGCCGCTGCACGGTCGGCGACTTCTGGCAGGCACCGAGCAGCTGCATGGTGCCGATGACGTTGGTTTCCTTCACCGACGTACGGCTGCCGCCGGAGCCCAGCGGCGTACCGGTGACGTCCATGTGGACGACGGTGTCGACGCCGTGCTCGGCGAGCACGCGCGCGATGGCGGGCTGGCGGATGTCCGCCTGCACGAAGTCCGCGCCACCCAGGTGGTGCTCAGGCGGGATCGCGTCGACTCCGACCACCCGGTCCACGTCGGGATCGCGCTGGATGCGCCGTACGAAACGGCCGCCCAGCTGCCGGGCCACCCCTGTGACGAGCACGACCTTGCCCAAGATCAGCGCCTTCCCTCGGTCTCCCCTAGCGCCACCGTAGCGGCTGGACGTTGCGCTGTGATGACCGCACGGCACCTGAAGTGACAGCAGACACACATGGGCTACATGAGCCGCATGAGCCGCAAGGTCCACAACGCACCACAGCCCTCCCACCATGACGGTGGAAGGGCTGCGAAGACACGTACAGCGGCCGCTTACTTCTTGTTGCGACGCTGAACGCGGGTGCGCTTGAGCAGCTTGCGGTGCTTCTTCTTGGCCATCCGCTTACGCCGCTTCTTGATAACAGAGCCCACGACTACCCTCGCTCACTTCTCTTCACTCGGTGCGGGGCGTCTGGGCCCACACGACCTACGAGGGCCTAGCCTACCCGCCACCGAGAGAGGGACGTAATCCGAGGCCGCCGTCAGGCCGATTCCACCCCCACAAAGGACTCGCGGAGGTACTCGTGAACTGCTTGCTCCGGAACCCGGAAGGACCTGCCCACCCGGATCGCCGGCAGATGACCGCTGTGCACCAAGCGGTACACGGTCATCTTCGACACTCGCATCACCGAGGCGACTTCCGCCACGGTCAGAAACTTGACCTCGTTGAGAGGCCTCTCGTTGCCAGCAGCCATGACCCACCTGTACCTTCCGCACCCGACGCGCACCGGCTTCCCCTCCGGTGACTCTTCGTCGTTGTGCGCTCACTCCCAGAGTAGGGGCGGGTGATGCGAGTGGGGAAGAGGAGCAGCCATCGGTCCGCTACCGTGACAGACACGCCCGATTGAGTACATAGCGAGTAAGCGGTCGGTAGTAATCAGACCGCACAGCATCATCAAGCGGAACGGCGACGGACACCCGCCCCTCGGCCTCTCCGACGAACAGCGCGGGATCATCGGTATCGGCGAGCCCAATGGCCTCAAACCCCAACTGACCTGCACCGCAGACCCACCCGTGGTCCCCGACGACAAGCCCGGGCAAGGGCCCTCCCGCCTCCCCCGCGGCGGCCAGCGCGACCCTAACCGGGAGGGGTGAATGGCTGTGTGCGCCGGTATCACTCACGGGGCCCCGCGCGCCGGGTTCGCGCACCAGCGCTACTCCTCGTACGTAGTCAAGGTTGTACGTGCGTACCCCGAACCGGGTCGTTATGTCGACACATCGCCCCTGCGCGGGTGTGAGGACAAGACACCCCGCCGCCGACAAGGCGTCTGCGAGTTCGGCGTAGAAACCGAGCAGCCGATGCGGATGTCCGGTCCCGAACAGCACCGGCACCCCCTGCGCGGCGGCTTCCCCGAGCCGCCCCGCGAACGCCTCCAGCCCGGCCAGCGTCCGCTCCGGATCGATCACATCAGCCCCGCTGACCCACCCCGGGTCACCGGACACTCCACACCTGTCCGCCATCAGCGCCATCACCTCGAGCTCGCCCCACGCCCCTTCGGGATCGAGTCCGAGCATCACCCGGGGGTCCCGCGCGGCGAACAGCCGGTAGCTCCGCAGGCTTGCCTCCCGAGAGGTGGCCACGGTCCCGGCCAGCCGGGTCGCCAACAGATGCGCACGCAAAGCGCCGGTACTCAACACCCTCCCGATGCTCCCGCACCCCCACCGCGCTTTCCCCAAATTCCCCGACACTCACCACACTTGGCCTAACCCCCACCTCAAGCCGACCCTCAAGCCCGTCCGGCGCTTGAGGACAAGCCCACAGGGCGTCCGGCGTCTGGGGGCTTGCCCCAACCCCCGCACCCACCACCCCCAAGCCCGTCCGGCGCTTGAGGACAAGCCCGCAGGGCGTCCGGGGTCTGGGGGCTTGCCCCCAGTTCGGGAAGGGGCGGGTAGGGGAAAGCCCCGCGCAGCGGCCCAGAGCCCGCACCCGCCGCACCCGCACCCGCACCCGCACCCGCACCCGCACCCGCCCTACGCCAACAACCCCCGCAAGGGAAACGCCGCTCGCCGAGCCGCCAGCACCGCCTGGTCCAGCCGATCCGCAGGGTCGTACCCCGCGTCCCACCCGTCCCACACCGGCACCACCCCGTCCGTCATCCGCCCCGGCCCCAACTGCCGTGTACGCGCATACACTTCGTCCCGCCAAGACGCCGGAATCACCGACTCCGGATCAACCGGCCGATGCGCCGCGATCCCCACCAGATGCGTCCAGGACCGCGGCACGACATCCACCACCGCATATCCCCCACCCCCCAGCGCAACCCACGCCCCACCCTCCACGTACTCGTGCGCGAGCTCATGACACGCCGTCTGCACCGCCCGCTGCGCATCCAGCGAAACAGCCAAATGCGCCAGCGGATCCTCGAAGTGCGTATCCGCCCCGTGCTGCGTAACCAGCACCTGAGGCCGAAAGTCCGCCAGCAGCTCCGGTACGACCGCATGGAACGCCCGCAGCCACCCCGCGTCCCCCGTCCCCGCCGGCAGCGCCACGTTCACGGCCGAGCCCTCGGCCGCCCCGCTCGCGCCCGTCTCCTCCGGCCACCCGGTCCCCGGAAACAGCGTCCGCGGATGCTCGTGCAGCGACACCGTCAGCACCCGCGGGTCCTCCCAGAACGCCGCCTGCACCCCGTCCCCGTGGTGCACGTCCACATCCACATACGCGACCCGCTCCGCTCCGAGCTCCAGCAGCCGCGCGATCGCGAGCGCCGCGTCGTTGTAAATGCAGAACCCCGCCGCACCCCCCGGCATCGCGTGATGCAGCCCACCCGCGAAGTTCACCGCGTGCGCGGCCTCCCCCCGCCAGACCGCCTCCGCCGCCCCCACTGACTGCCCGGCGATCAGCGCGGAAGCCTCATGCATCCCCGCGAAGGCCGGATCATCAACGGTCCCGAGCCCATACGCCTGATCAGCTCCCCGCGGATCCGCCGAAGCCGCCCGAACCGCCGCCACATAGTCCTCGCGGTGCACGAGCCGCAGCGTCGAGTCCCCCGCAGCCGGCGCGGCGACCACATCCACCGCCCGGTCCAGCTCGTACGCCCGTACGAGCCCCATGGTCAGGTCGAGCCTGACCGGGTCCATCGGATGACTGGCCCCGAAGTTGTAGCCGGTTACCGCGTCATCCCACATCAACAGTGCGCGCCCGCTCATGCCCGCCACCGTATCGGTCGCTCCCGGACCCGAATGAACGGGCGTACACCAGCGTCACCAGCACCAGAACCATCGGCACGAGCATCGCCCCCCGATAGCTCCACCCATCCCCCAGCGCCCCCACCAACGGCGCCCCCACCATCGACGTACCACCGACTGCCGACAAACGCCGCAGGCAACAACACAGCCACCACAGGCAGATACGAAACGACCAGCGCCAGATCCCAGTGCGCCCCCACCCACGCGAGCGACGCCCCGACAATCCCCCCGAGGCTGTACGCCGCATGAAACCCGAGCATGATGCTGCGCCCGTACGCCCGCTGAAGGCTCACGCCCAGCATGTTCATGGCCGCGTCCAACGCCCCGACCGCCGCCCCGAACACCCCAGCGCGACGGCCACTTGCCACATCTCACGGCCGGCCCCCACCCCGACAAGCGCCAGCAGCACGACCGGCTGCGACCACCGCAGTACGGCGCTGGGCCTGACCCGCTTCACCAGCTGCTCAGTCACGACGCTGCCGACACCCGCCAGAATCGGCACGCCGGCCAGGAAGACCGGCAGGAGCCCGTCGGATATCCCGTACCGGTCCTGAATCGCGGGCAGCCGCGTCACGAGCAGCGCAAAAGCCACGCCCTGCGCGAAGAAGCTCAACCCCAAGGAAGCCCTGCCGCGCCGCAGGCGCATGTCTGTCATGGCGGCACAGCGTAGGCCTGCCACCTACTGATCGGTAGATCGATCAGGCAAGCAATCTCCGCAGCTCCCCCAACTCCGAGAAGAGCCCGGTCGCCCCCGAAAGCCGGTCGGCCGGAGTCATGGCCGTGAAGCCGTACACATCCATCCCGGCGGCCCTGGCCGCCTCCACCCCGAGCTGACTGTCCTCCACCACGACACACCGGTCCGCCGGTACGCCCATTCGTTCTGCGGCGTGAAGGAAGAGGTCAGGCGCCGGCTTGCCCCGCCCGACATCCTGCGAGCTGAAAATCCAGCTGTCCTCGAACCACTCGTCGAGCCCCGTCACCAGATGCCCGACCCGAATCCGCTCATGACTTCCGGACGATGCGAGGCAGTACGACACCCCGTCCGCCACCAACTTCCCCAGCAATTCCTCCGCCCCGGCGACGGGCTTCAGCTCCTGCTCGAAGGCGGCGAAGATCCGGGCGTGCAGGGTCTTGTCGAAGTCGTCGGGCAGCCGCCGCCCGGTCCGTTCCAGCACAACATCGTGGATCCGGTGCACGGCACCACCCATGTAGTCCCGTAGCGAATCCTCGTACGAGGTGGGGTGGCCAAGCTCGCTCAGGTAGCCGGCGAGGACGGTGTTGGAGATCGGCTCACTGTCCACGAGGACGCCGTCGTTGTCGAAGATGATGAGGTCGTAGCGCATGACTTGACCTTAAACGCAAAAAAGCCCCGGCCCCTGGACATAAGTCCAGGGGCCGGGGCATAAAATTTGTTCGGCGGCGTCCTACTCT
>NZ_JAGGPC010000040.1:0-13154 GCF_018614005.1 Streptomyces sp. ISL-99
ACGACACCACACACGCCCTAGCACGCTTGGGTGCGAGGGCCCCGGACCGGAGCAAATCTGCCTGAATGGCCACAGGAGCGTCTCACCGCACGGTTGCGGGGAGGGGCCCTGCGCCGGGCACAGTGTCAGGCCCCCCGAGCGCGCACCCGTGGGGGACGGATTCAGCACGCGTCGCCGGAACAACGCAAAGGGGCGCTGGTTGGTCACGGCACGGGGAGGAGAACCAGTGCGCGAGCGCGGAAATCCGACACTCTGCCTGTGGCGGTAGTGCGGCACCCCTTGCCCCGGCACCGAGTACGGCCGCGACCATTGCCTTGCCCAGAAAGGGGGGCTGTCGGAGGTGCCGGCTTGCACGGTATAGCGGTAACACCACACCCCGCCGCGGTGCCCGCAGTTGCCGCCTCCATCAAAGGATGTTCCATTGCAAGGCGGAGTCCCGGCGGCGGAGGCCATTCACACGCCTCTCGACTTCCTGCAAGCCGCTCGGGGCAGCCCGTCGACCGACATCCGGCCCGTGGCGCGGTACATGCACAGACCCAGGGCATCAACCAGCACGGAACCCTCATCGCCACCTTCGAACGCCATCTGGAGGTCCCGCACGGCCGAAGCCCTCTCGCCCGACCGGACGGCCGCCACACACGCTGGCCATTCACCGGAGAAGACATCCACCACCTCATCACTGCCCCCACCGGCTCCGACTCACCGAAGTGAGCCGTCCGGGCTCGTGCATGCAGCGCGTGTCCGGTGCGACTCGGCAGCAGCGCAGGCCAGCCGCGAACTCGTCGTCGTCGGCCCACTCCGCGCCGATCAGTCGGTCTCGGAGGTCGTGAAGGCGAAACTCGTCGCGGCCGTGCCGCCTGCCGAGCCGTTCCAGCTCATTGCTGGTGCGGTGGCGGGAGGCTGTGTGTACGTCGATCAGGTCGCGGACGGCGCCGCGGTCGGCCAGGGCGCGGACCTTGGTGCCGATGACGGAGTCGAAGGCGAGGACCGGCCCGTACTCGGTCTGGGCCGGGGGTGTCCAGAAGTGTTCTTTGAGGACATCGACCTCGCACTCCTCGCCGGTGTCCGGGTCCGCGGCGATCAGACGGGCCGACAGTGCGTCTACATCGATCACGCGCACCCCCCAGCCCCGCGAGACCAGGCCCTGCTCCAGGCTGACGATGATCTCCGCCATCGGAGCCGGGTTCTCGGTGGCGACGTCGAGATCTTGGCTCAGGCGCTCGACGAGACCGTGCGCTTGGACGGCGTACCCGCCGGTAAGGACGAGGGGGAATGGGGAGCCGATGTCGATGACGGCGGCCAGGAGCCGGCGGTGCAGGTCGCTCAGTTTCACGCGGCGGCTGATCCCGCGGTCGTCAGCTCGGGGAAGGCTTCCTCCCAGACCTGCCGCAGGTGCCTGCTGACCAGGGTGCGCAGGACGGGCCACTGGGCCAGGAGGAGGTCGCGGTTCAGCAGGGTCACGATGTCCTCGTGCTGCCCCTCGGCCAGGACGGTGCGGTACAGGCCCATACGAAGGCGTGGGCGGTCCAGGTCGTAGGCGCGCAGTCCAGACCAGGCGACGTGCAGCGGCAGCTCGACCACGCCGTGCTCCGGGCCTGCGAGCTTGTCCAGCGAGGCAGGCAGCCGGCCCGCGTACCGGGCGCGCAGCACCTCGGCGGCCGAGGACGCCGCACCTGTGGAGGAGAGCATGACCATGGGCCCGATTATCCCCCGTCCCGCCCGTCTCCGGAACCGCAGAGGAGCGCAGCCGTCCCGCAGGGCGGTTCGCGATCCGGCCCGAGCCGGGCCGGATCGCGGTAGCAGTCCTGTGCGCGGGCCCAGGTAGCGGGGCTCTTCGCAGCCGGCGTTGCTATGCGGCTCGGCTGATCACCTGGCACGCGGCTTTACCCCAGCGTGAGCAGGCCGAGTAGTCGTCAGGGCTCCGCGTTCGCCGTTCCCCGACGGCATTCCGCAGGGCGGTGCAGTAGCGGCAGAGTCGGCCACTGCGGCGCAGCGCGGACGGCCGTCGGTAGCTAATCTGGCCTGCCGTGCAACGGATGCGGTGTGCAGTGTGCACGCCGCACCAGACGGGTTCGACGAGGACGGCGTCGGCGGCCGCCATGCGTTCTCGGAAGGCAGCCGAAGCGGCAGCCGGGCCCTAGCCTGCACACGTCCGGCACAAGCTCTGTCCCTGCTGAACGTTCGACGGGCGCGGAGAGTGTACTGGTGGTCGGCCGCGCAGCGGACTCGGTGCGGAGCACCGTTACCCAGCCAGATCGGTTCGAGGAACTGCTCGCCAACGGCGGCAAGACGGATACGGAACTCCCCCTCCGCACGCAGCGAATAGGCGGGGCGGCGCGGCTGTTTCACGGGTCCCCCAGACTGTGCACCACCGGCGAGCCGGTGATGCGGACACAGGTCACCTCCCCGGAATCAGCCCCCCGATCGCCACCAGCCCAGCGCCATCCGGCCAAGACCAGGCCCGGCTGCCGCCCGGCAGACGGATAGAGTCTCAACCAACGGGTGTGTGAGGAGAGCGGGAATGATCGACGAAGGACCGGAGGCCCCACACGGCGAAGGCCAGGAGGCCCTGCCACCCGACGACGAGGCGGAACTGCTCGGCCGCAGGATCGAGTACCTGTTCGTCTACGTACAGCCGCTGGGGAGGCGCTTCACGCTCCAGGAGGTCGTCGACGGGATCAAAAAGGCGGCAGGGCCCAACGATCCCAAGCTGTCGGTCGGCCGACTGTGGGCCCTGGCCAAGGGGAAGGCGACCAATCCGACCGTCGGCACGCTCCGGGTGCTGGGCGACTTCTTCGGCGTACCGCTGGCCTATTTCATCGACGACGAGGTCGAAGCCAGAGTGTCGGCGCAGCTCGCGCTGATCGCCGCGATGCGTGCCAACGACGTACGCTCGGTCGCCCTGCGGGCCGCCACGGTAGCGACCATGTCCGCCCAGGGCGTAGAAGCCGTGCGCTCCCTGGTCGAGCAGGGCGGGGCCCTGGAGAGCGACGCGGCGGGCGGGGCCACTCCGCCCCTGTAGAGTCGGCCGGGGGAAGATCGCGAACATCTGACGGGGCGGCAGCGCGGTCGGGGCACGGTCATGACGGGGGAACGCAGGAAACATGGGCCGCGAGGACTGGCGCGCACTGCGGGCCCGCTACAAGAAGCTGATCAGCCGGTTCGAGCTCCCGTACCCCTTCGAGGTCGAGGACCTCTGCGCCGCCGTCGCCGTCGAGCGTGGGCGGCCCCTACGCCTGCTCCCGATGCCCGCCGGACTAGCCTCCGACACCGGAGTGTGCGGGATGTGGGTGTCCTTCGGCACCGCCGACCTCGTCTACTACGCCTCGGTGACCAGCCGGCCGCACCAGACACACATCGTCCTGCACGAGCTGGCGCACATCCTCCTCGACCACCGTGAGTCCAGCGTCCCGGATCCCGCGATGCTGGCACAGCTCTTCCCCGACCTGGATCCGGCCATGGCCGTACGGCTGCTGGGGCGCAGCCGTACGAAGGCCACCACGCAACAGGAGCATGAGGCCGAGCTCCTGGCCTCCATCATGTGGCAGCACTTCAACGTGGCGCCGGTCGCCGTTCCGACGGCGACGGCCGACACCGCCGACACGCTCAGCCGTGTGATGGGCGCCTTCTCCCGCAGCACCGCATCGAGGTTCCGTTGAGGCTGTTCGATCTTGTCGTCGTACCACCCCTGTGGCTGTTCGTCCTCTGGAAGGCCCCGGGGCTGCGCGCCGCGCCCCGGCAGGACCGCCTCATGTGGACAATGTGGCTGCTGTGGGCGGTAACTTTCACCATGGGCGTGCCCGCCCTGCGCCGGGTGATCGACGCGGCCGTCGGTCTAGCGAGCTTCACGAACCTGCCCGTGCACATGCTGTCGCTGTGCGCGATGGGCGCGCTCTTCGCATTCATCCGCGAGGCAACCGGGGCACGCGAGCACCCCAGGGCGTGGCTGCGCTGGATCCTGCTGGGCTTGGCGGAGGCCGGCCTGGTCGCCGCGTTCTCCGCCACCCCTCTGCCGGACGGGGAGTCGGACCTGCTGACGGCGACCCGGTCGCCGATGATCACCGTGTACTGGATGATCTTCCTCGGGTACGTCGGGTACGGGGTGGCGAGCGCGATCCGGCTGTGCTGGCGGTACGGCCGTCAGGCCTCGCCCGGCCCGCCCCGGACCTCGATGCAACTGCTGGGCCTGGCCAGTTGCTTCGGATTGGTCTACGTCGTCCACCGGCTGGCCTACCTCGCGGTGGCGGCAGCCGGCTGGACCGGCAACGGTACGCCCGGGGTGGCCGGCACCACCCAGGTTCTGCTGGCATGCACCCTACTGCTGCTCGTCGCCAGCGTGCTCTGGCCGTCGTTGGCCGAGCAGGCGCGGCGGTTGCGCCTGCGTCGGCAGACGAGGGCCGTCCGGTCTCTGTGGCAGCTCCTGACGGCCGCCACGCCGGATGTCATCCTCCCGCTGCCCGGTGGTCTACGCAGGGACGACGAACTGGTGCTCTACCGCTACGTCATCGAGATCCGCGACAGCGCCCTGGCGCTGTCCCGCCACGTGTCGGCGGAGCACCGCGCGACGGCGCGGACCGCAGTCGCCGACGCGGGACTGGCGGACGACGACCTGGACGCAGCCGCCGAGGCCGCCCTGCTGCTGTTCGCGGTCCGCGCCGAGCGGACGGGGCTTCCGCCCCGACTGGCGGAGCACGCCTTGGTGCAGGAGAGCGGTGATCTGGACGCCGAGGCCGCGTGGCTGGGGAAGGTGGCCGAGGCCATCGGCTCCCCCGTGGCGGACGCCGCGGCCGACCTGCTGCTCGGGGGCGCGGGGAGCGGCACGTACGCCGCCGCCCGCGCCTTGAGCTGACTGCCGGAGAGCTGTGGGCGTCAGCCCGCAGTGGTGAGGACATGGGCGTCGCCGGAGCCCAGGCCGGCGATCCCCACCTTCCGGGCATGGACGCCGACGGAGTTCCACCCCTGCCAGGAGCCGCCCGCGAAGCGGGCGTTGTGGTACACGGATGTGTCATTGGCCACGGCGAGCAGCTGGGCGTCGCCGTTCGGCATTCCGGCGAGGGCGATGTCCGACGGCGAGGAGATGCCGGACACCCTGCCCCACTCCTGCCAGCTGCCGCCCGCCTGGCGCGTGGTGTGGTAAAGCCCGCCGTCGTTGCCGACCGCGATCATCTGGGTGGCGCCGTCCGGCATGCCCGCGACCGCGACGCTCGACGCCGTGAAGTCGGCCGCGCCGCCGAAGCCGGCCACACCCCGCCAGCCCTGCCAGGAGCCGTTCGCGTACCGGATGTTGTGGTACAGCTTGCCGTCGTTGCCGACGATGGCGAGCTGGAGGTCGCCGTTAGGCAGACCGGCCGCAGCGACCTTCCTGGCGCCCCAGTCGGTCACGGGGGACCAGCCCTGCCAGGAGCCGCCCGCGAAGCGGGCAGTGTGGTACAGCTTGCCGTCGCTGCCGACGGCGACCAGCTGGGCGTCGCCGTTCGGCATCCCGGCGATGGTCACCTGCGAGGCGGCGAACCGAGCGGCGCCGTCGTAGCCGTCCACCGGCGCCCAGCCCGCCCAGGAGCCGCTGGTGAAACGGGCATTGTGGTACAGGTTGCCGTCCGTGCCGACACCGGCGACCTGGAGCGATCCGTCCGGCGTGGCGGTGATCGCCTGCCTGCTGCCCGCGAAGCGGGCCGCGCCCTGATAGCCGTCCAGTGGCGCGAAGGAGGTCCAGTGGCCCGCCACCGCGCGGACGGCGTGGTGGAAGTCGCCGCTGTCCGACGGGGCGGGGGCCGGATACGGATCGGTATGGTCGGCGCCCAGACCGGCCGCCGGACCGCAATGCGGCCACGCGCCCTGGCCCTGGACGGCCAGCACCTTCTCGGCGATCAGGATCTGCTGCATCTTCGTGGCCTGGTGGGCGTACGCCGCGTACTGTCGGCCGCCGAACGCGTCCCAGGTGCTCTTCGAGAACTGGAGCCCCCCGTAGTAGGTGGGCGCGCCACTGCTGACGATCTGCCAGTCGCCACCGCTCTCACATTCGGCCACCTTGTCCCACGTGCTGACCGAGGCGGCCTGGGCGGTCGTACCCGCCAGGCCTGAGAACAACAGCGCGCCGACCAGGGGCACGGCGGACACAGCGCGGCGTATGCGGCGGGGACGAGGCATGGGTGAAAAGCTCCTGTCGGAGGAAAGGCAAAACGAAGGGGAAGGGCCCGCGCACCGCCGGACGGCGGTGCGCGGGAGGTCCGGACCGGCAGTGCGGGTCGCTGCGCGGATCAGCGGGCGGTGGCGAGCACCTGCGCCGTGCCGTCGGGCATGCCGGCGATCGCGACCCGCTGCGCGGCGAAACGGGAGGCGCCCTCGAACCCGGCCAGCGGGGCCAGGCCCTGCCAGCGGCCGGCGGGTGTGCGCAGGTTGTGGTAGACGTATCCGTCGTTGCCGACGGCGAGCACCTGCGAGGAGCCGTCGGACAGGCCGGCGATGGCGATGTCGCTGGCCGCGAGGCGGGGCGCCCCGCCGAACCCGTCGAGGGGTGCAAACCCGGTCCAGGAGCCGCTGGTGAGGCGGATGTTGTGATAGGTGTATCCGTCGTTTCCGACAGCAAGGACCTGCGCGGAGCCGTCGCCGAGTCCGGCGATCGCCACGCTCGTGGCGGACATCCGGCTCGTACCGACGCCGTCGAGCGGAGCGAATCCGGTCCAGGAGCCGCTGGGGAGACGAACGTTGTGGTAGACGTTCTTGTCGTTGCCCACGGCCAGCACATGGGCGCTTCCGTCCGGAGTGGTCGTGATGGCCACGTCGGCCGCCGCGAAGCGGGAGGCGCCCTCGTAGCCGTCGAGCGGGGCGAAGCCCGTCCACGAGCCGCTCTTGAGACGGGTGGTGTGGTAGAGGTTGCCGTCGATGCCGACGGCGAGGACGTGGGCGGAGCCGTCGGGGGCCCCGGCGATCGCGGCGTTGCTCGCGGTGAAGTGGGCGGCGCCGCCGTAGCCGTCGAGCGGGGCGAAGCCCGTCCACGAGCCGCTGGTGTAGCGGGCGTTGTGGTAAAGGTTGCCGTCCGCTCCGATACCGACGGCCTGTGCGGAGCCGTCGGGGGTACCACTGATGCTCACGCCGTGGCCGTGGAAGTACGGGGCGCCGTCGTAGCCGTCGAGCGGGGCGAATCCGGTCCAGGAGCCGTCGGCCCGCCGGTACTCGTGGAAGACGCGCCCCTGCAAGGACTGCGGGGCGGAGCCCTCCACGATCCGATGGTAGCGGTAGGCGAGCATCCCCCGGGAGTTGAGCTCCGAGCGCGACACGTTGCGCTGGCGCGTCGGACCGCTGCGTCCGTACTCCTCCATGATGACGGCGGTCTGCCGGCTGCCGTCCGCCCACCCGACGAACAGCATCACGTGGGTGTCGATGTTGTTGAGGGCGTCACCGGGCAGCAGCTCGTCGAAGCCGCCCAGACGTGTGGAGACGTCGCGCAGCGTCCAGGTGTTGTGGCTCGCCGGAAGCTGCCAGGCCATGGAGACGAAGCCGGAGCAGTCCTGCCGGTAGCGGCCGCCGGTCCGGCTGTCGTACCACCAGCCCCATGGGCTTGCCAGGCCGTTGGGGCTGTAGGGCACTTGCAGGTCCACCCACACGCGACCGCGTGCCAGCACCTGCTCGCGGGTGATGGGGGCGCCGAGGCCACCACTGCCGAGCGATCCGTTGGACGACGGCCGGATCCATTGGCCGGACACCAGGGTGTCGGCGTGGGCCTGTGACGCAGTCGCCACAGGAACGACGGCGGCGGCCGTGACGACGGCGGCACCGCGAAGGAATGAGCGTCTGCTGGGCATGGATCTCCCCCTGATGAATGTGCTGCATGACGGGACGCGCCGCGGGTCGTACCGGCCTTCGGAACCCTTTCGGCGCGCCGTGTCATCCTCAGTGGAAGATCAAGCGATTGTCAATCTATAGTGAACCCATGTCGGTTCACGGCACCAAGTCGCCGTAATATGGCTCCTTCTCGAAGTCAAGTATTCAGTATGCTGAAAATCCCTGGAGGTCCGTGACGCCGGGAGCAGTCTCGCCCAACTCGCCTGGGCCAGCCGCCGACGGTCGCCGCCTCGGTGGGCGTCGTGCGCAGGTCTGAGGTCCGAGCTTGGCTACCGGGTCCCGACGGCTGCTCTCCGGGAATCGCTGAGCGCGGACGTCGAGTCGTGCGATAGGGAGGCGGCCAGCGGCTGGCTGTCAACGACGTCCAGTACAGGACCTCGCTGAGCGCGTCGACGGCCGGGGCGTCTTCAGGTCGCGCCTGACCGGTCAGGACGGCACTGTCACGTTGTCGGTGTGGATGTCGGACGGAGTGTCAGGGCATGCCCGACTGTCGGTCCTGGGTCAGGCTGCTGTGGTCAGGCCGGTGGCACCGGCGATGTGGTCCCAGATCGCGAAGCGGAGAGTCGTCTCGGTGCGGTATTCGGTGGCGGTCATGAGGTGTCGTCGGGGTCGGAAGTGGGGTGAGATGCCGCTGAACGCGGCCAGGAACCGTTGGGCTGCGCCGACGGTGCGAAAGCCCCTCATGGCGCGTTCGCGTTGCCGGGTCGGTTGGTGGGAGTCCTCGGCCCGGTTATTCAGGCCGTTGTGGGCGCGGTGCTCCACCGATGGCATCACCTGCCGGTGGGCGGCGCCGTAGGAGCGGAGCTTGTCGGTGACCACCACCCTGGGCACCCAGCGGGTGACCTTCATCAGCTTCCTGACGAAACGCCTGGCCGCGGCGGTGTCCCGACGGGACTGCACGAGGATGTCGAGGACGTTGCCGTCGGCGTCGACCGCCCGCCACAGGTACTTCAGCTCGCCGTTGATCTTGATGAAGACCCGGCGCTCGCCGCTCACCCGGCTCACGGACCTGCTCGGCCTTGAGGCGCCTGGCCTTCTGGTAGGCGCCCTGCTTCGACGTCACGCACAGCGCTTCGCTGAAGTGATGCCACGGCACCCCGGCGGCTCTGCCGGTCTCGATCGCCTTCAACAGCCCGGCGTCGGCCTGCTCCCGCAGGTACTGCCACAGCTTCGCCCGCAGCACCGCAACCTCGCCGACCACGTTGACCGGGCAGTTCTCGGGCTGCTTCAGCTCACTCGCCATCCGCCCCACGTGCCGCAGCACCAGGAACAGCTCAGCCGGGTCCGGGAACCGTTCGAACTGCGGGTCACCTCCCAGCCGGTGCAGCTCGCACAGACGCTCAGCGATCCCTCCCACGTCGATCGCTCCCAAACGGATCAACGGCCGCTTCGTACGGGGCTCGCCCGGCTTCTTCGCCACGCTCGAAGTCTTCGCCACCAGCGGGTTCCCAATCCGGGAATGCACCCGAACCACCCACACCGGCGATCAACTCGCTGCCGCAGTGATGAGTTCAACGACGACGTCCTCGCCCGGCGCCCTCCAGGGAATCTGCCAGCCCCAACACGGGAGCTCCACCAGCCCAGAGGAAGAAAACCGCAGGTAGACGAATTTCGTCGGTTGCCCGGTCATCGAGCACCGGCCCGGCCGGACCCTCACCGACTCGACAACCTCATGGGCACCGCACTGAGCAACAACCCGGCGCCCATCCACACCGACGCCCACTACAGCAGCCAGACCCAATGGGGCCAGATCCTCGTGTGCGGCGGCGTCACGCTGAACCTCGTCGCCGGCATTACCGTCCGCAGCACCAGCGGCATGACCGTCGCCAACCTCGCACTCGACGAAGTCCGCTTCAAAACTCCCGTCTTCGTCGGCGACACCCTGTACGCGCAAACGGAAGTCGTCTCCGGCAGGCTCTCCGAGAGCCGCCCCGGCACCGGAATCGTCGTGTGCCGTACCTCCGGCCACAACCAGGCGAGCACGACCGTGCTGACCTTCACCCGCACCTTCTTCATCCCCACCAACCCCAACACCGTCCGGGACGCCACCAACTACTAGAAGGCGATCATGAGCGAACTGACCTTCGCCCCGGCCGACGACGGCCGGTGGCAGCAGTACGACGAGCTGGCCACCCGAAGCCGAGGCCACCGGCGACATCACCGACCTCCGCGAACACGCCGACCTCCAGGTCGCGATCCGCAACGGCCGGGTGATCGCCGGTGGCTTCGGGTTCGTCATCGACCAGTTCTTCGGCGGCTCCCTGTGCCCATCGCCGAATCCTGGCACCCCTGGATGCTGCGGATCCTCGACATCCCCGAAGCGATCCGGCTCCGCGGCTGGCCCGCCGACCTCACCATCGCCATACCGATCGAAATCGAGAACGAGAGCGGCGACGCCTGGGACCGCTGGATGTTCCAGGTGAAGGCCGGAGCGGCCGAGATCACCCCCACCCACGTCGAAGGACAGGTGACCTTCACCCGGCGCCAGCTCGCGGTCTGGTACGCCGGCGGCTACCGGTCCGCCGCCTCGGCCCGCATGGCTGGGGTCCACGCACTGTCGGAGAAGGCGCTCGCCTCCCTCGTCCGCAGTACGACAGACCTCGAACCCTGGCTCCCCGACCACTTCTAACGGCGACATTGTGCTGTTGCAACGGGTCGCTGCTGCGCTGCGCTTTCCGCCTCAACTCCTGGGGGCTGGCGCCCCGACACGGCCGCGCCGACCGGCAGCCGGCTTGCGTAGCAGCGGCAGGATCTGAACTTGTCCTACCTTCCAAGCGTGGGTCTGAGCTGGTCCTTCGTAAGATCGGCGGGCGCAGGGGTTCCGGGTATGGCCGTGAGCTTGTCGCCGTTGGATGGCCCAAAAAAAACTTGGCCGCCCCGAGCCCCGCGACGACTCGACCGCTAAATTGGGATACGCGACTCGGTCGCTGTGTAGGACAACGTCGGCGAGGTCGTCTGCGGGATCGATGTATGACGACGAGTTGGCGGAGGTGACCGTGCCCCAGATCTGGGCCGGAGTGGACATCGGCAAGGAACACCACCACTGCGTGGTGGTCGACGAGCGGGGCGAACGCATTTAGGGCAATGTGAGTCCAGAAGGCGCCCTCACAGCTCGGGGACGATCATCGCTGTATGAGGCACCGTTGCCGCCAAGCGAGCCTGCAGAAGGTTACGGTATTCGCCCGAGTCGTAGATCTCTCTTGCCAGTTCGGCGTCGCGGAAACGAATGACTACTGTATGCGAACCCCCGTCGGGAGCTTCGGAGAGATGCACGGTTTCAGCCGTGCTCACAAGTAGCTCACCTGCGTGCGGCCCGAGCAGGATGGGGGTGGCAGCCATGCGGTACTCGTCCAGGGCGGATCCTTCTGTGACGTCATAGTTCAAGATCAAGAGAGCTGCCATATTTGCATCCTGTCCTGTTTCAAAGGGTATTGACGTGCTCACGTGTCTCTCCTTGTGTGCGCACGGGGCATGGACCGAGTCGGGGGTGTCGACGATGCGGGGCTGTTTCGAAGCTCTCGCTCGACGTCGATCAAGACACCCTCTGCTCGGGCGCTGGGCGCTGTGCCGTGTGCCTCAGCGGGTGGAAGAACGCCCGGATGTCGGCTGCAACGAACTCCGTCTCCTCTCTGGCGAGGAAGTGGCCGCCGGCGGGCAGGTCGTGCCAGTAGCGGATATCCGTGTACGTGCGCTCGGCGAGTGATCTGGGCATGCCCAGATCACCTACGCCGACGGTAATTCCGGCTGGCCCGGTGAGGACGGGCAGCGGCAGCCTGACGTCCCGCTGGTCGAAGTACGGACGGAACGAGGACCCGATCGTGCCGGTCACCCAGTACAGCATGATCGTGGTCAGCAGATCGTCCTTGCTGAACCGGCGCTCGACGTCACCGCCGCAATCGCTCCACGCCTGGAACTTCTCCACCAGCCACGCGGCCAGGCCGGACGGCGAGTCGAGCAGGGCGGCGGCGAGCGTGTCCGGGCGGGTGGACTGGAGCGCGGCGTACCCCCCGGCGCCGTCCCATCTCGCCCTCGCCCACTCCAGGAACTCCGCTTCGCCGGTGGTCAGATCGCCGCTCCGCTCCGCGGGTGGATACGCGGCCTGAGCTACGTGGATCCCGATTACCTCGTCCGGGTGCGAGGCTGCGAGCCAGTGGCTGACGCTGCTGCCGATGTCTTCGCCGTAGGTGCCGAAGCGCCGGTACCCCAGCACATCGGTCCTCAGCCGCGCCCAGGTCTCAGCGATCGTCGGACCCGACACCACCGCTTTCCTGCAGCGTGGAGTAGCCGTAGCCCGGCAGCGACGGCACCCGGGCGGCGAGGACGTAAGACCCGGCGCGGCACACGACGTGGACCTGGGGAGAGCGCCGGTGCGGATCCTGGTGGCGGACGACCAGGAGCTGGTCCGCGAAGGGATCGCGTCCCTGCTCTCCCTCCAGCCGGGCATCACCGTGGTCGGCTCGGCCTCCGACGGCAGGCAGGCGGTGGAGGCAGCGGTCACTCATGACCCGGACGTGATCCTCATGGATGTACGGATGCCGGTCATGGACGGCGTCACGGCCGTGGCCGCACTGAGCCGGCGCGCCCCCCGCTGCCGGGCCATCATGCTCACGACCTTCGACGACGACTCGTACGTGACGCAGGCCCTGCAGGCCGGGGCGATCGGTTACCTGCTCAAGAACCTGCCCTCGGCCGAGCTGGCCGCCGCTGTGCGCCTTGCCCACGCCGGGGTGGCCCAGCTCGACGCCTCGGTGACCCGCAGCCTGGCCTCGAACCTCGCCCGCCCGCCCGACGGGCCGGTGCCTGTGCTTTCGACGGCCGGCCCGGGGTCCGCGGCCGCGGGCGGCGCGAATTCCGGCGACGGCGGTACCGGACCGGCGCCGGGCCTCTCCATGCTCACCGAGCGCGAGACCGACGTGCTGCGCCTGATCGCCACCGGATCGACCAACAGGGAGATCGCGTCCCGCCTCTACCTCAGCGAAGGCACCGTCAAGAACCACATCTCGCGCATCCTGGCCCGGCTCGGTCTGCGCGACCGTACCCACGCCGCCATCCACGCCCGCGACCACGGTCTGCTCTAGTACTGCAACGGTGTTTGCCGTGACTGGTGGCCATCGTGGTCGTTGGTCCGGTTATGGGTGGGGACCTTGCTGACGTCAGGTTGTGGGCCGGGGAACTGGGCTCGGTGCACGAGCGGTTCGTGCACCGGTTCAACCGGCAGGAGCCACGGGATTCGGTGCTCGCTTATATGCGAGGACTGATTGCTCCGCTGGAGCGGAAGAACGGCTGGACGCTTGCGGAGGAAGCCGGACACG
>NZ_JAGGPC010000041.1:0-56482 GCF_018614005.1 Streptomyces sp. ISL-99
ATAACCGCGGCTGCAGTACTAATGAGATCGACGATCTCTCGCACGCTCCACTGTCCGGCAGCTCCTGGGCAAGCTGCCACGTAGGCCGCAATGGTGGCTTCGTCCCGCGGCCATGCTTCCAGTAGCCCCGTTGACAGGTGTCGCACGTAGGGAGGGGAGGGCTTGACCCACTCGACATCGTTCATGCCCCATGGGGCTGTGAAGGTGAGCACTGGCACGCCATCCACCGTGCCGGGGCAGATGAGCGTTTCGTAGCGCCCGTCCCCGAGCTTGGCTTTGCCTTTACTGAGAGCCTCGCGCAAGTCGAGATCGACGCCCGGTTCTCGGTACATCTCCTGTGCCGCGATATCCGAGAACTGCTCAGCCGTGACCAGGTGCGCCCGCGCGAAGACGCGCCCGCTCGCCTAGGGGTCGTAGAAGGCGCGCCCTCCGGTCCACACGGGAGATTCCGTAGCGAAGTAGAGGGCTCCTTCCAGCTCTAGCGGCACAGAGGCTGCTGGCGCGCTTATCTCGGCATCCTGGGTAAGTTCTGGCCGCCCCCGGTGGGCGACCGCCCGCGATGTAGAAGGCCAAGCGGTCCAAATGCATGTTCGACCCGTAGGACGTGTACCAGACCTGATGCGGCATAGCGCCTTCGAACTGCGCCTTGTCGACGACGCGTGTGCTGACCATTGCTTCCTGGTATCCCATGGATGCTGCGCGAACGGTCATTACTCGGCCGACACGTCGTAGCGGATGACGTGGCGATCCCCAGGCAGGTTGGTGATCATGTCTCGCAAGGGGCGGTCGTCCTTGTCGTAACCGGTCCGCATGTGGACCGCTACGGGCGTCGCCGCAGGCAAACCGAGCTTCTCGGACTCGCCGCGTGTGGGCATCCGAACCGTGATCTCGTCCTGGTAGCGCACTTGGATCAGCCCAATGCTGGCCAGCACGCCACCGGGGGCGGCGACATCCTCGGGCAACATCAGCGCGGTTCCACGGACTAGCTCTTCTGGGAAGTACGAGTCAGCCAGAGCGTAGGGGTCCTGATCCACTATCCGCACTCGCTCCCGTACGACCGTCAGTGCTGTCTCGGGATCGAGTTGTAGCTGACGGGCGATCTCGGACGAAGGGCGACGGATCGTCACCTTCACCTCTTGCCGGGGCTTCCGACCGCTCTCAGCTACGACGCTGGCCCACTGATCACCGTTGGCGTCGGACCGATGACGCGAGCGGGACTCCAGTACCGACCAGTCCCAGACGGCCGGCGTGAGCCGCTTGCGCACGAAGCTACCGCGACCCTGACCAGCAATGATCAACCCCTCGTCGGTCAGTCTACGAAGGGCCAGCCGCACCGTGTTCCGACTGACTGCGTACTGCTCCATCAACTCGAACACGGTCAAGAGCTGCTCACGGGGGCACCAGGGCGGTAGCGGAGGTAGCGGAAGTAGCGGACCTGACAGGGAGGGGCTGCGGCCCCCGGAACTCCGCCTAGGAGGGACTTCCGTGACAGTCATCCCCGCGCTCGAACTCTCGGCAGTACAAGCCGCTCCGAGCGAAGACGAATTCGACCCCACTCTTCTCGCGCTCACGGTGGAAGAGGCAGCCCGTCTACGGGTGGAGGAGATCGCCAAACCTTCGGTGCGGGAGAACACGTACGTCGGGTACGAGGTCGCTGTCCGGGTGCACCTGGTCCCCGGCGTCGGTGCTCACCGGCTGGACAAGCTGGAGCCCGAACACCTGGAGCGCTTCTACACGAAGATGCTGGCCAATGGCAGCAAGCCCGCCACCGCGCACCAGGCCCACCGCACCATTCGGACGGCGCTCAACCACGCCATGCGACGCGGCCACGTCACCCGGAACGTCGCCACGCTCGCCGTACCGCCCCGAATCGAAGACGAAGAGGTCGAGCCGTACGGCCTCGAAGAGGTGCAGCGGCTCCTCTCTGAAGCGAGCAAGCTCCGGAACAGCGCCCGCTGGTCCATCGCGCTCGCCCTCGGTCTTCGGCAAGGGGAAGCGCTGGGACTGCGCTGGTCGGACGTGGATCTCAAGGCAGGCATTCTGCGGGTTCGGAAGAACCGTCTTCGGCCGAAGTACCTGCACGGTTGCGGCGGTGAGTGCGGACGCACGCCGGGCTACTGCAAGCAGCGCGTCAGGAAGAACGAGGACACGGCGAACACGAAGTCTCGCGCTGGCCGCCGCCTGATCGGGGTGCCGGACGAATTGGTCCGGCTTCTGGAGCTGCACCGGCAGGAGCAGGAGCAGGAGCGGGAGCGGGTGCGGGCCGCGCAGGAGTGGCGGGAGACCGGAATTCGTCTTCACCTCGCCCGTGGGGGCGCCCCTGGTGCCCAGCACCGACTACGACGCGTGGAAGCAGTTACTCGCGGATGCCAAGGCGCGCGACGGCCGGTTGCACGACGCCCGGCACACGGCTGCCACGGTGCTGCTCATCCTCGGAGTCCCCGAGCGCGTCGTGATGCAGATCATGGGCTGGTCGTCCACGGCGATGGCGGCCCGCTACCAGCACGTGACCGGCGGCATCCTGCAAGACGTCGCGAAGCAGGTCGGCGGACTCATCTGGGAGGTCGCGAAGAGCGACGACGGGGCGACGGAGGAAGATCCCGAACAGCCCCGTTGAGACTGCGGATGAGACTGGAAAGGCAGAAGGCCCGGTCCGCGTGAGCGGTCCGGGCCTTCCAGCTGCGGAGGATACGAGATTCGAACTCGTGAGGGGTTGCCCCCAACACGCTTTCCAAATGTTCGCCTGGGGGTCCGGGCGGGTTCGCCGACGTTCTGACCTGCGGTGCAGGGGTAGCGGACCGGTCGTATGAACGATCCTGAACGCCCCTGAATGCAACCCGAACTGCAACCCTCTGTCCTGCCTTCAGGACTGCCATAAGCTTGATCCGGGGGCTCGGCCTGGCTCCACCAGTTCAACGTCTCCAAATCCGCTATGAGATACGAGCCGACCTCCACCTTCAGGCGGAGACGTCGTACGACAGCCTCCCACCCGGAAGGCTGGAGCGCGGCGTCGGAGGAGTTCAGCGGGCGACTACCTGAAGCCTCCGCAAGATTGAGGGCGTCAGCCACGCGGCGGCTCAGGAGACGGCATCGGGCGAGACCAGCCATTCGCGAGCAGTGCTGGCGGTCGCTCTGAGCTGGGGATGCTCCCGCACGATCTCGCTTTGCCGCTCAGCAGGCAGGCCGAGCTCGTGCAAAAGATTGAGAATGACGACTGCCATGGTCACCTCCACGACGGCAAATAGCTCCTCTATGCGGTGATTCGGCGTCTTTCCCTCGTGCGTCAGGTCGTTGCGGGCCTTTGTGGTCCTTTCTGCCCACCGGTCCACGTCTGGCATGAGAAGCGCGATCGCGTCCTGGTCGGGGCGCGCGGCGAGGGCGTACAGCCGGTCCCGGAGCGTCGGGTCGTTGCGGATGGCTCCCTTGAACCTCTCCCGGTGCTTCTCAGGAACCTGCTCGAGCATGGCGTCGCGCATCGCCTTGAATTCCGCCCTGGGGAACGGCTTCTCGTCGATACGGAGACCGCGGTGGAGCACTTCGGCGGCTCCCACTGCCGTCAGGAGGTTGTTCTCCACGTAGCGGGCCGGCGCGTAGCGGAGGCCCAGGATCATGCGGGTAGCCGCTTGCAGCCGGCCGCGTGCCTCGTACCAGCGGGGCACGACCTCTTCGAACGGGAGCGATTCACACGTGAAGAAGACACGGTGGTGGTCGACTGCCTTGGCGTTTCCCCTGCCGAGCGCGGTAGGCGAGTAGAGCACATTGACGCGTCGCCTTGGCGCGGGACGGCCGTCCGGCAGCAGCGCGGGCTCCTTCTCCGCCACTTCAAGCCGGAGCCAGATCAGGCCGGCGGCTTGATGGGTCGCAAGCGAGATGAGGTCCTGCACCAGGCTGGCCGCTTCCCGCGCGCTGCCCAAGGAGAACGGGGCGGCCGGGACAACGCGCACGAACGCCGTGTCGCGCATGCGCCCGACGGTGCCGCCTTTGCGCTGGTCGAAGAACGGCAGCGTGTGCTGGTGCTGTAGGCGGAACTCTGTCCCGTCGACTAGGACCGACCGCGTCTCCACCGGCTTCACGGAGATGCTCCCAGTCCCGTCGATCTTGCCATCGGGAGCACCTAGGGACCCGTCGAACACCGACGAAGCGGCCCAGAGGCCGAGGTCCTCGACGGCGATCTCCGCGGCGGAAAAGACAGCGTCGTCCTCGCCGCTGACATGCGCCCCGACGAGGGCGGTCATCGCCACCACGGTCTGCTTGTCAGGGCTCTTCACCCGTGCGCCAATGGTTCGCTTCACACCGTTCGGGTAACAGCCGAGGAGGGAGATCTCCCGTTGCTCGGCAGCGCCATGGATGACGTCCCAGTTCCGGCTCCCCTCGTGGAACACGGTGAGGCCAGGAGAGGGCGTCGACATGATGCGGTCCTCGAACGCACCGATCAGCGAAAGCACCAGGCCGTCGTCCGGCGAGTATCGGAGGACACCGGGTATCGGCTGGTTAGGGTCGTCGGGCAGCCACCAGATGCCCGACCATTCGCCGACTTCGTCAAGGTTCAACGGGTTATTCGCCAAGAATATCCTCCGAGAAATTGCGTCTCTTGGGTCCGCAGAGAATCAAGAAGCCTTTCCCAGCCTGTCCGCCGGATGGGCGGCTCCGCAGCGCGATGAAGCTCCTAGTAGGAGGTGTCGCAACCAGCACACCGTTTCTCACCAGAAGCTTCGCGTGCTTGGCTACCCATCGTCAATTGATCTGGCCAGCCGCGCTTGCGGTACCTGAGCACCTGTCGCAGCCCGCGATCCAGAGACCCGTCCTGGACGCCGTGGGCGAGCGCTTGGCCGGTGCTCCGGAAGGCGGCAGCCCACTCGGCGACGGGTTCCGGCGGGCCTCCAGAGCGCAGTAGGGCGTCGCTGTCGGCGAGTAGGAGAGGGCGAATCTCGCCGGCTCGGGCGTTGAGCCGTTCCGCCGGAACGTGCTGATGGTCGAGCGGCGTTCCGTCGTGATGGCGCGGTCCCACATCGCCCCGCCCCTACCACTCCAACCGGGCGGCGCGCATCATGATCGTGCACAGCAGGTCGGACAACTCCCTGGGCCCGATGGTGAGATCGTCGCGCTGGCGCAACTGCTGGATCTCTCGGCTGTCGGTGACGAACAGCGCCTGCGCAGCCGTCATGTTGGCTTTCCCGCCGAACGCTGGCGTCTCCGGTTCGTAGATGCCGGCCCACCAGCGTTGGAGGTGCCCTTCGGAGACGAGGAGGTCGAAGCCGTCCCCGACGGTCATTGCTGGATTGGCTGGCGGAGCGCCAAAGGAAGGGCACCGTCGAACCACACCACGGTCACCAGTTCAGGCGGCGCCGTCCAGGCCAGAGCGTGTGTCAGGGTGGGTCGGGGCTAGGGTGAATGACCTGGACACTGGCTGCTGGTCCCAAAACTCGGCTACTCGGCCGCGCCTTGCTGTATCCGCTGCTGGGCCTTCTCGTAGAACTTGTTCGCCATCGGTGTGTCGGTAGAGGTGATGCGGACGTAGTCGGCGCTCAGCTCTCGGGTTCTAGCTTCGAAGACCGCGAGGTCGGATGCCTCGGTTAGGAAGCTGATCTCGGTGTCTGCGCGGTGCTTGAGCGCGGTGTAGGCGCGGGCAGACGCGAGATGGTCAGCCGCGGTCTTTGGCGAGCCCAGGAAAGCCGCAGTGGCTGCGACGGCTCCGGAGACGGCACCGAGCCCGCTGAAGAAGACTGCGGGGCCGACTTTGACAGCAACCAGAAGGCTGCATATTGCGGTCACGCAGGCGGGGATGAACACCATCAGTCGTCCCCACTTCTCCGCGCTCTTGGCCGCTTCGAAGTATCCTTGAGCGGCGTAGAGGCAGTTGCTCTGGATGCGCGCCAGTTCGGTCTTGATGCTCTCGTACGGCGTGTCAGAAGTAGACATAGGGTCCAATCAGGGGCGGACTTATGTGCGGGTTTGTGGCAAGAAAGCTGCACAGCCATTCCATGCCGGGCACGGAGGATCTGATCTCGTTGCGGTAGCGGGTCGTGAGGTAGCGGGCCTCGTACAGTGCGACGAGCACGGCGCGTCGGACGGCAGCGTTGGTCTCCCCCTCGAAGCGGTGGCGGAGCATCTGGGCCTCGGCAATGGATGCGTGCTCTCCGATGTAGCGTGCTGCGTACTCGCGGGCGTATTCGGCCCGGTTGCGGTCCCCGAGAATATTCCACGCTGCTTCTTTTGCCCGTTCATCCTTGATGTCCATGGCGATGAGGTAGCGAAGGATTCGCTGCTCAATCAGTGGGTGTGTGGCGCTGTTGTTGGAGTGCAGAAACCGGACCAGGGCGACTTCGATCTCGGACGCTCTTCTCTTGGCTGCGTTGAGGTACTTGAACACGTGCGTGATGGCGTGTGGGAGGCGGGTGAGGTTGTCCAGGCACCAGCTGACGGCTCGATCATCTCTGATCATGCGGAGCTGGCCGAGAACGAAGCGGACCTGGTTACCGTTGAACTTCCCCTCTTTGACGATCTTTTCGAAGTAGGCTGCAAGATCTTCGCGAGCGCGTGGGCGCCCCCTTCTGATGGCGCCGGCGAGCGAGTCATGCTGGATGTCGGTTTCGCGTTCCCGGGCGTCCTGGGGATCGAGGATGACGGTCTTGCTGGAGGAGATGGCGAGCCTCCTGGAGCGCAGTTGGCTGTTCACGCCGAGGAACAGATCGCGCAGCTCACTCCAATCGGGATGGAAGACCTTGATGTCGTCGGAGTAGCGCAGGAACCGGGCGCTGTTCTGGGCCAGGTAGGAATCGACAGGGGCCAGGTAGAGATTGGCGAGGATGCCGGAGGCGTCCGGCCCTTGGGGCAGGCCCCAGGCGTGGTTGATGGTCTGGAACCGGGTGAGAAAGTCGATGATGTGGTCGGCGGCTCGACCGTCACCACCGAGGGCTTTTAGATCGTCCCCGAGCATGGCTACGTCGATGTGCTCATAGAAGGCTGCTATGTCGAGATAGGCGACCTTAAGTGAAGTATCGGAGCGGATAGCCAGAAGAGACTTTGCCCGGTAGGAGGACCAGTTGGACCACCATCCGATGGGCTCGCCCTTGAAACGGTCCCATCGGTAGCTGGAGACGCCGGGGTGAAGCTGGCAGTCGATCTGATCAGCGATGGTGAAGACCAGCGCGTCGTAGATAAGCCGGTCTCGGGTGGAGAAACGGGCCAGTGGCCGTACGGTCAGATCGGTCTTGGGGAAGTCGATGATGCTGGTACTTTCCGGGCCGCATGCGCCGTCCTCGATGGCCCGCGCCAGCGTCTCGCGGTATCCGCGTTCCCACTGGTGTTGTATGTCTTGGTACCCGATGACGTCGGGGACCTCTGACTGGTGTTCGCCCGATATAAGCAGGTTTTTGGCTTTGGTGAGCCTGTTGGGTAGGTTCACCGGTCCCCTTTATCGAATGACGACGCCTTACCGGATGGTATCTGGGAGGGGCTGAGATTTGGTCGCGGTCTGCCTCGCTTGTGACCGGTCCCCCACCAGCCGGTGAGGCGGCAAAACCGGGCAGTTGAGGGGGATGTGACCCACTGGTCACTGAGGTGGTTCCCTGCGCCCGCTACGGTCGGCCGTATGGCCCCGACTGGCTGTCGAGTAAGGCCCAAGTCGAGAGAGGCTGGCCGCACCGACCGCACGTGCGGGCGCCCCGAGCACGGCGGCATCGTAGTTGTGCTCGGGAGTCGCCGGCCCTCGGTGCTTAGAGAAGCGCGCGGGCGACCCGTTGCTTCAGCTGCTCGTCGGCGAGGCTCTCCACCGTGCGCCACGCGGCGTCGGTGACCTCTTCGGTCTGCAGTTCGCCGATGTCGGTGATCGTACGGAAGAGGAAGCGGAAGTCGAAGTGCTGGTGGGCGGGCTCGTCCTTGGCGGGGTTGGCGTCGATGGGGTGGACGTCGATGTGTAGTGGGATCTCGCTGTGCGGGGTGACGACGTAGGGCGGGATGCCGGTCTCCTCGGCGAGCTCACGGCCGGCGGCCTGAAGGAGCGTGTCGTCCGAGGGCTCGATGTGACCGCCGGGCAGCAGCCATTTGCCGGTGGCGTTGTGGAGGATGTGCAGGACATGGCCGTCGCGGCCGACGAGGATCGCGCCTGCGGTGACGTGTCCTGGTAGGGACTTGCGGCTGGTGAGGTCGTCGCCGTCGTCGAGGAGACCTTGGACGATGTCGATCTCGCGCTTGTCCTCGGGGTGCTGGTCGAGGTACGCGGTGATGGTGGTGTGGATGTGGCTGGCCGTGATGGGCATGGTGATCACCTGTTGAAGTAGGAGAGCCAGGTCGCCGCGATAGCCTCGCGGTCAGGTGCGGGGACCTCGTGGATGCCAGGGGTGAGGTCTCCGCGGGTGAGCATCCTGATCGCGGCGAGGATCTCGGCCTGGATCAGGAAGATGAAAGGTCCAACGCTCGCGCCGTGGATGAAGTTGACGGCATTGCCGCCGTTCGCCAGATAGAAGTAATGACCAGTGGTCTGGTAGCGGGTGACGTGGTCCCCGACGACCGTGCGGGTGTAGACGTCCGGCAGGCCGGCGAGGTCGAGCTCGTCCTCGCTGGAGGTGACGGTCGCGACGTATGCGCCGTTGCGCAGGTGGGAGAAGTCCTCGCCGCACAGGGAGACCGCGCCGGTCGCGCAGAGCACCAGGCCGGCGCCAGTGAGCGCGGTCTCGCGGTCGCGTGCGACGGTGAACCCCTGGGACAGGGCCTGGGTGCGGCGTACTGGGTCGATGTCGAAGACGGTGACCTGTACGCCCTTGGCGTGCAGGAGCCGGGCAATGGAGGAGCCGAGCTTGCCGAAGCCGATCACGAGGGCGGGGCGGCCGTGGAGGATGTCGCCGCGGCCGCGCATGACGGCCTCGGTGGAGAACACGACGGACTGGCCGACGAGGTAGTCCTCGGGGTCCTTGAGCGGGGAGCGGGCCACCGAGATGACGGGGCAGGGCAGTTTGTCGAGGGTTTCGTAGCGGCGGTGGCCGTTCTCGGTGTCCTCGACGACGCCGACCAGGCGGCCGGTGAAGCGGCTGTGGAGGTCGGTGAGGGTGGGGGCGAAGTAGCCGCCGACGTCGAGGAGGGAGACGGGTTCCCCGGCGGCCCGGGATTCGAAGTAGTCCAGCGCGGTGTCCGGGTCGGTGAACAGTTCGCGGGTCAGGGTGTCGACGGCGACGGTCCGCTCGGTCTCGCGCTGGGCAGCCGGGTGGACGGACTTCGGCTTGGGCAGCACCGCCGTGAGCCGGGTCATCGCGGCAACGGCGCGGACGAATGCGGGGCGCTCGGCCAGTAGGTGGGTGATCAGGAACGACGAGGTCTGCTCGTCGGGGGCGAACTGGACGGCGATCCGGGCGAAGTATGCGTCCAGCTTGGCGCGTTCGAAGGTTTCCACGGCAGTTGCCTCTCATCCGTGCAACAGGGGCGTGCAGGGAGTTCCAGGGGGTCAGCGGCTGCGGGCAAGCCCGAACAACAGCCGGTCGGCCCCGCTTGCGGTATCCAGGTAGGTGTCGAGCTGAGAGGCGCCGGCGGACTGCGACAGCGGTTCCAGACCGAGCAGGAGAACGGCTGTGCCGGTGCGGGCGACCAGCGCTGTCCAGTCGGGGCGGCTCGGCAGCCGCAGCCTGCGGGAGGCGCCTGGGAAGTGCAGAAACACGTGGTCGCCGATGATGTGCAGGCAGCGGCCGGCGTCCCGGACCACGTCCTCCGCCCGGCCCAGTCCGCCGAGGCTGTCTGCGAGACGCCGCATGCGGGCTTCGGGCGCGTCAGCAGTGCAGGGGAGGGCGGAGGCAGGACTGTGGGCAATCAGGATGTGGGCGATCTCGCGGCCGTCCGGACCGGTGCCCGGCCAGCTCCAGGCGGCGAGCGAGACCAGTAGCCGAAGCTCGGGGCCGGTCGGAGTGAAGGTGGCGCTCACGCGGTCGTCCCTCCTACGGTCTTGAAGCAGGACCAAACGATCTTTCCGAGCGGTGTGCGGTCCTGCACTCCCCAGCCGTCGGCGAGCGCGGCCACCAAGACCAGACCGCGTCCGGACAAGTCGGTGTCGGCGGCCTGGCGAGTCTCGGGGCGCCGACGGCGGCTGTCGTGCACCTCCAGGCGTACGACGTCGTCCTCGGCGTCGAGCCGGACCAGGAATCCATGGTCGGAGACAGTGCCGTGGACCAGTGCGTTCGTCGCCAGCTCGGAGACGCAGAGGCGGATGTCGTCGATCCGTTCCGCGAGGCCCCATCCGGCCAGGGTCGCCGAGGCGAATTCCCTTGCGTGTCCCACGGATTCGGGATGGGCATTGAAGAAGCGCTGCACCGATTCGATCATTGTTGCCCTCATGACTCGGCATCCAGGAGGCGGGTGGTTCCCGGGCTGTGGCGGCGGGCCGCCGTGCTGGAGGCAATCGGCGGGCATGCGGGGTGGGACCGGCGGACCAGAAGCAGCCGGGAGCCGGCCGCCTCGATCCGCCGACCGCGTTCAGCGGCTATCGCCTTCGGGCCGAGGTGTGACGCCGCCGGGGCGAGCACGCCGTAGACGTCCGGCAGGGCCAACACGTCCAGCAGACCGGTGAAGGCCACCGAACCGGGGCCGGCACTCGCCTCGCGATCGGTGAAGACGCCGGACAGTTCCAGCTCGTGGCTGCGGCAGTACTCGGCGAGCGAGGCGACCAGCGCCTCCTGCCGGGCTTCGGAGACCCGCACCAGCCGCAGAAAGCCGTAGACGACAGGCCCGCTGACCAGGCGATGTTCCGTGAGGGGTTCCATGCGGGGGACCGTCCAAAGGGTCGACAAGTGGTGACGATCCTGAGCATGGATGTCGCCGAACTCCTGGCCAATCACCTGCCGTTCTACTTCCGTTCCACTTCCGTCCCGCCGCCATCAGGCATCTGCTTCGATGACAGTGGAAGGGAGTGAGGCGTGGCAACCGTGCACCACTGGACCGGCCTGGAGGCCAGGGCACTGCGTCTCGCCCTGCGCTTGAGCGTGCGGGCCTTTGCCGAGCACCTCGGCGTGGCCGTCGCGACGGTCTCGAAGTGGGAGAGCAAGCGCGCCGAAACCGAGCCCAGACCCGACACCCAGGCCATCCTCGACACCGCCCTCGGACGCGCGGACGCCGCCGCCCACCTGCGCTTCGAGACGCTCCTGTCGGAGATGGCCAGCACCGTGCAAGGCGCCGGACGGCGCGTCACCCCCGTCGGCCCCCGAGCCTGGGAATACGAATCGTGGGCGGACGACCTGGACCGCGTCGTGGTCGCGCTCTCCCGTCAGAACTTCGCCTTCGCCGACAGCCTGCTCAGCCGCTGGTTGGTGCGGTTCAACGCCCGGGAACTGGACGAAAAGGGCCTGTACCTTTTCGCCCGCTCGACCGCGCTGCTCGGTGACCTCAAACGCGACCAAGGCTCTGTGCTCGGCCCCCTCTCCGCCCAGCATTCCTACGCCGGGGCTCGCGCGGTCTTCATCCAGCTCGACATTCCGCGACGTGTCGCCCAGCTCGACCTCTCCCTCGCGGTGGTCACGGAAATGTCCGGCAAGCTGGAGGTCGCCGCCCGTCACTACGAAACCCTCGCCGTCGATGACCGGCTATCCCGTCGCGACCGTGCCAGGGCCCGCCTGTGGGTGGGTACGGCGCTCAGCAAGAACGGTCGCCACGACTACGCGACCCGTGTCATGCAGGCCGCGACCCGCGACTTCGAGGACCTCACCGAACCCGACGACTGGTCGGTCGCCCACCAGAAACTCGCCCTCGCCCGACGTGGTGCTGGCGACCTCACTCAGGCCCTGCACTTCATCGACATCGCACGCAGCAGCGGGGCCGCGGACTCTCCGATGCAACGCGTACGGCTGGACACCGCTCATGGCCACATCCTGCTCTCCGACGCGGCGACCCGGGATGATGGGATCCTCGTCCTCGATCAAGCCACTCGCACGGCCGCGCAGTACGGACTCGTGCACCAACTGCGCAGTATCGAGGGCATCAAGGCCATGAACAAGGGGCCGACCGGCCCCCGGCGACGGTGACCAGGGAGAGACGCGTGAGCGACAACCAGCAGGCCATCACCGAGGACCAGCGGCACCGGGCCGTGCTGATCTGGGACTACCACCAGATGCACCACCAGCTGCGGCCCGTCGACGTGGCAATCGGGCTGGGCAGCCACGATCTCGGTGTCGCGACCCACTCCGTCGAGCTCTACCGCGCCGGGCTGTTCTCGACCCTGGTCTTCACCGGCGGCAACAGCCCCACCACTGCCAAGGTCTTCCCGCGCGGCGAGGCCGTCCACTTCCGTGAGCATGCCATCGACCTCGGCGTCCCCGCCGAGGCGATCCTGCTGGAACCGGAGGCTGGCAACACCGGGCAGAACGTGACGTTCTCCCGAGAGGTCCTCGCCGCCGCCGGCATCACCCCGACGACGGTGATGCTGGTCTCCAAGCCCTACATGGAACGACGGTCGTTCGCGACCGCCCGCAAGCTGTGGCCCGACGTCGAGATCCTCTGCGCGTCGGAGCCGCTGGAGTTCGACGACTACGTGAAGTCCATCGGCGACGAGAAGCTCGTCCTGGACATGCTCGTCGGCGATCTCCAGCGGGTCATCGAGTATCCGAAGCTCGGATTCGCCATCGAGCAGGAGGTCCCGGAGGACGTGCATGCAGCGTATGAAGCCCTCATCCATGACGGCTTCACCAGCCGTCTCATCTCTTCCTGACCTGCCCGAGTCGGGCGGACTGTGCGCAATTCACCAGCCCAATCTGTTCCCGAGACTGACCACACTGGCCAAGCTGTTCGCGGCGGACTACTGGATCGTCCTAGACGACGTCCAGTTCACCCGCCGCGATTACCAGCACCGAGCCCGCCTCGGTGCCCTCGACGAACCGGATCGTCGGCAGTGGCTCACCGTCCCTACACACCTTCCCCGCGGACGGCCGACTCTCATCCGGGAGGCGCTGATCGACGATCCTGACCGGGCCCGCCGGAAAACTGCGGCGATGCTGCGGCAGTACTACGGTGCGAGCCCTTACTGGCCTGTGCTCGCACAGGCTCTGGCCCCAGTACTGGATGCCTTCGGCGCAGGCAGGACCGCCATGGTTGCCGAGATCTCCACCCGTGCTCTGCTCGGTCTGCTCGGCTGGCAGGGCAGGATCCTGACCAGCAGCGATCTTCCCGCCAGGCCGGGCCGCTCCCAGCGACTTGCTGATCTATCTGCCGTCACTGGCGCCCGCGCGTACGTGTGCGGGACCGGCGGCATGACGTATCTCGACCCGGCACTGTTCGCCGCCGAAGGCATTGCCGTCCTGCCGTTCCAGCCGCCGATGACCCACATCTGGTCCTCCGGCCGAAGTCTCAGCTCGCTGTGGGCGTTGGCGGCACTCGGCCCGCAGGAGGTGGCCGCCCGCATGCAGCGGCTCGCCTTCGACCACGGCCTGATGGTGGCCGCCGCTTGACCGCTGCCTGTTCGTGCGTCGTCCGGATCAGCGGTGTGGGCGGGTCGGACGGCTCGTGGGAGTCGCGGCTGGCTTCGACGGCTGGTCGGTGGAGGAAGAGCCACCGAAGGCTGATGCGGTAGTGCTTCGCAGGCGGGCTGCCTCGGCGCGGAGATTGGGCGCGGGCTCGCGGCTCGTGTGCTGGATGCGAGTGATCAGGACGCGGGCGGGCCTGTGAGCGGTGCCGAGCTCTCGGCGGGCGGCGGCTTCCTTGAGGAGCTGGTGGGGCTGGTGGCCGTCGGCTTCGGCGTCGGCGAGGACGGTGGCGAGGGCGGGCCAGCCGGGGTCGGCGAGTATCCGCTCGGCGTGTTCCGGGACGGCAGCGTGTACGTCATTGACCAGGGTGTGGCGGACCTCCTCCGGCGGTATGCGCTCCATCCGCGACGGGATGCCCGAGCGGACGGTGGTCTTCCACGCCCGAGCGGCATTCCTCCTCAGCGGCGAGCCGCAGGCGACTGGTCTCCCCGCAGAGTGGGCGGTGCCAGCCTGGGACTTCGAGACTGATGCCTACACCGACCGACCGGCGGCCTGGCGTACCGCCCGCAGCACCGCGCAGGATGTTGTGGCCCAGGCTCGCGGCATCGACAAGGAGGCTGTGAAGGTCGCGTTCACCGAGGCGTGCGCACAGGCTGTGGACCGCGCACAGAACCCGGGAAAGTACGGCGACGCCGACGACTGGTAGACGCTGCTCGGCTATCCCCCATGACGTCAACATGAGAGGGCGCCAACACAACTGGTTGGCGCCCTCTGTGATGGGCGGATCGCACTGGATCAGCGCTTGTTCTTCCAGTTTCGGATGGCCTGGTCGAGCTGCGAGCGCAGCCGCCTAGCGGCATCAGTGCCCGGCAGTAGTTCGGGGTACGACTCACTCGGGCGCCCAGCGATCAGGGCCCCCAGATTGGTGGAACTCTGCGACGGAAAAACGAGCGAGCACTTCTTCGCACCCATTTCCTGGGCCAGCCCGAGGAACCCCCTGCCGACGCCAAGAGGAGGTGAGGAGCTGTAGTGCTTCGCTTCGATCGCCGCGACGAGCTTGACGGTCCGTGGGTGCACCCTGGCCTGCCGGCTCCGCTCGGCTTCCTTGTAGTCGATGATGGCGACGTCGCATTCGTGTGCGACCTTAGAGTTGGCGGCGACGACGTACACGCCGAGGTGGATCTCCAGTTGCTTCCGGATGCCGGGGAAGCTGACCAGGATGTAGGTGAAGGTGCCCGACCAGAGGTTTCCCGGTGACCTGCGAAAGCGCAGCGCAGTGGCTGGAGTCGTGCCGTCCTGCGTGAGCATTGTGGTCCCGCCGGCCGCCCTCGCGGCATCGAGGCACAGCGTCAGAATCGATGCCTCGTAAAGGTCGGACTCATCCGCGCTGTTGCGGTACATGGGTTGCAGGACCCCGATCGCCTTCTCGATGGCCTGGATCAGGCTTACCCTGCTCATCGGTTGGCCTCCGCGCGCGCGTCGATCCCCTCAGACAACAACTCCCGCACCAGTTCGAGCGTGACACGCGCCCGCCCTGTTTCCTCATCCAGTTCAATTGAGGAGGGCGTTTCCAGCTCCGGGTCACCGAACTCGATGGTCAGCTCCATCCCGTGAGCCTCAGCTACGTCTAGCGCGGCCTTGCGCGATGCGTACATGGTCTCGGCGAGCGTCAGGAGGGCCGCACGGATGAGTTCGATGTTCTCGTCGTCCGTGTACGGGATCACCGCGACGTCGGACTCCTCAAGGCGTGGCAGTTTCCTCTCCGCCAGCCGACTGGCACGTGCCGCGTACTGGCTCGCCTGCTCCTGCTTGAGCTTCTCCTCCGAGACTGCCCGACCCTGCCGGACTTCTTGATCCAGCTGACTCGCCAGATCCCCCAGCTCGGCCTCTTTGAGCTGCTCCATGATGTGTGTGTACTGATCGCTTTCGAAAGACACGCGGCCCCTCCCCAAGTTCCCTTCCAGGACTGTACTCAGGGGCACCGACAGGCGGGGGCGGGTTGATCGACATCAGCCGATCGAGGCCGGACGCCTCCGGCGGAAGCGCGAGCGAGCCGCCGCCTTTCACCACGCACTCTGTTGGAGACTCACCGCCGTTCCTATGGTGGAGAAATGGCAAATGGGGTGTGGCACACCGGATATGGCCTAGAGATCAATCTGTCACTGTCTGTCCTCGGTCACCCGGGGCGTCCCGATCTGTTGCGGGAGATCACCGTGAGCGTCGCCGAACGCGACCCGCAGCTGCTCGAATGCCTCGCGCACCATGACGGCCGCGACTGTCTGTCTGAGTCGGGCGGCAAGTCGCCGTGGATGTTCATCCGCCGAGGCCGCGTCGGGGGCCGTCGGCCCCTCGTCGCCTCGCACCTGCCGGTCACGCACAAGGCCACACCGGCGGAGAGCGAGCAGCACAAGGCCACGAAGGAGCGGGTCGTCGAGACCGCCTCGCGCTACGGCCTGGACGCCGATGCCGAGGTGCCTACGGCTAACCGCCGGAGCATCTCCGACGCCCTCGTCACCGGCCCCGGAGGTATACGCATCGGGTGGGAGATCCAGTACCACCACCTCAGCCCGAGCAGCGTGCACCGTCGCTCGGCTAACGCCGTGCAGCAGGACATCACTCCGTTGTGGGTCGCGAAGGACCGGACGGCTTCCCTTATAGACCGGGCGCCCTGGGCACGCGTGGACGACATGCCCTGGAGGGATATCGCCGACGGGAAGGAGATGGTGATCCGCGGTGGCTACCGCCACCTCCAGGTCTGGAAATGCGTGGCCAGCAGCGAGCGCCACTGCCTGTTGACCGATGGCGCCGGTCACTGTGGCGAGGTTCACTCGGAATGGTTCCTGCCCGCCCTGTGCCTGCCGGAGAAGAAGGCGGTGCACCTCGAAGACCTTGTGCTGTCGAGCGCGATGGGGGAGAGCGTGCCGGTCTACGTGCCCAATCGGGGGAGCGGCCGGGCAGGGCGGCACATGTGGGTCTCGGCGGCCGACTGCGAGCGCTGGCTGCAGATGGTCGGCGAGAAGACTCCTCTTCCCGAGGCGCCAGGGCAAGAGGAGGACGACGAGATCACCTTCGCCGAGCAGGAGATCGACCGAAACTGCCGAGCGGGTGAAGAGGGTTGGTTCGTCAGCGACGCACGGCCCATTCGAGACCTGGGGCAGCCGACCGGCGGATTCACCCTGCCTCGGATGCCGGCACAGCGGTCGCGGAACCCCATGCTGATCTTGCCCGTCGAGCGGGCTGCTGCCTCTGCGGCACTGGGCTGTCCGCCGTGGGAGCTGGGGCCGTGCACGGGGTGTGACCAGCTGATGCGCCGGTACGGGCGGGACGCGGCCATGTTCTGCGGCGTGTGCCGTGAGCTCCTGAACGCTCGGTAGGCCGCGGCGGCCTGCTGGCGACAACTGCAACCAAAACTGCAACCACCAACGCCGAAGGGCTCCGCAGCAAGCTGCGGAGCCCTTCAACGTATTGCCCGGTGAGAGCAATGGCGGAGGATACGAGATTCGAACTCGTGAGGGGTTGCCCCCAACACGCTTTCCAAGCGTGCGCCCTAGGCCACTAGGCGAATCCTCCGCCGCAAACAATACAAGACGTTGAGGAGTGCTCGCGAACGCGTTCCGCCGACGTTGGCCGTGGTCGGGGCCCGGCTCGTTTTCCTGGGGGGCGATCCGCTAGTGTGGGGGCCAGCCCCTCACGTGGCGCTATCTCACCGAACTCCCCCAGGGCCGGAAGGCAGCAAGGGTAAGTGAGCTCTGGCGGGTGCGTGGGGGGCGCTTGCGTTGGGGCGGGGCCGGTTGTCAGTGGGTCCCGATAACCTCGTATACGTGTCGTCCCTTGCGCTCTACCGCCGCTACCGTCCCGAGTCGTTCGCCGAGGTCATCGGGCAGGAGCATGTCACTGCCCCGTTGCAGCAGGCCCTGCGTAACAACCGGGTCAACCACGCGTACCTGTTCAGCGGGCCGCGGGGCTGTGGAAAGACGACCAGCGCCCGCATCCTCGCCCGCTGTCTGAACTGCGAGCAGGGCCCCACGCCGAACCCCTGCGGCGCGTGTCAGTCCTGCGTCGACCTGGCCAGGAACGGCCGGGGGTCCATCGACGTCATCGAGATCGACGCCGCTTCGCACGGTGGCGTGGACGACGCCCGTGACCTGCGGGAAAAGGCGTTCTTCGGGCCCGCCAGCAGTCGCTACAAGATCTACATCATCGACGAGGCGCACATGGTCACCCCGGCGGGCTTCAACGCCCTGCTGAAGGTGGTCGAGGAGCCCCCGGAGCATCTGAAGTTCATCTTCGCGACGACCGAGCCCGAGAAGGTCATCGGGACCATTCGGTCGCGTACGCACCATTACCCGTTCCGCCTGGTGCCTCCGGGGACGCTGCGCGAATACCTCGGTGAGGTGTGTGGCAAGGAGGGCATCCCGGTCGAGGACGGAGTGCTTCCGCTCGTCGTACGGTCCGGAGCCGGGTCCGTGCGTGACTCGATGTCCGTCATGGACCAGCTGCTCGCCGGCGCGGCCGACGACGGTGTGACATATGCCATGGCGACCGCACTCCTCGGGTACACCGAGAGCGCGCTGCTCGACTCGGTCGTGGACGCCTTCGCGGCGGGCGACGGAGCGGCCGCGTTCGAAGTCGTGGACCAGGTCATTGAGGGCGGAAACGATCCCCGCAGGTTCGTGGCCGACCTGCTGGAGCGGCTGCGGGACCTGGTGATCCTGGCCGCCGTTCCCGACGCCCGCGAGAAGGGCCTGATCGACGCGCCCGCCGATGTGGTGGAGCGGATGCAGGCTCAGGCCTCCGTGTTCGGCGCGGCGGAGCTGAGCCGCGCCGCCGACCTGGTCAACACGGGCCTCACGGAGATGCGGGGCGCGACATCGCCGCGGCTTCAGCTGGAGTTGATCTGCGCCCGGGTGCTGCTGCCCGCCGCTTTCGACGACGAGCGTTCGTTCCAGGCGCGGCTGGACCGCCTGGAGCGCAACGGTGGCGGTGCGTTCATGGCCGCGGCCGCAGCTCCCGGTCCCGCGATGGGGTACGTACCGGGGCCCGAGGCGCATGGGGCTCCTGGGGCGACTGGGGCTCCGGGCGCGCCTGGGGTGCCTGGGGTGCCTGGGGGAGTGGCGGCCCCCTCCCCCTCCCCCGCTCCTGCACCTGTGATGTCCGCGCCCGTAGCTGCCGCGCCTGCGGCGGCCCCCGTGGCCGCCCCCGCTGCCGCCGAGGGTGGCCAGCGTCCCGGTGCCTGGCCCGGCTCCGGTGCGGGTGCCGGCGCTGGACAGGACGCCGGGGGGCGCCGGCCCGGTGGGTGGCCCACTGCCTCCGCTCCGGGCCAGGGCCGGCCCGAGCCGCAGCCCGCGCCCGTCGCGGCGCCGACTGCGGCCCCTGCCGCAGCAGCGCCCGCGCCCGCCGTCTCCCAGCCGGCCGCCCAGGGCGCCGTACAAGTACAGAACATGTGGCCGGGCATCCTGGAGGCCGTCAAGAACCGACGGCGCTTCACCTGGATCCTGCTCAGCCAGAACGCCCAGGTCAGCGGCTTCGACGGGACCACGCTCCAGATCGCCTTCATTAACGCCGGCGCCCGGGACAACTTTGCGAGCAGCGGCAGCGAGGACGTGCTGAAGCAGGCACTGGCCGAGTCCTTCAACGTGCAGTGGAAGATCGAGTCGGTCGTCGACCCGTCCGGCGGCGGCGGTGGCGGTGGCGCGCAGCCGCCCGGTGGCGGCGGCTTCGGTGGTGGTGGCGGCGCAGGCGGTGGCGGTTTCGGTGGTGGTGGCGGCGCAGGCGGTGGCGGTTTCGGCGGGCGCGCCCCGGCCCCGGCTCCGCGCCCCGCCCAGCCCACCCCGCAGGCCCAGCCCGCCCCGGCAGGCGCCGCCGGGCCGCAGCGCCCCGCACCCGAGGCCTCCGCGGGCAGTTCTTACGCGGCGGAGCCGACGCCGCCGCCCGCACCGGCACCCCCGCCCATGGCGATCGAGGACGACGTACCGGCAGAGGACGACGCCGACCTCGTCGACTCGGCGCTCTCCGGCCACGACCTGATCGTGCGGGAGCTGGGCGCGACGGTCGTCGAGGAGTTCACGAACGAGTAGCGCGGCGGGGGGAGCGCGGCACGCGGGCTAGGCTGCACACCGTGAAGGTCCTCGTCATCGGCGGCGGCGCCCGCGAACACGCCCTGTGCCGCTCTCTGTCCCTCGATCCCGACGTCACCGCGCTGTACTGCGCCCCCGGCAACGCCGGCATCGCCGAGGTGGCCGAGCTGCACCCGGTTGACGCCCTCGACGGCGCCGCCGTGGCGAGGCTCGCCCGCGAGCTCGGTGCCGGCCTCGTCGTCGTCGGCCCGGAGGCGCCGCTCGTCGCGGGCGTCGCCGACGCCGTGCGCGCGGCCGGTATCCCCTGCTTCGGCCCGTCCCAGGAGGCCGCCCTGCTGGAGGGCTCCAAGGCCTTCGCCAAGGACGTGATGGCCTCGGCGAACGTCCCCACCGCCCGCAGCTACGTCTGCACCACCCCCGAAGAGATCGACACGGCGCTGGACGCCTTCGGAGCGCCGTACGTCGTCAAGGACGACGGCCTCGCCGCGGGCAAGGGCGTCGTCGTCACCGACGACCTCCAGGCGGCCCGCGAGCACGCGCTGGCCTGCGACCGCGTGGTCATCGAGGAGTTCCTCGACGGCCCCGAGGTCTCCCTCTTTGCGATCACCGACGGGGTGACCGTCCTTCCGCTCCAGCCCGCGCAGGACTTCAAGCGCGCGCTCGACGGCGACGAGGGCCCCAACACAGGCGGCATGGGCGCGTACTCCCCGCTCCCGTGGGCCGACCCCAAGCTGGTCGACGAGGTCATGGCGACCGTGCTCCAGCCGACCGTCGACGAGCTGCGCCGCCGCGGCACACCGTTCTCCGGGCTGCTGTACGCGGGCCTGGCGATCACCTCGCGCGGCGTACGGGTCATCGAGTTCAACGCCCGCTTCGGCGACCCGGAGACCCAGGTGGTCCTGGCCCGACTCAAGACTCCGCTGGCGAGCGTGCTCCTCAACTCCGCCAACGGCACTCTCGATGTCGAGCCGCCGCTGACCTGGCGCGACGACGCGGCCGTGACGGTCGTCATCGCCTCGCACAACTACCCCGGTACGCCGCGCACCGGTGACCCGATCGAGGGTCTCGACGAGGTCGCGGCCCAGGACGCACCCCACGCGTACGTACTGCACGCCGGGACCCGCCGCGAAGGCGACACCGTCGTGAGCGCGGGCGGCCGGGTGCTGTCGGTGACGGCGACCGGCAAGGACCTCACCCAGGCCCGTGAGCGCGCGTACACAGCCGTCTCCCGGATCCGTCTCGACGGCTCCCAGTACCGCACGGACATCGCCGAAAAGGCGGCGTCCGGGGCCTGATCCCACCCGCCTCCTACGCCCGACGGCGTCAGCAGCGTTCCCCAAAGCCATTCCATCGAGTGACCGCTGGGCCATCCGGCTGACGGCCGCCCCACCCCCAACTAGGGTGCGGCGCAAGCATTCCGGCACTTGGCCCACCGACATTGCGATGTCAGTGGCGGGTGCCACAGTGGGGGAGTGAGCAAAGCCGTCGCAGGGCGAAGGGGGTGACGTCCGGCCGTGTCCGGTACCGGTATGGGTGTGGAGAGGGGCGCGCAGTCCGCGCGTTCCAGGGCTCTCGCCGTGCTGCGTGTCCGCAGCGCGGCGTTGGCCGTCGCCCTGCTGCCCGCGGCCGTCGCCGTCGTCCTGCTGGTGGGCGGCGCGACGGGCCATGTGGTCGGCGGGGCCTGGGACGCCGTGCGCTGGGTGATGACCGTCACGGCGGTGGTGGCCCTGCTGGCGGCCGTCGCCGTAGGGGCCGTGATCGTACGGGCAAGACCCGCCACCACCCCGACGGTGGAGGTCGCCGAGCACTCCGCACCGGATCTCTACCGGCTCGTGCGCGACCTGGCGGACCGGCTGGAGGTGCCGGCGCCGTCCGCGATAGCGCTCACGCCGGACTGCGACAGCTGGCTGGAGGACCGTACGCATCCGGCTTCGGCGTCCATAGCGGGCGCCCCCGGACGCCGCAGGTCCGCGGCAGCGCCCGTGCTGGTCATCGGGTCGCCGTTCCTGTGGTGGATGCGGGTGGCCGAGCTGCGGGCGGTGCTCGCCCCGGTCGTCGCCGGTACGGGCCCCTCCGCGCACCCCGACATAGCCGCCGCCCGCCGCTTCGTACGCGGCCTGGACGCCGCGGTCGCCGTCGCAGCCGCCCCGAACCAGGGACCACTGCGCCGGGTCCCCCTGCGCTTCGTCGGCTGGGTCTCGAAGCTCCTCCTGCACGGCTGCAGGCTGCATGCCGCCGAGATGGAGCGGGGCGTCGCCACGGCCGCTTCGGAACGCGCGCAGACCGTCGACTACGGCCTGCGGATCGTCGCCCAGGAGCAGGTGGGCCTGGCGTACGCGGGCTGGGACCGGCTCCTGACCCGGGTCGCGCTGCCCGCCTGGCGCATGGGCCGCTGGCCGTCCCGTCTCGATGCGGGCGTGGTCTCCGCCCTCACCGAACTCTCGCGCCGCGACCGCCTGGCGGACGGTTTCGCCTCCCGCCTGGGCGAGCGCCCGGCGTGCGACCTGCTCGAAGAACCGGGCTCGGTGGACGAGGCCACCTCGCTTCTCGCCGCCCGCCTCTTCCACGGCGGCCCCGCCGAGCCGGGCCCGGACTGGTCGCCGGTGGACTGGCAGCAGTACCCGGAAGAGGTCGTGGACCGCAAGTGGCGCACCGACGCCGCCCGCCTGCACCGAGTCCTGGACACCATGGGCGTACGCCGTGCCTCGGCGCCCGCGGCTCCGACCCTCATCCGGGTGATGGATCACCTGTCGACCGCCGCGGCTCCCGCCCCGAACGGGAACCGTCCGCCCGCCACGGCCGACGCCCTCAACCCGGCGGCGGAGACGCTCGCCGCCGCCATCGGGGCAGAGGTGGCCCGGGAGGAGGCAGCCGCTCCGCCGCCGGCGCCACTCGGCCTGGGAGAAGGCGACGACCCCTGGGACACCGGCCCGCTCCCGCTCTTCCCGCTTCAGCCGCCGAGGACGGGCCGTGATCTGCTCGCCGACCACGTCACCGCGATGGTCTGCTGTGCCGCCGTCGACACGGCGGGCGCCGCCCCCGGCCTGGACTGGCTCGACGGCCCCGCACTCCTGGTCGACGGCGAACGCCGTGCGGACCTGGGCACCCGAGTCCTGAGCCTGGTGGAAGACGGCGACGCGGCACCACTGCGCTCCTGGCTGGCCTCGGTAGGAGTACGGCCGGAAAAGACGGTCCGCCTGGTGTAACCCACGTGGCTTCGCCGTCCGGCCCGGCACAGCATGCGGACGTACTCGCCCACACCCCGCCCAGCACGTCACGGTGCCGGGAGGGGACGTGCCGGGGCGCTCCCCGCAGGGAGTCGAACGCAACCACCGCGAACGAAACAACGAAATACCCGAACGTTCGGCTCCCGAGGAGACGCCCCGGCTCGGCGCCGACCCCAACGCCGCCCGCCCACAAGACGCAACGCCCCCCGGAAACGCCTCTACCACGCCCCCGCTTACCGGAGGCTGACATTCCGTTAACGTCAATTCGCGACGAACGGTGACGGAGTGCGTGCGTTATGTGATGTGCTGGAGGCAAGTAGCTGACAAGTGACGCACCACAGTTGTCTCGGGGGCTAGAGGGAGGGAAGCGGCATGGGGGACGAGTTCATCCGACGCTGGGAATCGGGCGCCCTGGCGCACGCTGTTTCCGATCCCTTCGGCCAAGGCCCCCTGCCCTGGCTGCGCGGCGGCGAGCACTACTTCAGCGACAGCGGCCAGGTGATCCCCTGGTACGCCGAGCACATCGACCCCGTGACCGGAGTCAAGCTCCCGCAGCCCCGCTCCGCCCCCACCGGCGGCCCTCGCAACGCCGACGACGTACGCCAGCAGATCAAGGGCTTCGCGTCCCCCGGCGCCGCCGCCCCCGGCGAGGCGATCGACTTCCACATCACCGTGGACCCGCCCCAGCAGTTCTCCGTGGACATCTACCGCATCGGCCACTACGGCGGCGACGGCGCGGCAAAGATCACCACCAGCCCCCGCCTGGCCGGCATCGTCCAGCCGGCCCCGCTCGCCGCCGACCGCACCGTCTCCTGCCACCACTGGTGGCTGTCCTGGCGCCTCCAGATCCCGGATCTCTGGAACGTCGGGGCGTACGTCGCCGTGCTGACCACCGCCGACGGCTACCGCTCCCACATCCCCTTCACGGTCCGCGACAGCCACCCCGCCGACCTGCTCCTCCTCCTGCCGGACATCACCTGGCAGGCGTACAACCTCTACCCGGAGGACGGCCGCACCGGCGCCAGCCTCTACCACGCGTGGGACAGCCTGGGCCGCCTCCTGGGCGAAGAAGAAGCGGCCACCACGGTCTCCTTCGACCGCCCCTACGCAGGCGCGGGCCTCCCCCTCCACGTGGGGCACGCGTACGACTTCATCCGCTGGGCCGAGCGCTACGGCTACGACCTCGCCTACGCGGACGCCCGCGACCTGCACGCGGGCCGCGTCGACCCGACGCGCTACCGGGGCCTGGTGTTCCCGGGCCACGACGAGTACTGGTCGGCCCCCATGCGGCGCACCACGGAGCTCGCCCGCGAGGCCGGCACGTCGCTCGTCTTCCTCTCGGCCAACACGATGTACTGGCAAGTGGAGCTCGCCCCCTCCGCCTCCGGCACAGCCGACCGCCTGCTCACCTGCCGCAAACGCCGAGCTCCCGGCAAAGCCGCCCTCTGGCGCGAGATCGACCGCCCGGAGCAGCAGCTGATGGGCATCCAGTACGCCGGAAGGGTCCCGGAGCCGAGCCCCCTGGTCGTACGCAACGCGGACCACTGGCTCTGGGACTCGACCGGTGCCTACGAGAACGACGAGATCGAGGGCCTGGTCGCGGGCGAGGCGGACCGCTACTTTCCCCGTACGGCCCTGCCCGAGCACCAGGGGCGCATCCTGTTGGCCCACTCCCCGTACCGGGACGGCGACGGCGCCCTGCGCCACCAGGAGACGTCCCTCTACCGGGCCCCCAGCGGCGCGCTGGTCTTCGCCTCGGGCACCTTCGCCTGGTCCCCTGCCCTGGACCGCCCGGGGCACGTGGACCCACGCATCCAACGCGCGACGGCGAACCTCCTGGACCGCATCTGCAAACGCGACTGAGAAAAACACCGCCGACGCACCGCCGACGCACCGTAGGCAACCCCCAGGACACCGCCCCCACGCCCCCGCCCCGACACCCAAGCCCCGCATACGGGAGAATCAGAAGCGCTCCTGGATCAACCTACGCGGAGGAACCGTGTCCGGATTCGTAGAAAAGCCCGAGCCGCTCCAGCTGCCGGGCCTGACCCACCTCCACACGGGCAAGGTGCGTGACCTCTACCATCACGAGGCCGGCGACCTCGTGATGGTCGCGAGCGACCGCATGTCCGCGTACGACTGGGTGCTGCCCACAGAGATCCCCGACAAGGGCCGGGTCCTGACCCAGCTCTCGCTCTGGTGGTTCGACCAGCTCGCGGACCTCGCCCCGAACCACGTGATCTCCACCGACCTGCCCGAGGGTGCCCCGGCCGACTGGGCCGGCCGTACGCTCATCTGCAAGTCCCTGCGGATGGTCCCGGTCGAGTGCGTGGCCCGCGGCTACCTCACCGGCTCGGGCCTCACCGAGTACCAGGAATCCCGCACCGTCTGCGGCCTCGCCCTCCCCGAGGGCCTGACCGACGGCTCGGAACTCCCGGCGCCGATCTTCACCCCCGCCACCAAAGCGGCCGTGGGCGACCACGACGAGAACGTCAGCTACGAGGAAGTGGCCCGCCAGGTCGGCGCCGAGACCGCCGCCCACCTGCGCCAGATGACCCTCGCCATCTACAACCGGGCCCGTGACATCGCCCGCGACCGGGGCATCATCCTCGCCGACACGAAGTTCGAGTTCGGCTTCGACGGCGACCGGCTGGTCATCGCCGACGAGGTGCTGACCCCTGACTCCTCCCGTTTCTGGCCCGCGGCCACCTGGGAGCCCGGCCACGCCCAGCCGTCGTACGACAAGCAGTACGTCCGCGACTGGCTGACCTCGCCCGCCTCCGGCTGGGACCGCAAGGCGGAGCTGCCGCCGCCCGCGCTCCCGCAGGAGATCGTCGACGCGACCCGGGCGAAGTACGTGGAGGCGTACGAACGCCTCACCGGCATGAGCTGGTCCTAGAGCAGCGCCGGGGCACCGCAGAGGGCCCCGGCAACGCCCCGGCAACGCAGAAGGCCCCGGTCGGGATGACCGGGGCCTTCTGACTCTGAGCGGACGACCAGGTTCGAACTGGCGACCTCAACCTTGGCAAGGTTGCGCTCTACCAACTGAGCTACGTCCGCATGCACTGTGTTGCCGTGTGCGATGCCAACTATACCCAACCTCGCTCGCGGGCGAGGCGCACCGCGGTATGACGATTTTCCGCACCGAGCTTCGAGGCGGCCGAGGACAGATAGTTGCGCACCGTGCCGGGCGACAGCGCGGCCCGCTCCGCGATCTCCGCGACCGGCGCCCCGTCCGCCGCCAGCTCCAGCACTTCCGCCTCCCGTACGGTCAGCGGGGAGTCCCCGGCGGAGATCGCGTCGGCCGCCAACTCCGGGTCCACGTACCGGTTTCCGTCCCGTACGCTCCGGATGAGCTCGGCCAGCCGCTGCGCGCTGACGGTCTTCGGTACGAACGCCCGCACCCCCGCGGCGAGCGCCCGTTTCAGATGTCCGGGCCGCCCGTGGCTGGTCACGATCATGCAGCGGCAGCCGGGCAGCTCGGCCCGCAGAGCTGTGGCCACACTCACACCGTCGGCGCCCGGCATCTGCAGATCGAGTACGGCGACGTCCGGCCGGTGCGCCCGCGCCATCGCCAGCGCCTCGGGCCCGGTAGCCGCTTCCGCGACGACGACGAGGTCGTCCTCCAGCCCGAGCAGCGCGGCGAGCGCGCCCCGGATCAGATGCTCGTCGTCGGCGAGCAGGACCCGTACGGGCGCCACGGCGGAACCACTCACGGCACGACTCCCGGCACCGCTCCCGACACCGCTCCCGGCGCCACTCACCGCAGCACCTCCCGAACCAGCGGCACCTCAGCCGTCAGCCGGAACCGCCCGTCCCCGGCCGGCCCCGCCCGCAGCGTCCCGCCCACCGCGCTCAGCCGCTCCCGGAGCCCGGCGAGCCCCGACCCCGGAGTCCCCGCAGCGGACACCTCGCCCGCCCCGTCGTTCTCCACGACCAGCACCGCCCGCCCCCCGTCCGCCGCCAGCCGCACCGTGCAGGTGCGCGCGTCGCCGTGCCGCAGCACATTGGTCGTCGCCTCCCGTACGACCCACCCGAGCGCCGACTGCACGCCCGCCGGCAGCTCGTCACCGGGCCCCCGGTCCATCAGACAGTCGATGCCCGCCGCACTCAGCACGCCCCGCGCCCCTTCCAGTTCGGCGGGCAGATCCGCCGCCCGATAGCCCCGTACGACCTCACGCACCTCGCGCTGCGACTCCTGCGCGATCCGCTGCACCTCGGCCATCTGGTCGGCGGCCTCCGGCCTGCCGCGCCGCGCCAGCTGCACCGCCAGTTCGCTCTTGAGCGCGATGACGGCGAGATTGCGGCCCATGACGTCGTGCATGTCCCGTCCGAAGCGCAGCCGTTCCTCGGCGACCGCGAGCCGCGCGGACACGTCACGGGACAGGTCCAGTTCCCGGATGACTGCCATGAACCAGGCCGAGGACCGGGTGGTCGCCAGCGCGAACAGCCACACGAACACCACGATCACCACCCCGCCCGCGGCCAGACCGGCCCCCGCCCCGCTGGCGGCCAGCGCGCCGGCGATCAGCGCCGCGGCCACCACCGTCCCGAGCGCGAGCCGCCGGAGCGTCGACAGCATGAACGTCGACATGGCCGTGGTCAGCAGGGTGTACGGCAGTATCTGGATCATCACCGTCCCGTCCCCGATCTCGCCGGTCGCCTGAAGGGCCACGACGAGCCCCACCGAGACCCCGCCGAGCGCCAGCGCGACGGCCGCCGAGCACCACGGAGCAGGCGCCCCGTCGATGTAATGCGCGAGCGAGTGGTGGATGGTGTGCATCGCGACCGCGCACTGGGCCACCCAGAGGGCGAGCAGCGCCCGCGCGAGCGCGACGGCGCCGGGGTCGCGGCCCACCTCCTCGGTGAGGGGCGTGAGCGCACCGACCGAGATCAGCCACGGCAGCACGTACAGCGTCACCCGCATGTACAGGTCAATCTTCGCGACCTGACTCTGCTTCCCCCAGAAGCCCCTCATCCCCGTCCCCCACTTCTATCGCCGCGGCTCCCACCGGAACCACCGCTGTACGGCGAACACTGACAGTACGGTCCAGGCCACCGCCGTGCCGACGGCCCCCAGCGCCTCGTACGCCCCCAACTGTCCACTCCAGCCGCCCCGTACCAGCTCGACGGCGGGCGACAGCGGCAGCAGCTCGCAGAGCGAGGCGACCTTGTCCGGCAGCAGCTCCAGGGGCACGACGACCCCCGACCCCACCATCGAGATCAGCATCATCGGCATGATCGTGATCTGGGCGCCCTCCGCCGACCTGGTGAAGACGGTCGTGGCGGCCGCCGTCGTCCCCGCGACGGCGACGCCCAGCAGCACCCCCGCCACCACCAGCAGCGGATCGGCAGGCATCTCCACGTCCAGAAGCACCATCCCCGCGATCACCAGCACCACGCACTGCGCGAGTCCCGCCACGAGCGTGGCGGCGGCCGTCCCGGCCAGGATCTCCACGTCGCCGGGCTCCCCGGTCCGCAGCCGCTTGAGTACGAGCTCCTCGCGCCGCACCACATAGACCGTGACCAGCGCCGAGTACACCCCGAAGAGCAGCACGAACGCCACGGCCATCGGCATCATCGCCGCACCCGGCGAGATCCCGGCCTTGGCCAGGTCCAGGTCGTCGACGACCGGCCGCATCGCGTAGGTCATCGCCACCGGCAGGACCAGCGCCGCGAACAGCACCGCCTTGTGCCGTACGAGAAGAGTCAGTTCGGCCCGTGTCAGCGCCGCCATGCGTCCCACCACAGCCGTGCTCATCGCGCGGCCACCTCCGCTTCCCGTTCGTCGCTCTTCGCCGCGCGCGCGATGTTCAAGAACGCCTCCTCCAGCGAGGCCGACCGCATATCGAGCCCGCGCAGCTCCACCCCGGCCGCGTCCGCCCACGCCAGCAGCCCCGTGGCGGCCCGCTGCAGCCGGTCCGTGAACAACCGGACCGTCCGCCCCGCCAGTTCGTGCCCCGTCACGCCGAGCTGCCCGAGCGGCGGCAGATCCCCGAGGTGGTAGCCGTCCGGCAGCTCGAAGGAGATCTGCGAGGGGTACTCCGCCACCACCTCGTCCACCCTTCCCTCGGCGGCGATCCGCCCCTCGTGCAGGATCGCCAGCCGGTCGGCCAGCTCCTCGGCCTCCTCCAGGTAGTGCGTGGTCAGCAGTACGGTCGTCCCCTCGTCGCGCAGTTCCCGCACCAGCTCCCACGTCTCGCGCCGCCCCTCGGCGTCGAGTCCCGTCGTCGGCTCGTCGAGGAAGAGGATCTCGGGTCGCCCGAGCAGCGCCGTCGCCAGATCCAGCCGCCGCCGTTCCCCGCCGGACAGCTGCTTGACCCGTACGTTCTCCCGCTTCCCCATGCCCACCAGGTCCAGCGCCTCGCCCACCGGCCGCGCCCCGCTGGTGCATCCCGCCCACATCCGGACCGTCTCGCGCACCGTCAGCTCGGACGGAAAGCCGCCCTCCTGGAGCATGACGCCGACCCGGGGACGTACCTTTGCGCGCTCGGTGTACGGGTCGTGCCCCAGCACCCGGACGCTGCCGCCGCTGGGCCGGGCGAGGCCCTCCAGGAGTTCCAGGGTCGAGGTCTTGCCGGCCCCGTTCGTGCCGAGCAGCGCGAACAGCTCGCCGCGCGCGACGGAGAAGGAGAGCGAACGGACGGCCTCGAAGCCGCCGCTGTAGGTACGCCGGAGCCCCTCGGCGTCGATCACGTAGTCATTGGTGGTCATGTGCCAAGACTTCCGCCGGATCACGACCGCGGGCAGTGCGGGCTGTCATCACCGCACATGACAAATGTCAGAACCGCGGTCGCGGCACGGCGCAGACACGACGAAGGCCCCGGTCGTCATGACCGGGGCCTTCGTACACATGGAGCGGACGACGAGATTCGAACTCGCGACCCTCACCTTGGCAAGGTGATGCTCTACCAACTGAGCCACGTCCGCATTTGGTGCCACCACTGTACCCGAACCACCGGAGTGGTTGGTAAGTGATGTAGAGCGGGTGACAGGAATTGCACACTGCGCCTTCCCCCTGGAAGGGGGATGTTCTACTACTGAACTACACCCGCACGCTGCTCGGGGACCGGCCCTGCGGCCTTGCCCCTCGGCGTGCTCCAGACTCTAGCCGATCAACAGGGGTGGAGCGCAAGTCGGCTGCGCAGCGGGGTTCGAGCTCTGTCAGGACGCCTCCGCGAAGGCCTCGTAGACCTTCTTCGGGATGCGGCCGCGGGCCGGCACGTCCATCTGGTGCGAGCGCGCCCACGCGCGCACGGCTGCCGGGTCGGGTGCCACGGCGGTGTGCCGGTAGACCTTGCCCGACTTCGAGTGCTTTCGGGCCGCCTCGATGAACGGCTCCAGCGCGGTGCGCAGTTTCTTTGCATTGGCGGGATTCAAGTCGATCTCGTACGACTTCCCGTCCAGGCCGAAGCTGACCGTTTCCGCTGCTTCCCCTCCGTCGATGTCGTCGGAGAGCGTGACCACTACGCGCTGAGCCACGGATATCGGTCCTTTCCTGCGGCACTACCGCGTCTGACATCGCGTCTGACGTGCGGTGATGCCGGCCTTCCGGCTGATTTGGAGCAATGCTGTTTTTCTCGCTATTCCTTTGTACAGCGACAGGCATTGCATGGTGAAGCCCAGTTAATTCCGTCCGCGGGTCCTTCCGCAATCGGAGGCACCCGTTTTTCCCCTGATTTTTCCCGGGGTTGTCACCCCCGATACCGGAACGTGATCGGCGTCAGCCTATATCTACCCGCGTAGAATTTCAGGGCAGGTACGCTGATTGGACCGCCTTCGCACCACACCACCACCGGGAGTGCCAGTGGCACGCGTCGTAGTCGACGTCATGCTCAAGCCCGAGATCCTCGACCCGCAGGGACAGGCGGTGCAGCGCGCACTGCCCCGTCTCGGCTTCGAGGGAATCGCGGACGTCCGTCAGGGAAAGCGTTTCGAGCTCGAGGTTGATGGGCCGGTCGATGACGCCGCCCTCGCCCGCATCAACGAGATGGCCGAAACGTTCCTCGCCAACACCGTCATCGAGGACTTCACCGTGAAGGTGGAGGAGCCGAAGTGACCGCTCGTATCGGAGTCGTCACCTTTCCGGGAACGCTCGACGACCAGGACAGCCTGCGCGCCGTCCGGACCGCGGGCGCCGAGCCGGTCTCGCTGTGGCACCGCGACAAGGACCTCAAGCAGGTCGACGCGGTCGTGCTCGCGGGCGGCTTCTCCTACGGCGACTACCTGCGGGCCGGTGCCATCGCCCGCTTCTCGCCGGTGATGGAGACGATCATCGACCAGGCGAAGGCCGGTCTTCCGGTCCTCGGCATCTGCAACGGCTTCCAGATCCTCACCGAGGCCCACCTCCTGCCCGGCGGGATGCTGCAGAACAGCCACCTGCACTTCATCTGCCGCGAGCAGAAGCTGCGCGTGGAGACGAGCGAGACCGCCTGGACCGCGGACTACACCGCCGGCCAGGAGATCCACATCCCGCTCAAGAACATGGACGGCCGTTACGTCGCCGAGGAGCGCGTGCTCGACGAACTGGAGGCGGAGGGCCGCGTCGCCTTCCGCTACCTGGACGTGAACCCCAACGGCTCGCTCCGCGACATCGCCGGCATCACCAACGCCGCCGGCAACGTCGTCGGCCTGATGCCGCACCCGGAGCACGCCGTGCAGCCGCTGGTCGGCACGGGACGTACCGACGGCCTCGGATTCTTCACCTCGATCCTGAAGAAGCTGGTCAACGCATGACTCTGGACACCGTCAAGCACGCCGCGGAAACCCCCGAGGCCGAGCAGCCCTGGAAGGAACTCGGCCTCAAGGAGGACGAGTACGCGCGCATCCGGGAGATCCTCGGCCGCCGCCCGACCGGCGCCGAGCTCGCCATGTACAGCGTCATGTGGTCCGAGCACTGCTCGTACAAGAGCAGCAAGGTCCACCTGAAGCAGTTCGGCGAGAAGGTCCCCGCCAACGACGCGATGCTCGTCGGCATCGGCGAGAACGCGGGCGTCGTCGACGTCGGCCAGGGTTACGCCGTGACCTTCAAGGTCGAGTCGCACAACCACCCCAGCTACATCGAGCCGTACCAGGGCGCGGCCACCGGCGTCGGCGGCATCGTCCGCGACATCCTGGCGATGGGCGCCCGGCCGGTCGCGGTCGTCGACCCGCTGCGGTTCGGCGCGGCCGACCACCCCGACACCCGGCGCGTACTGCCCGGCGTCGTCGCGGGCATCGGCGGCTACGGCAACTGCCTGGGCCTGCCGAACATCGGCGGCGAGGTCGTCTTCGACGAGTGCTACCAGGGCAACCCGCTGGTCAACGCCGGCTGCATCGGCGTCATGAAGCACGAGGACATCCACCTCGCGAAGGCGAGCGGTCCGGGCAACAAGGTCATCCTGTACGGCGCCCGCACGGGCGGCGACGGCATCGGCGGCGTATCGGTGCTGGCCTCGGAGACCTTCGAGTCGACGGGCCCGGCCAAGCGCCCGGCGGTCCAGGTGGGTGACCCCTTCCAGGAGAAGCTCCTCATCGAGTGCACCCTGGAGATCTTCCGCGAGCAGCTCGTCGCGGGCATCCAGGACCTCGGCGGCGCGGGCCTGTCGTGCGCGACCTCCGAGCTGGCGTCGGCCGGGTCCGGCGGCATGCGCGTCGAACTGGACACCGTGCCTCTGCGCGACTCCTCCCTCTCGCCCGAGGAAATCCTCATGAGCGAGTCGCAGGAGCGCATGTGCGCGATCGTGGAGCCGGACAAGGTCGACCGGTTCATGGAGATCTGCGAGAAGTGGGACGTCATCGCCACCGTCATCGGTGAGGTGACCGACGGCTCGCAGCTGGAGATCTTCTGGCACGGCGAGCAGATCGTCGACGTACCGCCGCGGACGGTTGCCCACGAGGGCCCTGTCTACAACCGTCCGTACGCCCGCCCTGCCTGGCAGGACGCGCTCCAGGCCGACGACGCGAACAAGCTGGCGCGCCCGGCGAACTCCGCGGAGCTGCGCGAGCAGGTCCTGAAGCTGGTCGCATCCCCGAACCAGGCGTCGAAGTCGTGGATCACCGACCAGTACGACCGCTTCGTGCAGGGCAACACGGTGCTCGCCATGCCCGAGGACGCGGGCATGGTGCGGATCGATGAGAAGACGAACCTGGGTGTCGCGATGGCGACCGACGGGAACGGCCGGTACGCCAAGCTCGACCCGTACACGGGCGCGCAGCTCGCGCTGGCCGAGTCGTACCGCAATGTCGCCGCTACCGGCGCGAAGCCGCTCGCGATCTCCGACTGCCTGAACTTCGGCTCCCCCGAGGACCCGGACGTCATGTGGCAGTTCGCGGAGGCCACGCGCGGTCTGGCGGACGGCTGCCTGCAGCTGGGCACCCCGGTGACCGGCGGCAACGTCTCGCTCTACAACCAGACCGGCGAGACCGCCATCCACCCGACGCCCGTCGTCGCGGTGCTCGGCGTGATCGACGACGTGACGCGGCGTACGCCGGTCGCCTTCGCGGAAGAGGGCCAGCTCCTCTACCTGCTCGGTGACACGCACGAGGAGCTTGGCGGGTCGGCCTGGTCCCAGGTGATCCACGACCACCTGGGCGGCATGCCGCCGAAGGTCGACCTCGACCGGGAGAAGCTGCTCGGCGAGATCCTGATCTCGGCCTCGCGTGACGGAATGATCGACGCGGCGCACGACCTGAGCGACGGCGGCCTGATCCAGGCGGTCACCGAGTCCTGCCTTCGGGGTGGGAAGGGTGCGCGGCTGGTGGTTCCGGACGGTCTGGACCCCTTCGTCTTCCTCTTCTCGGAGTCGGCGGGCCGGGCGGTCGTTTCGGTGCCGCGCAGCGAGGAGCTTCGCTTCAACGACATGTGCGGGGCTCGGGGTCTGCCCGCGACCCGGATCGGTGTCGTCGACGGCGAGGAGATCGAGGTGCAGGGCGAGTTCAGCATCCCGCTGAGCGAGCTCCGCACGGCGCACGAGGCGACGCTGCCGGGCCTCTTCGCCTGACCCCGGACCAATCCTTCGGCCCCGGCCAGCTACTTGGCCGGGGCCGAAGTTTTTTTGTTCCCCACCCCGCCCCTTCCCGAACTGGGGCGCTGCCCCGGACCCTGGTCCTCAAGCGCCGGACGGGCTGGTGGGGGCCAGGGGTGCTGCCGGGGCTCCGGTCCTGGGGCCGCTGAGCCGGGGATGTGTCCGCCGCGTGGCGAAGCCGGCTCGTCCGGCAAAACCAACTCGCCCGGTGTATCCAGCTCCCCGTGGCAAATCCAGCCCGTCCGGCGTTTGAGGACACGCCCGTAGGGCGTCCGGGGTCTGGGGCTTGCCCCAGTTCGGGAAGGGGCGGGTAGGGGAAATCTCCCCGGGGTCCGGGGCGGAGCCCCGGGTTTGGTGCGGGCGCGCGAAGAGCGGCCGTTGTCGTACCCGGGGGCTAGTCTCGGGGGCATGGCATCCGCTGCCCAGAAGGGCCCCCGCCCGCGCCGTTACGACGCCGCCAAGACCCGCGCCGCGGTCCTGGCGCAGTTCGGCAACGTACACGACGCCGTGCGCGACCTCACGCCCGCGCAGCTCGCGCTCCCCACCCACCTCGGGGACTGGACCGTACGCGAGCTGGCCGCGCACGTCTCCATGGCCGTCGGCGCCGTCATCCGCTGCCTCGAACAGCCCGCCCCGCCCAAGCAGCAAGTCACCCTCCTGGACTGGCCGTTCGCAACGGCCCCCCGCGCCGCGCGGATCTCCGAAGACACGAAGGCGATCGCCGCGTCGGCGCCAGACCTCGACGCGCTGTACGAGCGGACCCGCGCCCGGCTCGCCGAGCTGCTGCCCGCCGCCCCCGACGACCGGCTGCTCGCGTCCCGCGTCGGCGCCATGCGCCTCGACGACTACCTCGTCACCCGCACCGTCGAACTCGTCGTCCACACCGACGACTTGAACCGCGCGGCCGGCCTCGCCGTCCCGTACGACCGCCAGGCCCTCGCCGCCTGCACCCGCCTCCTCGCCGACGCCCTCGCCGTGAAGGCGCCCGGCGGTTCGGTCGAGGTCCGCGTCCCGCCGTACGCCGTCGTGCAGTGCGTGGAAGGCCCCCGCCACACCCGCGGCACGCCGCCCAACGTCGTCGAGACCGACCCGCTCACCTGGATCCGCCTCGCCACGGGGCGTACGGACTGGGACACGGCCGTGGACGACGCGAAGGTCAGCGCCAGCGGCGAACGGGCCGGCCTGGCCGGGTTGTTGCCCATCCTCCGCTAGGGCCTGTCGTCATACTCCCGCCTGCCCCGCGACGCCTGGCACGCACTCTCGCCGCACCGGGCGAAAGCCCAAGTACGTCCAGTACGAGGGCTTCCGCCCGGCACGCCGAGAGCACGCACCAGACGCCGCAGGGCCCGCCCTTCGGGCGGACGGCGGGAGTTTGACGACAGGCCCTGGGGCGCTACTTGATCATGTAGTGTTGCCGACGCCAATGCAGGACGTACGCACCAAGGAGGTGAGCCCCATTACCGCTGTATCAGGTCGGGTGCTCTCACCTCGCGACCGCGCGGTCCACCGGACATAGGCACCGGAAACTGGGGACCGAGGGAGCGCCCATCGGCGTCCCGAAAGGTTTCCCATGTCTCTCTCCTCCTCGCTCTCCCCTTCTGTCATCGTCACCAGGCTTCGGGCCGCCGGCTGCGTATTCGCCGAGGACGAGGCGGAATTGCTCCTCTCCGCCGCGCAGGACCCCGCCCAGCTCTCCGCCATGGTGGACCGCCGGATCGCCGGCCTGCCCCTTGAACACGTGCTCGGCTGGGCCGAGTTCCGAGGCCGTCGCATCGCCGTGGACCCCGGGGTCTTCGTCCCTCGCCGGCGCACCGAGTTCCTCGTCGAGCAGGCCGTGGCCCTCGCCCCGTCGCGGGCCGTCGTCGTAGACCTCTGCTGCGGCTCGGGCGCGCTCGGCGCGGCGCTGGCTGTGTCCCTGGAGCGGGTGGAGCTGCACGCCTCCGATGTGGACCCCGCCGCCGTGCGGTGCGCCCGGCGCAACGTCACCGCCGTCGGCGGGCAGGTCTACGAGGGCGACCTCTACGCGCCGCTGCCCGCCGCCACGCTGCGGGGACGGGTCGACGTACTGCTGGCCAATGTGCCGTACGTACCGACCGGCGAGATAGAGCTGCTGCCCCCGGAGGCCCGCATCCACGAGGCGCGGGTCGCACTCGACGGCGGGGCGGACGGACTCGACGTACTGCGGCGGGTGACGGCACAGGCGGCGCGCTGGCTGGCACCGGGCGGCCACCTGCTGTTCGAGACGAGTGAGCGGCAGGCGCCGCAGGCCGTCGAAACCGTCGCCCGCGGCGGCCTGGTCCCGAAGGTCGTCACGTGCGACGAGCTGTACGCCACCGTCGTCATCGGGACCAGGGGCAAGTGAAAGTGAAGGGGAACAGGAAGGGGAACAGGCAGGTGGAACCAGAAACCCCACTCGCCCCGTCCCATCGCCATGGATACGTCGCGCACCCGCATCTCTGGCCCCCTCACCGGCGCCGTCACCGTCCTGGCCCTCCTCACCCTGGCCGCCTGCGGCACGGAGCCGGGGGGCACGGACGCCGGAGGTGACGGCACCGTAAAGCCGGACCTTCAGATCTCCGGCATCGACTGGACCGTCGACAGTGTGACCGTCGACGGGAAGAAGATCCCGGCGCCCGAGAAGGCCACGGTACGGATCGACGAGAAGGGCCGGGCCAAGGGCAACACCGGCTGCAACCACTTCGGCGCCGATGTGAAGGTCAAGGGCGACACGATCACCGTGGGGCCCGGCCAGACCACCGAGATCGGCTGTCCGAAGAACGTCGCGAAGTTCGAGCAGCACCTGCAACGCACCTTCACCGGTGAGCTCAAGGCCAAGATCACGGACGACAGGCTGACGCTGACCAAGGCCGGGGGCGACGCCATCGCCCTGTCCGAGACGAAGCCCGAGCCGGACGCGCAGCTCCTCGGTACCGAGTGGCGCGTGGAGTCGCTGCGTGACGGCGACACCGCGACCTCGGTGTCCGGGGAGGCCGCGGGCAAGGCGAAGCTGGTCTTCGGCGAGGACGGATCCGTGGGCGGGAATCTCGGCTGCAACCACGTCTCGGGCAGGGCGAAGGTCTCCGGGTCCACCCTCACCTTCTCCAAGATCGCCACGACCCGGAAGCTGTGCCCGCCGCCGGTGATGGACACCGAGCGGGCCCTGCTGAAGATCCTCGACGGCAAGGCGACGTACGAGATCCGTGAGCGCACCCTGTCCCTCACCGCGGCGGGCGGCAAGGGACTGGACGCGGTGGCGATCGCCAAGTAGGCCGGAGCGAGTACCGCCGGGCGGCTACGGGCTACGGGCGACGGCGGCGGCGCAGCGCGAACAGCGCCGCGCCGCCCAGCGCGAGCGCCGCCGCGCCACCGAGGGCCAGCGGCACGGTGGAAGAGTCGCCGCCGGTCTCGGCCAGGCGCTCGTCGCCCACGTGGGGGCGTACGCCGGATTCCGGGGCCCGGGCCGGTGCCTCCGATACGGCGGTCCTGCCCGGCTTCGTGGCAGCCACCGGCCCCGAATCGGGCGCCGCCGGGCCCGCCGGCGCCGCCGCCCCGCTGCCCAGTCGGACGGCGACCGTGGCCTGCGTCTTGCCCGAGGACACGACCTTCACCGTGACCTCGCGCGCGGTGTCGGTCAGTTCCGTACCGGCCCGGAGCGCGTCCGCGTCCGGCGCCTTCGCCTCGCCCGTGGTCGGGTCGATCAGCGCCGACCTCGTGTAGTCGCCCCTCGTGACCCGGTAGGCGTGGACGCCCTGGAGCGCGCCGTCGAGCGCGCCCGCCTTCGCCCGCATCTCGACGATGATCTTGTCCTGGCCGCCGAGCGGGATGCGCAACGCGCGGACGCCCGTGCCCTCGCCGTTCAGCGGACGCAGCGTGTACGTGCCGGACTTGGTGACGTCGGTGAGCTCACCGCCTGTGAGCCACTTGTTGTGGATCAGCTCGGCCGCTGTCAGTCCGGCCGCCGAACCGCCGCCGCCCATCACCGACTTGTGACTGTTGCCGTCCTCCTTGCAGCCGGCACCCAGATCTCCGTCCGGGCAGCGCAGCCGCATCTGATGGTGGTAGCCGAGATTGTGGCCGAACTCGTGGACCAGTGCGTCGATCGAGAAGTGCTCGTCCGGCATCCACGTCTTCCCGCCGCCCACCGTCCCGAGGCCGCCGAAGCCGCACTTCGCCTTCTCGTTCGGGAAGACGATCGAGACGTGGTCGTACGTGTCCTTCGCGACGCCCGTCGCGGCCAGCGCCTTCTGCGTCTCGTCCGCGATGCGGCCGGTGTCGCAGGAGGCGGCCACGGGGAGCGTGAGCGGGCCGGTCACCTGGTCCGTACCGGCGGGCCCGAAGGTGATCCTGCCCCGGGTGATCTCGTTGTAGTACGAGGCCAGGGAACCGCTCTTCCCGTAATAGGCGGACTCCAGAGACGACTCCAGCTTCGCGGCGTCCGCGAGCGCGCTGTCGCTGAAGTTCACCATCACGACCTGCACGGTGCGCCGGTCGGCGGGCGCCACCTCGCCGGCGTAGGCGGCCGGGGCCGCCGTCGAGGCGAGTACGACGCCGCAGGCGAGGGCCGACAGACGGACTCGGGAGGTCGACTGCATGTGGGGGTTCCTTCCGCCGCAGAACGAGAACAGGGGGAAGGACATCGTGATCAAGCGCGGAGCACGTTAAACCGCGAACACTGTGCGCTCGGCTCGGCTACACACAGCGACGTACAGCGACGGGCAGTTCGCACGCCGAGCCCCGCACCACCTCAAGATCAGCCCCCAAACGCCACCTCAAGATCGCGTCCCACTCCCCGGATACGCGCATGGACAGCGGAATGCGCGTGATTACGGGCCCTTGCGCCCAATGCGCCCTCGATTCGGAGCCCGCCCGTATCCCCAATTCGGACCAGTGGTCGATCTCGCCTACACTCGGTGGTGTGCCTCGTGGTGATGGACGACTCAACCACGACCTGCTCCCCGGTGAGAAAGGCCCCCAGGACGCTTGCGGCGTCTTCGGTGTCTGGGCTCCCGGCGAAGAGGTCGCCAAGCTCACCTATTTCGGACTGTATGCCCTGCAGCACCGTGGACAGGAGTCCGCGGGCATCGCAGTGAGCAACGGGTCGCAGATCCTGGTCTTCAAGGACATGGGACTGGTCTCGCAAGTCTTCGACGAAACTTCCCTCGGCTCCCTCCAGGGCCACATCGCGGTCGGTCATGCCCGCTACTCCACCACCGGAGCCTCGGTGTGGGAGAACGCGCAGCCGACCTTCCGTGCCACCGCGCACGGATCGATCGCCCTGGGACACAACGGCAACCTGGTCAACACGGCGCAGCTCGCCGAGATGGTCGCCGGCCTCCCCAAGGAGAACGGCCGCGCGACCCAGGTCGCCGCGACCAACGACACCGACCTGGTCACCGCCCTGCTGGCAGGCCAGACGGACGACGACGGCAAGCCCCTCACGATCGAGGAAGCCGCCGCAAAGGTTCTCCCGGACGTCATGGGCGCCTTCTCCCTCGTCTTCATGGACGAGGGCACGCTCTACGCGGCCCGCGACCCGCAGGGCATCCGCCCGCTGGTCCTCGGCCGTCTCGAGCGTGGCTGGGTGGTGGCCTCCGAGTCCGCCGCTCTCGACATCTGCGGTGCCGCGTACGTCCGTGAGGTCGAGCCGGGCGAGATGCTCGCCATCGACGAGAACGGCCTGCGTACCTCGCGATTCGCGGAAGCGAAGCCCAAGGGCTGTGTCTTCGAGTACGTCTACCTGGCGCGCCCGGACACCGACATCGCCGGCCGGAACGTCTACCTCTCGCGAGTCGAGATGGGCCGCAAGCTGGCCAAGGAAGCCCCGGTCGAAGCCGACCTGGTGATAGCCACGCCCGAGTCGGGCACTCCCGCGGCCATCGGCTACGCGGAAGCCAGCGGAATTCCGTACGGCTCGGGCCTGGTCAAGAACGCGTACGTCGGCCGGACCTTCATCCAGCCGTCCCAGACGATTCGCCAGCTCGGCATCCGCCTGAAGCTCAACCCGCTCAAGGAAGTCATCCGCGGCAAGCGCCTGGTGGTCGTCGACGACTCGATCGTCCGCGGCAACACCCAGCGCGCCCTGGTCAAGATGCTCCGCGAGGCCGGCGCCGCCGAGATCCACATCCGGATCTCCTCCCCGCCGGTGAAGTGGCCCTGCTTCTTCGGCATCGACTTCGCGACCCGCGCCGAGCTGATCGCCAACGGGATGACGATCGAAGAGATCGGCAAGTCCCTGGGCGCCGACTCGCTCTCGTACATCTCCATCGACGGGATGATCGAGTCGACCACCATCCCCAAGGCGAACCTGTGCCGAGCCTGCTTCGACGGCGAGTACCCGATGGAGCTTCCGGACCCCGAGCTGCTCGGTAAGCAGCTTCTGGAGACCGAGCTCGCGGCCGGCCCGGCGAGCGCCGCGGCCGAGGCGCTCCGTCGCCCGTAACGCCCCCCCTTTCACGACACGAAAGTTCCCAGCAATGTCTGAGACCACTGGTGCCAGCTACGCGTCCGCGGGCGTCGACATCGAAGCAGGCGACCGCGCCGTAGAGCTGATGAAGGAGTGGGTGAAGAAGACGCAGCGCCCCGAGGTCCTTGGCGGCCTGGGCGGCTTCGCCGGTCTCTTCGACGCCTCCGCCCTCAAGCGTTACGAGCGTCCGCTGCTGGCCTCCGCCACCGACGGTGTCGGTACGAAGGTCGACCTCGCCCGCAAGATGGGCGTGTACGACACGATCGGCCACGACCTCGTCGGCATGGTCGTCGACGACCTGGTCGTCTGTGGCGCCGAGCCGCTCTTCATGACCGACTACATCTGTGTCGGCAAGGTGCACCCCGAGCGTGTCGCGGCCATCGTCAAGGGCATCGCCGAGGGATGTGTCCTCGCGGGCTGCGCCCTGGTCGGCGGCGAGACCGCCGAGCACCCGGGCCTGCTGGGCGAGGACGACTTCGACGTCGCCGGTGCCGGTACGGGCGTGGTGGAGTACGACCGGCTGCTGGGCGCGGACCGTATCCGTAAGGGTGACGCGGTGATCGCCATGGCGTCCTCCGGTCTTCACTCGAACGGGTACTCACTCGTCCGGCATGTGGTCTTCGACCGCGCCGGCTGGTCGCTGGACCGCGAGGTCGAGGAGTTCGGCCGCACCCTCGGCGAGGAGCTGCTCGAACCCACCAAGATCTACTCGCTGGACTGCCTGGCCCTCACCCGCACCGCCGAGGTGCACGCTTTCAGCCACATCACGGGCGGCGGTCTTGCGAACAACCTGGCCCGTGTGATCCCGGACGGCCTGCACGCCACGGTCGACCGCTCCACCTGGACCCCCGGCGCGGTCTTCGACCTGGTCGGCAAGGCCGGTCAGGTCGAGCGGCTCGAACTGGAGAAGACCCTCAACATGGGCGTCGGCATGATGGCCGTCGTTCCGGAGGAGTCGGTGAACGTGGCCCTGGAGACCCTCGCCGACCGCGGCGTGGACGCCTGGGTCGCGGGAGAGATCACCGAGCGCGGCGACCACGCCACGGGCGCGACGCTTACGGGTGACTACGCCAAGTAGTCACCCGGGGCAGCACAGAACCCGGTCCGGGGCCGAGGCCCAGGACCGGGTCGAGTGTGTGATGCCTGTTCGAGGTGTACGGACGTCAAGCGCCGCGACGATGGGCCGAAGGACCGGACTCTTCGTCCTCGTCCCCGTCATCGTTGTACTGAGCCGCGTACTGTGCGTACGGGTCGTCTTCCTCGTCGTCGTCCTCGAACGGCTCGCCATTAGGCGGCTGTTGCGAAGTCGTCGAAGCGCCCAGCTCGTTGGCCAGACGCGACAGGTCAGTCCCGCCGCTGCTGTACTTCAGCTGGCGGGCGACCTTAGTCTGCTTGGCCTTTGCCCGGCCGCGCCCCATGGCTCGACCCCCTCGGTGACGGGGCTCGACGGCCCCAGAGTCTTGACACGCGTTCATGGTTCGGAACGGACTCCCCTCGGAGAGACCGGTCCGTAGGGCATCAACGGTACCTGCTTCCGCGGCCATACGGTACGCCGCCCGCATGCAACGCCTCGGCACAGAACCCGCGAGGAGCCCCGTCCTCGCTGGTCAACTGCGATTTTAACCTCTTCTTGAGGGTCGACCCGCCGACGGGGGTGAGTCATGTCTCGTCATGTCTCCTCATGCCCCACCGAACGGCGGGCCGGCCCTCCCCGCGGGTCAGCTCCGGCGTGCCTCAGCCATCCTCTGCTCGGCGATCCTGTCGGCCGCCGCGGCCGGCGGAATGCCGTCCGCCTTCGCACGTGCGAATATCGCCAGCGTGGTGTCGAAGATCTTCGCGGCCTTCACCTTGCACCGGTCGAAGTCGAAGCCGTGCAGCTCGTCGGCGACCTGGATCACGCCACCGGCGTTCACCACGTAGTCGGGCGCGTAGAGGATCCCGCGGTCCGCGAGGTCCTTCTCGACGCCGGGGTGGTCGAGCTGGTTGTTGGCCGCGCCGCACACCACCTTCGCCGTGAGCACCGGGACGCTGGCGTCGTTCAGCGCGCCGCCGAGCGCGCACGGGGCGTAGATGTCGAGACCCTCGACGCGGATCAGCGCCTCGGTGTCCGCGGCGACGGTGACGTGCGGGTGACGCTCGGTGACGCGGCGTACCGATTCCTCCCGCACGTCGGTGATCACGACTTCGGCGCCGTCCGCCAGAAGGTGCTCGACGAGGTGGTGGCCGACCTTGCCGACGCCCGCGACGCCGACCTTGCGGCCGCGCAGCGTCGGGTCGCCCCACAGGTGCTGGGCCGAGGCCCGCATGCCCTGGAAGACGCCGAACGCGGTCAGCACGGAGGAGTCGCCGGCGCCGCCGTTCTCGGGGGAGCGGCCGGTGGCCCAGCGGGTCTCGCGGGCGACGACGTCCATGTCGGCGACGTACGTACCGACGTCGCAGGCGGTCACATACCGGCCGCCGAGGGAGTCCACGAACCGGCCGTACGCGAGGAGCAGTTCCTCGCTCTTGAGCGTCTCCGGGTCACCGATGATCACGGCCTTGCCGCCGCCGTGGTCGAGTCCGGCCATGGCGTTCTTGTACGACATGCCGCGCGCGAGGTTCAGCGCGTCGGCGACGGCCTCTTCCTCGGTCGCGTACGGGTAGAAGCGCGTGCCACCGAGGGCCGGGCCCAGGGCGGTGGAGTGGATGGCGATGACGGCTTTGAGGCCTGAGGCGCGGTCCTGGCACAGCACGACTTGCTCGTGGCCGCCCTGTTCCGATCGGAACAGGGTGTGCAGGACGCCGTCGGTTGCGTCGGTCACGGTGGTGACTCCCAAGTACGAGGCGGCTTCGCCCTCCTGCGGGTGGGGAGGGCCGATGGGCAAGAGAGTAAGACCTGGGGAGCCGCAGGGGTGCGGCAGTGCTGAGGATCACCCCCTGGCGGAGTAGGCGTGGGACGATTTCTCTCCGGTTTCCTTCCGGTTCTTTGAGCTTATTTCCGGTCCGAGTGAGGAGCAGGCGTGGCCCAGGAGTCCTCGGTGATCGTCCCGTACGTCTCCTATTTGCGGGTGTACGAACCGCTGGCGGCCTTCCCCGAGCCCGAACGCGGCCATTGGGCGCGGTACGCGAAGCACGAGCGGCTTCCCACGGCCCAGGACGAACTGAGGCGGTCCCTGGTGGACTTGCTGCCCACTCCGCCCGTCCCGGTGCCGGTGCACGAGAGCGGCGACGCGTTCGTGACCGAGGTGGACGGAGTCCTGTGCGTTTGTCCCTGGCGGACGAGGCTGCGCGGCTGGCTGGCGCTCGAGGAGCTGCCCGACCTCTTCCCGGAGCCGTTGCTGGACGCGGCGCTGCCGTCGCTGGTGCGCCGGCAGGCGGCAGCGGACTTCGAGCGCTGGCTGGAGCGCAACCCGGACGCGCGTCCGTGGATCAGGAGCTCGGCGTGGCACGTGCCGGTGCGCTGGTTCGCGCTCTTCTCGGGCGAGGAGCGGGAGTACGCGAAGGCGGAGGGCGAGGAGGCGCCCGTACTGCGCTACCGGACGCCGATGGCCCAGGCGCGGCGGCGGGTGGCGCGGGCCCTGAAGGTGCTGCGGGAGCATCTCGACGCGGAGGCCGGGGGTCCGCTCGTCGACGGCCTGGTGGACGTGGGGCGCTGGCTGGAGGAGTTCCACCCCCGGTCGCTGGTCGAGCTCGATTACGGCGGCCTGGCGCACGTACTCCCCGAGGAGCATCTGGCCGGGGATCTCTCCGCGGCGGACGTGGCCGAGGGGATCGCGGCGCTGCGGGCCGGGGACGGCGCGGCGGCCGGTGAGGCGTACGGGCGGCTCACTGAGCGGTGGCGGGTGGTGCGCGAGCGCCAGTTCGCGAACTGACAGCATTCGGGGTCGGCTCCGGGTGGCCGGGACGTAGGTCCCGATCCGGGCCTTTGCCTCAAGGGTGACGGACAGCACTAAGCGGGCTCTTGCGCCCATCACCCATCCTCATGCCAAAATAGGACAAGGAGTCCGGCGAGGGCTCCTTCCGTCCATGTAAGGGCGGAATGGCTCGGTATTGCGCACTATGGGGGGTCTGGTGGCTCCTGATCGCTCTGTGACTGATCGTCACTGTGACGTGACTGTCCGCTATGGCATGGTCCATCGGCTTCGTCGCTGATGAACACCTGGGAGGGCAATTCCATCGGTTTGGCCGACGTGGCTGGACGGATGGTGTAGTTGTAGTGCCGAGGACAAGCCGTTCGTCCTATAACCGACTCGGCCCGCGTCCACCATTTCGGGCAACGCGGGTCAAGGTGCAGAATTTAGAGGAAAGAACCGTGATGGTTCGGTTCTCCCGAGGAGGCCGCTCATGACCGCTCGCACCCCTGACGCCGAGCCGCTGCTGACCCCGGCTGAGGTTGCCACGATGTTCCGCGTGGACCCGAAGACGGTTACGCGCTGGGCCAAGGCAGGCAAGCTCACGTCCATCCGCACGCTTGGTGGACACCGGCGTTACCGCGAGGCTGAGGTCCGCGCACTGCTTGCGGGCATTCCGCAGCAGCGCAGCGAGGCCTGAACAACCGCATAACCCCGCTTTACCGGGCATTCCTCCGGGTCCCCCAACCCGGACGCCCACCTGAGCACCACACGACAGGCGTCTGCCCCAACAGGCGCCACATCCATGCAAGACGGGTGCGTCGTCGATCGCGCTGGACTCCGCCGGGTCCAGCGCGATCTTTTTTATGCCCGCGAAGAGGGCGCGGAGACCGCTCTGACCTGCGGTCCGCCGGCTTCCGGGGAGGCTTCGGGAGGCCCCTCCGGAAGGGTGCAATTGCACATATTAAATTGGCTGGTTGTAGGGAGGGCGTAAGCGCACTGGTTTCCAAAACTCATGCGGTGACACCCGTCACAGGGCTCAACTCTTGTTAAATCCGGGCCCACCAGCGATAGGGGCCTCACGGCGCCGGGGGGTTCTTGACCTCGACGTCCTCGACGCTGGCGGCGGCCTCACCGACCGCGCCGGACTCGTCGGCCGCGGTGTCCTCCGCGGTCCTCGCCGGCTTGACCGGCTTCACCGGCTCCGGCTCCATGGCGAGCCGCAGGAGCCGATGGCAGATGGGGCAGTGTCTCGTGACGTGGCGATAGCCCGTCGAGGCCGCCAGATGGGCACGTAGCAGTGCACGCGTCTCGTGCCTGGCCGTTGATGCCGCCATGCGTCACCTCCCCGGTGCGGGCCCCCCGATGCCCTGATGCCTGGGTACCGGTGGCAGATGACGCAGTCAAGACACAAGAAGGCCCGAATCCTTACGGATCCGGGCCTTCTGTTACTTCGTATCGTGCGGTCCTGACGGGATTTGAACCCGCGGCCTCCACCTTGACAGGGTGGCGAGCACTCCAAACTGCTCCACAGGACCTTGATTCGCTTCGCCGTACTGCGTGGCGCTGCGAAGACAGACTGTACAGCAGGTCAGGGGGTGCGGGCGAACTCACTCAAGGCGACGGAGGAGTTACGGCGCCGCGGCGTCGATCGCCTTGACGATCCGCTTGTCGGAGACGGGCTGGGGCGTCCCCAGGGCGTGCGCGAAGTAGCTCACCCGCAGCTCCTCGATCATCCAGCGGATGTCCAGAACCCCCTGCGGCACGGGCCTGCCCTTCGGCAGCTGCTCCAGCAGCCAGGCGTACTCGTCCTGCATCTCGTGGACCTTCTCCATGCGCGTGGTGTCGCGCTGGACGGCCGTCGGCATCTGCTGGAGCCTGCGGTCGACCGCGACCAGATAGCGCATGAGATCGGGCAGCCGGCGCAGCCCCGTCTTCGTGACGAACCCGGCCGGCACCAGGGCCGCCAGCTGGTCGCGTACGTCGGCGACGTTGTTGACCAGGGTCAGGCTGTTGGTGGCCTTCAGGCGGCGCTCACAGGCCTGCCAGGCGGCCAGGATCTGCTGGACCTGGTTCACCGTGCGTACGGTCGCGTCCACGAGGTCGGCGCGGACCTTGTCGTACAGCTTCCGGAACGATTCCTCGTCCCAGGCCGGGCCGCCGTGGTCCGCGATCAGTTTGTCGGCGGCAGCGGTGGCGCAGTCGTCGAAGAGCGCCTGGATCGAGCCGTGCGGATTGCGGGAAAGGGCCAGTTTCTGCTGATTGCTGAGCTTGTCCGAGGCGAACTTCGCCGGATTCACCGGGATGTTGAGCAGGATGAGCCGACGCGTGCCGCGCCACATCGCCTGCTGCTGCTCCGCCTCGGTGTCGAAGAGCCGTACGGCGACGCTCTCGCCCTGGTCGACGAGGGAGGGGTAGGCCCGGACAGGCTGTCCGGCTCTCCTCGTCTCGAAGACGCGGCTGAGTGTGCCGATGGTCCAGTCCGTGAGGCCCGTACGTTCGACCGACTCGCCCGTCGGGCCCGCGGTGGCGGCGGCGGCCTTGGAGAGTGCCTGGCGGGCCTTGGGGCGCAGCTTCAGCCGCAGGGCCTCCAGGTCCTTGTCCTCGGCGAGGTTCTTGCGACGCTCGTCGACGATCCGGAACGTGATCTTCAAGTGATCGGGGACGCGGGAGAGATCGAAGTCGTCGGCCTCGACCGGGACGCCGACCATCCGCTTCAGCTCGCGCGCGAGCGTGAGAGGCAGCGGCTCCTGCAGCGGCGCCGCCCGCTCCAGGAACTTGCGGGCGTAGTCCGGCGCCGGGACGTAATGCCGGCGGATCGGCTTGGGGAGGGAGCGGATCAGCTCGGTGACCACTTCTTCCCGCAGACCGGGGATCTGCCAGTCGAAGCCCTCGGAAGTGACCTGGTTGAGGACCTGGAGGGGGATGTGGACGGTCACGCCGTCCGCGTCCGCGCCGGGCTCGAACTGGTAAGTCACCCGGAACTTGAGCTTCCCCTGTCGCCAGGAGTCCGGGTAGTCGTCCTTCGTGACTGCCCCGGCCTTCTCGTTGATGAGCATCTCGCGCTCGAAATCGAGAAGTTCGGGCTCTTCGCGCTTTTTGTGCTTCCACCACGAGTCGAAGTGCGCGCCGGAAACGACATGTTCGGGGATGCGCCGGTCGTAGAAGTCGAAGAGCGTCTCGTCGTCCACGAGGATGTCGCGGCGGCGGGCGCGGTGCTCCAGTTCCTCGACCTCGGTGAGGAGCTTGCGGTTGTCGGCGTAGAACTTGTGGTGCGTACGCCAGTCGCCCTCGACCAGTGCGTTGCGAATGAAAAGATCGCGGCTGGTCTCCGGATCGATCCGGCCGTAGTTGACCTTGCGCTGGGCGACGATCGGGACGCCGTACAGCGTGACCCTCTCGTACGCCATGACGGCCGCCTGGTCCTTCTCCCAGTGCGGCTCGCTGTACGTGCGCTTGAGGAGGTGCTGGGCGAGCGGTTCGATCCACTCGGGCTCGATCTTCGCGTTGACCCGTGCCCACAGGCGTGACGTTTCGACCAGCTCGGCGGACATGATGAAGCGGGGCTGCTTCTTGAAGAGCGCCGAGCCGGGGAAGATCGCGAACTTGGCGCTGCGGGCGCCGAGGTACTCGTTCTTCTCGGTGTCCTTCAGGCCGATGTGGGAGAGGAGTCCGGCGAGCAGCGACTGGTGCACGGACAGCTCGGGCGCGTCGTCCTCGTTGACATGTATGCCCATCTGCTTGGCGACGGACCTGAGCTGGGTGTAGATGTCCTGCCATTCGCGAATGCGCAGGAAGTTGAGGTACTCCGACTTGCACATCCGGCGGAAGCTGGAGGAGCCGCGCTCCTTCTGCTGCTCGCGGACGTACCGCCAGAGGTTGAGGAACGCGAGGAAGTCGGACGTCTCGTCCTTGAAACGGGCGTGCTGCTGGTCCGCCTGCTGCTGCTTGTCCGACGGGCGCTCGCGCGGGTCCTGGATGGAGAGTGCGGAGGCGATCACCATGACTTCGCGCACGCAACCGTTGCGGTCGGCTTCGAGGACCATGCGGGCGAGGCGCGGGTCGACGGGCAGCTGGGCGAGCTTGCGCCCCTGCTCGGTGAGCCGCTTCTTCGGGTCCTTCTCCGCCGGGTCCAGCGCGCCGAGCTCCTGGAGGAGCTGGACGCCGTCGCGGATGTTGCGGTGGTCCGGCGGGTCGATGAACGGGAACTTCTCGATGTCGCCGAGGCCGGCGGCGGTCATCTGGAGGATGACGGAGGCGAGGTTCGTCCGCAGGATCTCGGCGTCGGTGAACTCGGGCCGGGTGAGGAAGTCGTCCTCGGCGTACAGCCGGATGCAGATGCCGTCGGACGTACGGCCGCAACGGCCCTTGCGCTGGTTGGCGCTGGCCTGGCTGATCCGCTCGATCGGCAGGCGCTGGACCTTGGTGCGGTGGCTGTAGCGCGAGATGCGGGCGGTGCCCGGGTCGATCACGTACTTGATGCCGGGGACGGTGAGCGAGGTCTCCGCGACGTTGGTGGCGAGGACGATCCGCCGGCCGGTGTGGCGCTGGAAGACGCGGTGCTGCTCGGCGTGCGAGAGGCGGGCGTAGAGGGGGAGGACCTCGGTGTGCCGCAGGTTCTTCTTGTTGAGCGCGTCGGCGGTGTCGCGGATCTCGCGCTCGCCGGAGAGGAAGACGAGGATGTCGCCGGGCCCCTCGGCCTGGAGCTCGTCGACGGCGTCGGCGATCGCGGTGATCTGGTCGCGGTCGGAGTCGTCGCTGTCCTCTTCGAGGAGCGGGCGGTACCGGACCTCGACGGGGTACGTACGGCCGCTGACCTCGACGATGGGCGCGTCGCCGAAGTGACGGGAGAAGCGCTCGGGGTCGATGGTCGCGGAGGTGATGACGACCTTGAGGTCCGGGCGCTTGGGCAGAAGCTGGGCGAGGTAGCCGAGGAGGAAGTCGATGTTGAGCGACCGCTCGTGGGCCTCGTCGATGATGATCGTGTCGTACGCGCGCAGCTCGCGGTCCGTCTGGATCTCGGCGAGCAGGATGCCGTCCGTCATGAGCTTGACGAAGGTCGCCTCCGGATTGACCTGATCCGTGAACCGGACCTTCCAGCCGACCGCCTCGCCGAGCGGGGTGTTCAGCTCGTCCGCGATGCGTTCGGCGACAGTGCGGGCAGCGAGGCGGCGGGGCTGGGTGTGGCCGATCATGCCCTTCACGCCACGGCCGAGCTCCATGCAGATCTTGGGGATCTGCGTCGTCTTGCCGGAGCCGGTCTCGCCCGCGACGATCACGACCTGGTGGTCGCGTATCGCCTCGGCGATGTCGTCCTTGCGCTGGCTGACCGGCAGCGACTCCGGATACGTGATCTCCGGCATCCGGGCAGCACGCTGCGCCAGACGGGCGGCGGACTTCTCCGCCTCGTCGGCGATTTCGTCCAGTACGGCCTGGCGGGCCTCGGGCTTGCGGATGCGACGGGCGCCGTCGAGACGGCGGCCGAGCCGGTGGGCGTCGCGGAGCGGCAGCCCCCCGAGCACGGTCTGGAGGTCGGCGAAGGAAGTAGACATACCTGATTCAGGATCTCACCCGCCGGTCGCGACTGGCGAACCCATTTCGGCGGGGGTGGGGCATGGGGTCGGGGGCGCGGGCGGGAGAGGGGAGCGGGGCGCTCGGGGCGGGGCGCTCCGGGGCGGCGCCGCCGGAGCCTTTACGCTTTACCGGACGTCGTCCCGGACAGGAGATCCAGCCCCCATGCCCCAGGCCAGCCGCCAGAGCCGCAGCGCGGTGACCGCGGCGACTGCGGCGCCCGGGGAGATGGTGAGCGTGCTGCTGGGGACGTTGCTCGCGGTGGCGGTGCTGCTGCTGTGTACGGACACGGCGGGCGGGCGCGTGTCGGCCGCCGAAGCTCCGGCCGCCGAAGCTCCGGTCGCTGAAGCCTCGGTCGCCGAAGCTCCGGTCGCGACGGTGATGGCCGCGGCCACGGCGCCTGCTTCCGACGAGCCCGGCTGCCGTGAGAGCCACCGGGACGGCATGGCGAACACGCCCGCGGCTCCGCCGCGCGGTGGGGCGGCGTACGAGCTGATGCCGGCCCTCCACGAAGCCAGGGCCGGGGCGGCCTCCTGGGGCGCCGACGCCTTGGCTCCGCATCCCTCACCGGAACACCGGCCACCGCCGCTGGATCCCCCGACGCCGATAGACCTCTCGATCCTGCGCGTCTAGGCGCCGCCCGGCGGGGCTTCTTTCCCCACCCCGCCCCTTCCCGAACCGTGGGCGAGCCCCCGGACCCCCGGACACCCTCCGGGCGTGTCCTCAAACGCCGGACGGGCTGGATAGGCCCACCCAGGACTTGATCCGCCGACCGGCCTCGGCTTTGCCGGGCGGGCCGGCTGGCCCGGTTCCGTCCCGCCGGCAGATTCCGGCTTGCCGGCACGGTTCAGTTTTCTGCGCGGGCTTGAGTTGCCCGGCGGGGATTGCCTTCAGGCAAGACCGGCCACCTTGCCCGGCCGGGCCCGGCCTGCCGGCCGTGCGCCGCCCGGCCGGTAAGGCTTGCCGGTGCCGGTGCCGGTGGCAGTGGCAGTGGCAGTGGCGGGACCGGTGTCGGTGGGCTCGGTCGGGCCTCATCGCCTCGGCTGGAGCCTTTCCGTGCGGCGGCGATGGTCCGCCGCCTCCTCAGCTCGTCCGGCGTTCGAGGACCGGGGCGGGGCCGAGCCCCGTTCGGGAAGGGGCGGGGTGGGGAATGGCCCCGCCCGGCTTCCGGCTTCCGGCTCCCGGCTCCCGGCTCTCCGCGCCGCCAGCCACCCGCGCCCGCCCCCTCACCTCCACCTCCCGCATCCCACCTCCCTCCCGCATCCCGTTCAGGAGCACCGAAACACCCATGAGCTCTTCCTCCTCACCCAAGAACTCCGCCCGCCGCGGCATCGCCATCGGCGCGGCCGTCGCCGCCGCAGCCGTCCTGCTCGGCGTCGTCTCGTACACCGCCACCAAGCCCGGCGAGACCCGCACCACCGTCTCCGCCGACGCGCCCGCCGCCGAGGTCTCCGCCGATCCGCAGGCCGGTGTCTACCCGGAGCTCGCGAAGCTCGCCCGGCGCGACCCCGAGGACTCGCTCGCGCAGGGCCGGGCCGACGCGCCCGTCGTGCTCATCGAGTACGCCGACTTCAAGTGCGGCTACTGCGGAAAGTTCGCCCGCGACACGGAGCCCGCCCTCGTGAAGAAGTACGTCGACGACGGCACCCTGCGCATCGAATGGCGCAACTTCCCGATCTTCGGCAAGGAGTCCGAAGCGGCGGCCCGCGCGGCCTGGGCGGCCGGGCAGCAGGGCCGCTTCTGGCAGTTCCACGCGGCCGCCTACGCCGACGGTGCCAAGGAGAAGGGGTTCGGGGACGCCCGGCTCAAGGCGCTGGCCGAGGAGGCGGGGGTCGAGGACATCGCCCGCTTCAGCCGGGACACGGGCAGCGAAGCCGCCGCGAAGGCCGTGAAGAAGGACCAGGAGGAGGCGTACCAGCTGGGTGCCACCTCCACGCCGTCCTTCCTCGTCAACGGCAGGCCGATCGCCGGCGCCCAGCCCGCCGAAACCTTCACCACGGCCATCGAAGCGGCGGCGAAGACCGCGAAGGCGGGCGAGTGAGCGCCGACATCGGGTATCTCGCGGCCTTCCTCGGCGGGCTCCTCGCCCTGCTCAGTCCCTGCAGCGCCCTGCTTCTCCCCGCCTTCTTCGCGTACTCGATCGACTCGACGTCACGGCTGACGGCCAGGACCGGCATCTTCTACGCCGGCCTCGCCACCACCCTCGTACCGCTGGGCGCGGCCGGTTCGTACGCCGGGCGGCTCTTCTACGGGCACCGCGACCAGCTCGTCCTCGCCGGTGGCTGGCTGATCATCGCGCTCGGCGTGGCGCAGATCCTCGGCATGGGCTTCGCGTCCCGCCGTATCGCCGCTCTGTCGGGTCGGATCAGGCCGACGACGGCGGTCTCCGTGTACGCGCTGGGCGCCGTCTACGGCCTGGCGGGCTTCTGCGCGGGCCCCATCCTCGGCAGCGTCCTGACGGTCGCGGCCGTCAGTGGCAGTCCGGTGTACGGCGGACTGCTGCTGGCCGTCTACGCGTTGGGCATGGCCGTGCCGCTGTTCGTGCTCGCGCTGCTCTGGGAGCGGTTCGAACTGGGGAGACGGCAGTGGCTGCGGGGGCGGGCGTTCAAGGTGGGGCGCTTCGAGCTGCACACGACGTCGCTGCTGTCCGGGCTCTTCTTCGTTGCCCTGGGCGCGCTCTTCCTCGTGCTCGACGGGACTACGGCCCTGCCCGGTCTCCTGGACGTGGACGACTCGTTCGCCGTCGAGCAGTGGGTGAGCGGCCTCGGCGAGTCCGTCCCCGACGCCGTACTGCTCACCGGAGTGGTGGCGGTGGTGGCCGTGGCGCTCGCCCTGCGCGCCCGACGCCGCAAGGCACCCGCGGAGGAGGGATAACGCGAAAGGCCCCGTCCGGTGGACGGGGCCTTCGAGGTGGTGGCTGGGGCCGGGATCGAACCGGCGACCTATCGCTTTTCAGGCGATCGCTCGTACCAACTGAGCTACCCAGCCACTCGGATCTCTCGATCCGCAGCGGTCCTGACGGGATTTGCTGTACCCGATTGCGGCTGCGCCGCGGGCGCGGCCTCCCACCTTGGCAGGGCGGCGAGCGGCCTTTTTTGGGTGGTGGCGGAACGCGAAAGGCCCCGTCCGGTGGACGGGGCCTTCGAGGTGGTGGCTGGGGCCGGGATCGAACCGGCGACCTATCGCTTTTCAGGCGATCGCTCGTACCAACTGAGCTACCCAGCCACTCGGATCTTTCGATCCGCAGCGGTCCTGACGGGATTTGAACCCGCGGCCTCCACCTTGACAGGGTGGCGAGCACTCCAAACTGCTCCACAGGACCAAGCGTGGTGCGAGAACAAGTCTCGCACACGGTTGTGCGTGCCCCCAACGGGATTCGAACCCGTGCTACCGCCTTGAAAGGGCGGCGTCCTGGGCCACTAGACGATGAGGGCTAGAGCCCGCCTGGGCGCTTTGCAGCGCGTCGGGGACGTGAGAAGCATATGGGATGGCGGGACCGTTCGCCAAAACGCTTTACGGGGAGGGTGACGGGGAGGTCGGCGAAGGGGTGGGGGAGGGGGTGGCGGAAGGGGGTGCTCCGGGCCTGTTCTCGGCCGGGAGGTGGCGGCTGACCTCGGCAGTCGTCAGGCCCAGGCCGCCCAGCGTGACCTCGTCCCAGGCCTGCAGCCGCTTGGTCGTACGGTCCAGATAGAGCACCGACGTACGCACCTTCTCCGGCTCGTCGTTCTGCAGCGCGCGCAGACCGCCGCCGCCCGTCGAACCCTCGATCTTGAGGCGGGTGCCATGCTTGAGCACCTCCGTCTTGCGGTTGTGGACGTGCCCCGCCAGGACCAGCGGAACCGTGCCGTCCGTCTCGCGCGCCGCCACCGGGTTGTGCGCCACCGCGATGTCGACGGGCGTGCCGGCCCGCTTCTGGTCGCGCAGGGCCGAGGCGAGGCGGATGCCCGCCATGCGTTCGGCCGGGTCGCCCTGCGCCGCGACGGAGCGGTCCGGGGTGAACTGCGGGTCGCCCGTGCCCGCCACCCGGAGGCCCGCCACCGTCACCGCTTTGCCCTCGTCGAGGACGTGGACGCCCTTGAGCCGTTCGAGGTAGCGCTGGGTGGCGAGCGAATCGTGGTTGCCGCGCACCCAGACGTAAGGGGCACCGAGGTCGGAGATCGGGTCGAGGAAGCCGTTCTCGGCGGCCGTGCCGTGGTCCATCGTGTCGCCGGAGTCGATGATCACGTCGATGTCGTACTGCTCGACCAGCGAGCCGATGATGTGCCACGACGCCGGGTTGAGATGGATGTCCGAGACGTGCAGGACACGCATCGTGGCCGGGTCCGGCTGGTAGGTGGGGAGAGTCGAGGTGGCGTCGTACAGCTTCGTCACATTGGTGACGAGCCGCGCCAGCTCCTTCTGGTAGACGTCGAACTCGCTGACGATGCTGCGCGCGTTGCCGACCACCGAGGGTGCGGAGGAGAGCAGGCCGGAGAACTTCGGCTCCAGGACCGACTTCGGGTTCCAGGTGGCGTACGCGCTGATGCCCGAGGCCGTCAGCAGGGCGAGCGCGAGGCCGCCCGCCGCCAGGGCGCGGCGCGGGCGCCGGTAGACGGCGAGGCCGAGGGCGGTGGCGCCCGACACGACGGCGACGCAGGAGCGTACGGCCAGGTCCGTCGTGCCGTCGGCTACGTCCTGGGTGATCTCTTCCTGGAGGCCGGAGAGGCGTTCGGGGTGCTCGACGAGGGCCTGGGAGCGGACCGGGTCGAGCTGGTCGACGTCCACGTCGAGGCGGACGGGGGCGACGTGTGTGTCGAGTTCGAGGGCGCCCAGCGGGGAGACGTTGATCTTCGTGCCGCCGGCGGCGGACGCGCGGAGCGTCATGGTCGTGTCCATCGGGCCGACCGGCGTACGGACGCTGCCGACGATCAGTAGGCCGAGCCAGGCGCCGCAGAGCACCACCGCGGCGAGGCCGAGGGCCCGCGCGTAGGGATGCGGGGTGTGGGTGAGGGTGCTGGTGGGGGTGGTGGTGCGGGAGCGGTAGTGGCGTTGCAGTCGGGACGGCAGCTGGGTCAGCAGGCGGGCCTTCGTGGCACGAAAAGGGGCGCGGGCCATTGGTCCCCTATGCCCATGGGGGCGGCGGCCCATGCCCGGCGGAACTCACCCCACCCCATCGCACGGAATTACGTGACAATGGCCGGGTGCTGGAGATGACGCGTGAGGAGTTCGAGGAACTGGTCGCCGAGGCGCTGGACAGGATCCCGCCGGAGCTGACGCGACTGATGGACAACGTCGCGGTGTTCGTGGAGGACGAGCCGGCGACGGACGACCCCGACCACGGCCCGGACCTGCTCGGACTGTACGAGGGGACCCCGCTGACGGACCGTGGCGAGTGGTACGCGGGTGTGCTGCCGGACCGGATCACGATCTACCGGGGGCCGACGCTGCGGATGTGCGAGTCCCGCGAGGACGTCGTCGCGGAGACGGAGATCACCGTCGTCCACGAGGTGGCGCACCACTTCGGGATCGACGACGAGCGGCTGCACGCACTGGGGTACGGGTGAGCCGGCTGAGCCACGCGACCGGTTCTGATGGCGTGATCGACCCCGATGTCGATCTCCATGTGCCCGCGCACCGCGCCGAGACCGCCGGGCGCGGCAAGTGGCGGGTGCTCGCGGCGATCTCCGCGGGCGGTGTCCTGGGGGCGCTGGCGAGGTACGGCGCGGTGGTCCTGTGGCCCGGGAGCGTGTGGACGGTCTTCGGCGTCAATGTGGTGGGCTGCGCGCTGATCGGCGTACTGATGGTGCTGGTGAGCGAGCAGGGCCGGGGGCACGCGCTGCTCAGGCCGTTTCTCGGGGTCGGCGTGCTCGGTGGCTTCACGACCTTCTCGACGTACGCCGTCGATGTGGCGCGGCTGCTGGAGCGGGGGGACGCGCTCACCGCGATGGGGTACGCCGCCGGCACGCTCGCGGGGGCGCTGGGTGCGGTGTGGGCCGGCGTGGCGGTGACGCGGGCGGCCGTGGCGCGGGCGGGGGCCGCCTCGTGAACTGGCTGCTGGTGGCGGTGGGGGCGGCCGTCGGGGCGCCGCTGCGGTATCTGACGGACCGTGCGGTGCAGGTGCGGCACGACTCGGTGTTCCCGTGGGGGACGTTCGTGGTCAACGCGGGGGCGAGCCTGTTGCTGGGGGTGCTGACGGGGGCGCTGGTGTCCTCGGGGACGTACGCGCTGCTCGGGACCGGGCTGTGCGGGGCTCTGTCGACGTACTCGACCTTCAGCTACGAGACGCTGCGGCTGGCGGAGCGCGGCTGGAAGTTCCTCGCGGTGGCCAATGTGGGGGCGTCACTGCTGGTGGGGCTCGGCGCGGTCTTTCTCGGGTTCGATGTCGCGCGGGGGCTGGTGGAGTAGCGGTCCGCGGGGGGCGCCTCCTTGCGTGTCTCTTGTGGGCCAAAGGGAGTTGGGCAGTGAAATCCCGCCCGCCGTGCCCCGGAGGTGCCGCCCGTGCGCCAGTTGCTCCCGCCTGCCCGATTTGCTCCTGTCAGATTGGCCGCCGCCGCCCTCGCGGTCGCGGCGTCCGCGGGATGCATGAGCGTGAGCGACGAGGGAGGCAAACCGGCGCCGTCCCGTTCGGCGGCCGGGCAGGGGGCCGCGGCGGCGGAACCCGACGGCGGGCAGGCGCGGACCGGGACGGGAATCGGCCGTACGGGCGGGCGGTCCGAAGCCGGCCGCGACGGCGGCGAGAAGGCGGACGACGGCAAGGCGGTGGATGATCCCTCGGCGAGTCCCGGCGCGTCGCCGGGCGCCTCGGCCGCGCCGTCGAAGAGCGGCCAGGCCCCGCCCCGGCGTGACGGCCCCCGGCCGAAGCCGCGCCCCGGCGTGCCGACGCCGACGCAGGACACGCC